>JBFGJV010000009.1:0-31098 GCA_041577015.1 Myxococcota bacterium
CCGACGCTTCACGGCATCGCGGCGCTGCTGGGCGCCGTGCTCGCGGGCGCCGGCGCATGGGTGGCGCTGACCGACCCCTTGCACCAACCCGGAGTCTCGCGCCTGGGTGGCGTGCTGGTCGTGGCGGCGGTCGCCATCGCCACCGCCGCGTGGCTGGTGCTGGGGCGCGCGCGGCGTCCCGGCCTCGCCCGCCTCGGCACCGCCGTAGCGGCGGTGTTCGCGATGGAGCTGGTGATCTTCGGTGTGCTGTTCCCGGCACGCAACCCCGAGAAGTCACCGCGCCCGATCGCCGAGGCGGCGGCGCAGCTGCTCGCTCCGGAGGAACCGATCGGACTGGTGGGGCAGCGCGCCCTGGCCGGGGGACTGGTGTACTACGGCGGACGGCCGGTCCGGGGGCTCTCGGGACCGGAGAGCATCGCCCGCTTCCTCGCCGAGGGCGGTCGCGTCTTCGTGGTTCGTGAGCGCCACCTGGATCGTCTGGAAGCGGTAACGCCCGTGGAGGTGCGTCATCGCTCCCGGCGCGGGCGGCGGGCCATCGTCGTCGTGACGCCGAGGTCCGATTCGGAGCGGTCGGAGCGGGGCGAACGGCCTTCCCCGTGGGCTTTCGTCGGGGACGGCCTCGGCTAGACTCCCGGTCACTTCCTGCGGTCTGCAGCTCAGAAAGGAGCCCTTCATGGCCGAGACGGCAGAGCTTCGCGTCGGCGACAAGACCGTGAGCCTTCCGGTCGTGGTGGGTAGTGAAGGCGAACGCGCCCTCGACATCCGCCGCCTGCGCGGGGAGACGGGCTACGTCACGCTGGATCCCGGCTACGCCAACACGGGATCCTGCAAGAGCGCCATCACCTTCATCGACGGCGAGAAGGGGATCCTTCGCTACCGCGGCTATCCCATCGAGGACCTCGCCGAGCAGAGCACCTTCCTGGAGGTGGCCTATCTGCTGATCTTCGGGAATCTTCCCCGACAGTCCGAGCTCCAATCGTTCGTGGAGTCGATCCGACACCACACGATGCTCCACGAGGACTTCAAGCGCTTCTTCAGCGCGTTGCCCAAGGACGCCCATCCCATGGCCGCCTGCTCGGCCGCGGTGGGCGCCCTGGCCACCTTCTATCCGGATTCACTGGACCCTCGCGAGCCGCGTGAGGTGGAGATCTCGGTCCACCGCCTGATCGCCAAGCTCCCCACCATGGCGGCGTACGCCTACAAGCACTCCATCGGGCAGCCCTTCATGTATCCCGACAACAGCCTCGACTACGTCGGGAACTTCCTCTACATGATGTTCGCCACGCCGTGTGAGCCCTTCCACGTGGACCCGGTGGTCCGTAAGGCCATCGATCTGCTGCTGATCCTGCACGCGGACCACGAGCAGAACTGCTCGGCCAGCAGCGTGCGGCTGGTCGGCTCCTCCATGGTGAATCTCTTCGGCTCGATCTCGGCCGGCATCAACGCGCTCTGGGGGCCGCTGCACGGTGGGGCCAATCAGGCCGTGATCGAGATGCTCGCGGCGATCCGCGACGAGGGCATGACCGGCCGGCAGTTCGTGGAGCGCGCCAAGAGCAAGGACGACACCTCGCGCCTGATGGGCTTCGGCCACCGGGTGTACAAGAACTTCGACCCGCGCATGAAGATCATCAAGAAGGCGTGCTTCAACGTGCTCGAGAAGATGGGCGTGCACAGCAAGCTGCTGGAGATCGCCGTGGAGCTGGAGGAGATCGCCCTCAAGGACGAGTACTTCATCGAGCGCCGGCTCTACCCCAACGTCGACTTCTACTCGGGTGTGATCTACAACGCGATCGGTACGCCCGAGAACCTGTTCACGGGCATGTTCGCGATCGGTCGGCTCCCCGGATGGATCGCGCAGTGGATGGAGCTCCACCAGGATCCGGACTTCAAGATCGGGCGTCCCCGCCAGATCTACGTGGGCGAGACCGAGCGTCGCTACGTGCCGCTCGAGGCGCGCTGAGCCGCCTGATCCGCCACTGGGTGGACGGCGCGCCGGTGGAAGACGGCGTTCCCGTCGGCGACGGCGCCTTCCAGGCCGGCCAGGGCTGCTACACGACGGGGCGCGCCGAGCAAGGACGGCTCCGGCATCTGGAGCGTCACGTGGCGCGCCTGCGGCGCGACGCCGCACAGATCGGCCTGGGCGAGCTCGAGGCCCCGCCGCTCGAAGCGGCGCTGCGCCAGCTGGCCAGGGAGGCCTTCCCCGACGGGCGCGGGGTGGTTCGTCTGCAGGCGAGCCGCGACGACGCCGGTGCGCTGCACCTGGTCGGAACGACCCGGCCCTTCGAGCCGGATCCGCAGCGCTGGCGGGCGCGCGTCGCGTCCTTCCCCCACGAAGGAGCCGCGCCCTGGCGCGGGGCCAAGGTGACGAGCCGGCTGCGGCTCGTGCTCGCCGCCGAGGAGGCCCGGAGCGCCGGCGTCGAGGAGGCGATCCTGCTGGATGCCGCGGGCCGGGCGGTGGAGGGCGCCCGGAGCAGCCTCGTCGTGGTGGACGAGCGGGGCGTGGCGCGCACACCGCCCCTGGCGCGAGGCGGGGTCGCCGGACTGGCCCGCGCGATCCTGCTGGAGCGGATCCCCGAGCTCCGCGAGCAGGACGTTTCCGCCTCGGCCCTGCGTCGCGCCCGCGAGCTGGTGGCCGTGAACGCCGTGCGGGGCGCGCGGCCGATCGTGGCGCTCGACGGGCGCACGCTCGGAAACGGACGGGAGGGCGCCTGGGCGCGGCGGCTCGCCAGCGCCCTCGAGCCGGAGTAAGCTGCGCGGCGCTCGTCCCGAAGGAGTCGCGAACGTGGAGATCCAGGGCATCGGCGCACTGGTTACGGGCGGAGCCTCCGGGCTCGGCGAGGCCACGGCGCGGGCGCTGGCGGCGCGCGGCGCGCGCGTGGCCGTGGTGGACCTGCCCGGCTCGAAGGGCCCCGACGTCGCCAAGTCCCTGGGCGAACCGGCCCTCTTCGTCGCCGCGGACGTGACCCGGGAGGACGAGGTGGAGCAGGCCGTGGAGCGGGCGGCGGAAGCCTTCGGAGGTCTGCACACGGCGGTGAGCTGCGCCGGCATCGGCATGGCCGGACGCACCGTCGATCGCGAGGGCAGAGCGTTTCCGCTGCCGCTCTTCGCACGGACCCTCGAGGTCAACCTGGTCGGAACCTTCAACGTGGCTCGCCTGGCAGCGGCCCGCATGAGCCGCAACGATCCCAACGAGCACGGCGAGCGCGGGGTGATCGTGAACACGGCCTCGATCGCGGCCTTCGACGGCCAGGTGGGTCAGGTCTCGTACGCCGCGTCCAAGGGCGGCGTGGTCAGCATGACGCTGCCCATCGCCCGGGACCTGGCCCCGGCCGGCATCCGCTGCTGCACCATCGCGCCGGGCACCTTCGCCACGCCCATGCTGATGCAGATGCCGGAGCCGGCGCGCCAGGCACTCGCGGCCCAGATCCCGTTTCCATCGCGCCTCGGAGACCCGAGCGAGTACGCCGCACTGGCGTGCCATGTGGTCGAGAACCCGATGCTGAACGGGGAGACCATCCGGCTGGACGGCGCGCTGCGCATGCCGCCGCGCTAGCGCCGCGGCCACGGGGAACCCGCGTGTCCTCTTTGCGACGCATCCTCGTGACGGGGGCCACGGGCCTGGTGGGGGGACGGCTGCTCCCGGCGCTCCTGGACGAGGGCGTCGCCGTACGCGCGGTCACCCGCGATCCGGATCGCGCGCGAGCGAGCCTGCCGGCGGGGGCGGAGCCCGTGCGCTGGGACGGCACGCGGGTGCCCTCCGAGGCCCTGGCCAACGTGGAGGCCGTGGTGCACCTGGCGGGGGAGCCCGTCTTCGGGGGACCGCCCACCCGTGGGCGACGGGAGAGGATCCGGACCAGCCGCATCGCGTCCACGCAGGCCCTCGTTGACGCGTTCGGTGAGCTGCCCGCCGGCGAGCGTCCGCGCACGCTCGTGTGCGCCTCGGCGGTGGGGTACTACGGCTCGCGTGGGGAGGAACTCCTGGACGAGTCCGCGCCGCCCGGGCGCGGCTTCCTGGCGGAGGTGTGCGTCGACTGGGAAGAGGCCGCGCGCGGGGCGGCGGCCCACGGCGTGCGTCCCGTTTCGTTGCGCATCGGCATCGTGCTGGCCCGCGAGGGCGGTGCCCTCGCGCCGGTGGCGCGCCTGTTCCGTCTCGGCCTGGGGGGACGCCTGGGAAGCGGTCGCCAATGGATGCCGTGGATCCACGTGGACGACCTGGTCGGGCTGGTGCGCGCGGCGCTGGAGCACGAGACCTGGGAGGGGCCGGTGAACGCCGTCTCCCCGGTCCCGGTGCGCAACCAGGAGTTCACCCGGGAGCTGGCGCGGGCGGTGCGTCGGCCGGCGCTCGTGCCGGTGCCGGGGTTCGCGCTGCGCCTCGCGCTGGGCGAGCTGGCCGAGGAGCTGCTGGGGAGCCGCCGCGTGGTGCCGGGCAAGGCGGAAGCGGGCGGCTTCGTCTTCCGCCACCCCGAGCTGGCGGAGGCGCTGGACGCGGAGCTGGCCGGCTGACCGGGTCGTGGCTCGTGGAGCGATTCAGTGGGCGGTCGCGGTGGGCGCCGCGAAGACGGCCTGCAGGATCGCGCCCAGGGAGGGGTCCCCGTCGTCGGGCTCCACCTGGAAGTACCCCGTCGCCACCGGCGGATCGTCGTTGGCGGGGTACTGCTCGTGGAACCCGAGCAGCAGCCGCTCGAGGATGCGGCGCGCCGCCTCCACATCGACGTCCGCCAGGAAGAGCACGGCACGCTCGCGCGTCATGCGGAAGACGGCGTCCTCCACGCGCAGCTCGCTCTCCACGAAGCGGACGACGTCCGGGAACTGGAGGTCTCCTTCTGGCGCGGCCAGCCCGACCACCACCGAGGAGATGCGATGCTCCGCGGCGAGCTGTCGCAGGCGGCCCAGGTGATCCCACAGGCGCCGGGGATCGTCGGTCGCGCCATTCCCTGCCGGATGGGACGTCTTCATCGGATCCCTCATCGTCCACCCCGGGCGGCCGCTTGACGATCGGCGTGGACCGGCCCGAGGATACCGCCGGCGCCAGGCTCAGGCCGGCTCCCGTCGCTCCAGGGCGGCGCCCGCCAGGACCAGCGCGACCAGGGCGAGCGCGACCAGGACCAGCGCGCTTCGCAGCGGCTCGATCTCGTGCACGTCGAGCAGACCGTGACGCAGCAGATCCGCCCCGTAGGTCAGGGGGTTTCCCCAGGCGAGCATCCGGGACGGCGCGGGGAGCGTCGACACCGGATAGAAGATCCCGGAGAGCAGATAGAGGGGGATCGTGGCGAGGGCCGCGATCAGCCGGAAGGACTCGAAGCTGCGCAGGCGCGCCGCCAGCGCCACCCCCAGGGCCACGAAGCAGGTCGTCAAGCCGATCACGGCCAGGCCGATCGCTCCCCAGTGAATGGGCCGCAGCGCGGTGAAGCTCGCGAACACCGCCACCAGGAGCGCGACCAGCACCAGGGACACCGCGACGCGCGCCGCCACCTTGCCGAGCACGAGGCTGGCGGCCGAGACGGGCGCCACCACCAGCGCGCGCAGGAAGCCCGACTCGCGGTCCTGGATCAGCGTGAAGCCCCCGCCCACCGCGCCGGAGGTCACCAGCAGGGCGAGCATCCCGGACGCCAGGTGGCCCAGGTAGTCGGTTTCGGTGGGGAGCCGCACCACGTCGTTGAGTCCGAAGCCGAGGAACGCCACCACCACCAGCGGCAGCGCAATCTGGCCCACCCAGTAGGCGCGGTCGCGCCGGTAGCGCAGCAGCTCGCGGCGAAACAGCGTGGCCGCGTCGAGCAGGAGTCGGCTCATGGCCGCGGGTCCGCGCCCGGGGGCTCGAAGACGTGCCCGGTGTGGTGCAGGAACACCTCCTCCAGCGTCGGGCGGTGCAGATCCACCGCCACCAGCCCGTTCGGGCGCACGACCTCGAGCAGGGCGGGCAGCCGCCGCGGGCCGTCTGCGGTCGTGACGGCGAGCCGCACGCTGGCGGGGGGCCGCGGAAGGGTCGGGTCGGGCTCCACGCGCACCACGCCGGCCACGGCGCGCAGCCGGTCCTCGGCGCCTTCTCCCTTCTCCAGCTCGAGGCTGATGCGGTCCCCGCCGAGCGCCGCCTTGAGCGCCTCCGGCTCGCCCTCCACCACGAGGCGGCCGCGATCCAGGATGCCCACGCGTTCACAGAGCGCGTCGGCCTCCGCCATGGCGTGCGTGGTCAGGAACAGCGTGGTCTCGCCCCGGGCATGGATGTCACGCAGGTGCTCCCAGATCGCCAGCCGCGCCGCCACGTCGAGCCCGAGCGTCGGCTCGTCCAGGAAGAGCACGCGCGGGCGGTGCAGCAGGCCGCGTGCGATCTCCAGCCGACGTCGCATGCCCCCGGAGAGGGCGCGCACGGGGCGATCCGCGTGGCTCCCGATACCGACGAGCGCGAGCATCTCCTCCACGCGCGCGCGCCGCTCCGGCAGGTGGTAGAGCCTCGCGTGGAGATCGAGCTGCTCGCGACCGCTCAGGTCCCGATCCAGCGAGGGCTCCTGGAAGACGAGGCCCACCGCGCGGCGCACCTGGGCGCGCTCGGCCACGACGTCGCGCCCCAGCACGCGGGCACGCCCCGCCGTGGGGCGGAGCTGCGTGGTGAGGATCGCGATGGCGGTGGTCTTGCCGGCCCCGTTGGGGCCGAGCAGACCGTAGAACGTGCCCTGGGGCACGGACAGATCGAGGCCATCGAGCGCACGCACCGCGCCGAAACGCCGCTCGAGCTGCGAAGCTTCGAGCGCCGGGGCCTGCGTTGTCGACGCTTCGCGGCGCATCTTCTACCGTCCTGGATCATCCCCGTCGTCGTCGAACGACGGCCGCGACATCCTACGAGACGGAGACCCCGTGCGCGAACCGGACGCAGCGGACGGCCTCGAGCGCGCGGCCGCGCTGCGCCGGGCGCGGCGCCTGTCGCGTGGCTTCGCCCTGCTCGTGGCGCTCGTCTTCGGGCTGATCGTGCTCGGCGCGCTGGTGCGCGCTCACGACGCGGGCCTGGCGTGTCCCGACTGGCCGCGCTGCTTCGGGGTCTGGCTCCCGGCCATGGACCTCCGCGTGGGCTTCGAGTGGACCCACCGCCTGATGGCGGGGAGCGTGGCCCTGATCTTTGCGGGGCTGGCCCTCGCCACCCTCGGCCGCGGCGAGACGCGCGGCGCGCTGGGGGCCCCCCTGGCGCTGGCGGCCGCCCTGCTGGCGGCGCAGATCGTCCTGGGCGGCCTCACGGTGCTGCTCGGTCTGGCACCGTGGACGGTCACCGCGCATCTCGTGACGGGGAACGCCTTCGCGGCCACGCTGCTGGTCGTCGTCCTACGCCTGAGCGAGCTCGGCCGCCCGCGCTTTGGCGAGCGGGCGCCGGCGCGCCTGCGCGTGGCGCTCACGGCCGTGGGCGGGCTGCTGGCAGTCCAGCTGATCTACGGCGGTCTGGTGGCCTCGAACTACGCGGGTCTCGTGTGTCCCGAGTGGCCCACGTGCCAGGGCGGGGTCTGGTTCCCGAGCTGGAGCGGGCCGGTGGGTCTGCAGGTCCATCACCGCCTGAATGGCTACCTGCTGGTGTCCGCGGTCGCCGTGGCCTGGGCGCTGGCCCGGCGCAGCCCTCGGCTGCGCGGTCCCACCTCGGCGCTGCTCTTCCTGGTTCTGCTCCAGCTGGCGGTGGGCGTGGCGAACGTCCTGCTCGGCCTTCCGGTCGAGGTGACGGGGCTGCACTCCGCGCTCGCGGCGGGCCTGGTGCTGACCACCACCTGGGCGGTGCGGGAGGCGTGGCGGGTGCCCCACCCGCTCCCGGCCCGACGCCCGCGCGTGGTGGTGGTGGGCGCCGGCTTCGGAGGCCTGGCCCTGGCGCGTTCGCTCCGGAACGCCCCGGTGGACGTCCTGCTCGTGGATCGACAGAACTTCCACGCCTTCCTGCCGCTGCTCTACCAGGTGGCCACGGCCGGCCTGAGCGCCCAGGACGTCTCCCACCCGGTGCGGACCATCCTGCGTGGCATCCCGAACGCACGCTTCCGCATGGCGGAGGTGACCGGTGGCGACCCGAGGGCGCGGATCCTCGAGACGGCGGAGGGACAACGCATCCCGTACGACGTGCTGGTGCTGGCGGGGGGCAGCACCACGGCGTTCTTCGGCAACGAGAGCGTGGAGCGCCACGCCCTGCGCCTGCATCACGCGGACGACGCCATCCAGGTGCGCAATCGGGTGATCACGGCGCTCGAGCGGGCCGACGCCAACGAGAACGAGAAGGAGCGCGAGGCGCTGCTGGGTTTCGTGGTGGTGGGAGGCGGGCCCACCGGCGTGGAGCTCGCGGGCATGCTGGCGGAGCTGCGCCAGCACGTCCTGCCTCGGGAGTTCCCGCGCATCGCCGAGGGAATGCGCGTCACGCTGGTGGAGGGTCAGGATCGGCTGCTGCCGGCGCTGCCCGAGCGGCTCTCACGGCGGGCGCTGGACCAGATCGGCGACCTGGGCGTCGACGTGCGCCTGGACGCCTTCGTGGAGGCAGTGGACGAGGACGGCGTACGCCTGCGCGGGGGAGAGCGGCTGCGGGCCCGGACCGTGGTGTGGGCGGCGGGCATTCGCGGCGTGCCCCTGGGTGAGGCCCTGGGCCTCGCGACCGACCGCGGCGGGCGCATCCGCGTGGGCCCGACGCTGCACGTGCCGGGTCATCCGGAGCTCTTCGTGATCGGCGACCTGGCCGGCGTGGAGGGGGCGTCCGTGCCGCAGGTGGCGCCCGCCGCCATCCAGCAGGGCGAGCTGGTCGCCGCGAACCTGACCCGCCGCCTGGCCGGGGAGCCGCTCGCCGCGTTCCGGTACAAGGACCTGGGGACGCTCGCCACCATCGGTCGCAATCGCGCCGTGGCCCACGTCTTCGGGCTCCAGATCGGCGGGCGGCTGGCCTGGTGGGCGTGGCTGCTGATCCACCTGGTCAAGCTCGTGGGCTTCCGGAATCGGCTCGTCGTGTTCGTGAACTGGATCTACCACTACTTCAGCTACGACCTGAGCCTGCGCGCGGTGATCGGACCTCGCGACCTGGAGCACGGACGCCGGTGACACGGGCGCTGCCGCTCGCGCTGGGCGTCGCCCTGCTGGCGGCTCCCTCGGGAGCGGAGCCGACGGCATCGAGCTGCCCGGGGAGCGCCCCGCCCGACGCGAGCCTCTACCTGATCGGCGACGCCGGGGCGCCGCAGCCCGGCGAGCCGGCGCTCGAGGCGCTGGCCCGCGACGGAGCGCGCCGCGTCTCGCGGCTGGGGGCCGGTCGAGTCGCCGTGGCCTTCCTGGGCGACAACGTCTACCCGGCCGGTATCCCGGCGGAGGACGACTCGGACCGGGCCGAGGCCGAGGCCCGCCTCGGCGTGCAGCTCGACGCCGTGCGCCGGGCACGCCTGCACGGCTTCTTCGTGCCGGGCAATCACGACTGGGCCAATGCCGGGCACGACGGCTGGGAGGCGGTGCGTCGTCAGGCCCGGCTCGTGGCCGCGAGCCGCGGCCCCGGCGTAGCCACGGTAGTCCCACCCGACGGATGCCCCGGGCCGACGCACGCGATGCTGGGCGAGCGCATGCTCCTGCTGTTCCTGGACACGCAGTGGTGGCTGCACGACGGCCCCAAGCCCCGACATCCCGGTTCCTCGTGCCCGCACGACGCGGAGGCGGAGGTGGTGGAGGCGCTCGGCAGCCGGCTGCGGGCCGCCGGGGCGCGGCACGCCATCGTGATGGCCCACCACCCGCTCGCCACGGGCGGACCGCACGGAGGAAACTTCGGCTGGCGCGAGCACGTCTTCCCGCTGCGGGAGAACCATCGCTGGCTGTGGCTGCCCCTGCCCGGGCTCGGCTCGCTCTACCCGATCGTGCGCGGTGCGGGCGTCAGCGACCAGGACGTGATGGGCCCGGGCAACCGTCGCATGCAGCGGTCGCTCGCCGAGTCCTTCGCGGAGGCGCCGCCGCTCGTCTACGCCGCGGGGCACGATCACGGGCTGCAGGTCATCCAGGGGGGTCCCGCGCGCTGGCTGCTTGTGAGCGGAGGCGGCGGGAGCGTCACGCTGAGCCGCGTGCACGCCATCGAGGGCACGCGCTTCGCCCGGGCCGCGTCGGGCTTCCTGCGTCTGGATGCCCGGCAGGACGGGGCGATCCGGCTCGCCGCCCTGCTGGCGCAGCCGGACGGCTCGGCACGCGAGGCGTTCGGCCTCTGCCTCACCGAAGGGCGCTGAAGGCCCCGGCCGCTTCTGCTACAGGAGTACGCCGTGCGTGCGCATCAGGTCTTCGCGAGCATGTCGCCGGAGCGCGCCGCCGCGCTCCTGGAAGCGCTCTCCCGACAAACCCCGGCCGTCTTCGCCGAGGCACTGGCGGTGGCGGGGGGTATGCTGAAGGCGCGGCCCGTGTACCTGCGCCGGCTTCCCTTCGAGCGACGCGCCGAGGCGGTGCGCAAGGCGCTCTCGCGCGTCGTGGCCGACCAGCTGGCCGAGGAGGTGCTGGCGACCTATTTCCTCGAGTGTCGCCAGCCCCTCCTGGAGGAGTGGCTCGACGCCCTGGGGCTCGCCCACGAGCAGGGCGTGCTCGAGGCCGCCGCGCCGCCACAGCCGGAGAAGGCGGCGCTGGAGGCGACGGTGAAGCGCTTCCGGGCCGGCGGCGAGGACGCGCCGGACCGCGAGCTGCTGCTGCGCGCCTTCGCCGCCCAGCACGCCATCGACTGGCCCGACCTGGACGCCCTGCTCAGCGCCTGACCCGGACGACGGAGCCCGGGTCCTGAGGCCTCGGGGTGGGGCGCGGGAGGGGGAGGGCTCGCCGCCGACGCCGGGCTCAGGCCAGGGTGATGGCGGCGTTGGTGATGACGGGGGACTCGCGCTCCTTGGTGTGGGCGGCGAGTACGATCCGGTCGTCCTCCTCCCACAGGGACGTCACGATCGTCTCGCCCGGGAAGACGACGCCGGCGAAGCGCGCCTGGTAGCGCGCCACCCGCGCGGGGTCGCCGCCCAGCGCCTCGTCCACCACCGCCTTGCAGACCATTCCGAACGAGCAGAGCCCGTGCAGGATCGGGCGGTCGAAGCCCCCGAGCTTGGCGAACTCCGGATCCGCGTGGAGCGGGTTCTTGTCCCCCGAGAGACGGTAGAGGAGCGCCTGCTGCGGGAGCGTCTTCGACTCGAGCTTGCGGTCGGGCGCGCGGTCGGGCGGCTGGTTGCCGGCCTTCGGGCCCTTCTCCCCGCCGAAGCCACCCTCGCCGCGCAGGAAGATGGAGGAGCGGTTCACGAAGAGCGGCTTTCCGCTCGTGTCCCGCGTCTCCACCTCGACGACCAGCAGCGCCGCCTTGCCCTTGTCGTAGATGCCGGCGATGCGGCCCGCGTTCTCCACGTTGGCGTCGGTGGGAATCGGACCGTGGAGCTCGATCTCCTGCTCGCCGTGCAGCAGCAGCGCCGGGTTGAACTGCAGCCCCGGCACCTTCCCCAGGCCGCCCATCGCCCCGAACGACGGGATGGTCGCGAAGCTCGGCAGCACCTTCAGGTTCTTCTCGTAGGTCCAGGCGAGCTCGCCCGGGTCGGTGGGCGGATCGCCCGCGCCGACCCCCAGGTGGTAGAGGATCACGCGGTCCCGGTCCCACTGGAACGAGACCGGCTCGAACTTCGCACCCAGGGCCTTCTCCGGATCGATCGGCATGGCTGGCTTCCCCTCAGCCCTTCAGCATCTCGAGCATGAGCTTGAGCTCGTCGCCCGCGCTGTCCGGGATGATGTAACCGTCGGGATTGCGGATCTGGTCGATGTGCCCGTGCACCTCTTCGGCGCTGGGCTTGGCGTCGGGACCCGCGAACCAGCCCTTGTTGAGCCCCACGAACATGCGTGCGTAGCGGCCGCCGCCCACCGAGAAGATCTGGTGGCTGAGATCGCACTGCTCGGAGCAGAGGTACGTGACCAGCGGCGTCACGCACTCCGGATCGAGCTTGTCGGCCATGGGGCCGAGCAGCTCCTCGGTCATGCGCGTGCGGGCGATGGGCGCGATCACGTTCGACTTGATGTTGTACTTGGCGCCCTCGAGCGCCAGCACGTTCGAGAGCCCGACGAGGCCCATCTTCGCGGCGCCGTAGTTGGTCTGGCCGAAGTTGCCGAGCAGGCCCGCGGAGGACGCGGTGAAGACCAGGCGCCCGAAGCCCGCGTCCTTCATGGCGCGGAAGGCGGGCTGCGTCACGAAGAAGGCGCCCTTCAGGTGCACCGCGATCACCGCCTCGAGGTCCTCGGGCGGGAGCTTCGCGAAGGTCTTGTCGCGCAGGATGCCGGCGTTGTTGACCAGCGCGTCCACGCGCCCGTAGCTGTCGAGGGCGGTCTTCACGATCGCCTCGCCGCCCTCGGGCGTGGCCACGGAGTCGTAGTTGGCCACGGCCTCGCCCCCGGCCTCCTGGATCTCCTTCGCGGTCTGGTCGGCCATGCTCTGGCCGCCGCCCTCGCCGCGCGCGGTGCCGCCCAGGTCGTTCACCACGACCTTGGCGCCACGCCGCCCCATCTCGAGCGCGTAGGTCTTGCCGAGGCCGCCCCCGGCTCCGGTGATGATGACCACACGGTCGTCGAATCGGATCTCGCTCATGCAGGCGTTCCTCCTGGGGGGGCGCCGGAGGCGCCCGATAGCAAGCGACGGGCCCCCCGGACGCCGCCCGCGGGGCCGGCATCATACGCCGCTCAGCGGCTCGCGGCCATCTCCTTGAAGGCCCGGCCGATCTTCTTGCGGCCGCGGTTGATGTCGCGCAGCTCGTCCATGGCCTCGTCGGCAATGTCCTCGCCCGCGACCCGGTCGCCCTCGCGCTCGAGCTCGCCCATGTCCACCCAGGCTGCGTAGAGATGGCGGGTGCGCTCGGTGATGATGCCGGCGTTCGCGAGGGTCTTGATGAGCACGCGGAAGATGTTCGTGCTCTGCTTCATCATCACGCGCCGGTCCTCGTCCGTGAAGGCCTCCTGGACCGCGCTTCGCACCCACTGCCAGTCGAGCCCGAACTGCGGGTAGATGTGCTGCTTCTGCTCGGCGTTCACCAGGTTGTAGAACGCCTTGTGGAAGCAGTGGGCCGCCCAGTCCTCCACCTTCTCGTGCTCTTCCTCGGTGAGCTTCGGAACCGTGCGCTGGGCCCAGATGCGTCCGAAGCGGTGGTGGAAGGCCTCGTCGGTCATGACCAGCTGGACCGTCCGCCGCAGCAGCGGATCGTTCGTCTTGGAGTGCAGCGTCGCGAAGGCGCCCATGGCCAGGCCCTCGATCAGCATCTGCATGCCCACCAGCTTCTTGTACACCTCGGGCGCCGCCACGATCTCGGTCATCAGGTCCTCGAGCGTGCGGCCGACGCCGATCGGCGTGCCCCACCGCGCCTGGACGTAGCGGGAGAAGGCGTTCACGTGGCGCGCCTCCTCGCGTACCTGGTTGGCGGCGTACTCCTGCGCTCCGGGGTCGTACAGCACGTCGCAGAGGCTCGCGGAGAGCGAGAGGGCGCCCTGCTCCCCGTGCAGGATCTGGGAGAGGTTGAAGCGCGTCGCCTCGTTGGCCAGGCGGATCTGCTGGCCCTCGTCCAGCTTGTCTGCCACGGCAGAGTTCAGCTCGGCTATGAAGTCCCGCGGCATCAGCGTCTCGTTCTCGAGGTCGAAGGGCTGCTGGAAGTCCACGTAGGCGGGATCGTTGGGATCCCAGAAGTGATCCACCGTCGCCGAGATGATCTCGTCGAAGGCTCCCGTGCGACGCGCATAGCGCTCCACTTCGATCATCGCCGGGAAGTCGTCGGGGGCGACGGTGTCGTAGATCGGATCGTGCGTGATGTGGTCGGCCATGTCGGTCCCTTCGAAGTTGGAAGAATTCAAGCAGACGCATCCGTCAGGGGATGCAGCCGGACGAGCGTCTCGAGCACGGATTCGCGCGGGGCGCGGGTGGGCTCCTCCACCCACCAGGCGAGCACCCGCGTCCACATGGCGACGAGCGCCTGGGCGGCCACGGTGGGATGCAGCTCCGGCGCGAGCGCTCCGGTCTCCACCCCCTGGCGCAGTCGGGCCTCCACGCCGGGCAGCAGCTCGTCCATGACCGCCTCGCCCAGGTCGGCGGCCTCGGGATCGCGACCGAAGAGCACGCGCACCAGGCTGCGGTTGGCCTCCGCGAAGGCCAGCAGCTCGGCGGTGGAGGCGCGCAGCGCCTGCGCCGAATTCGCACCCGCGCCCTCGCGCGCCGCGGCCATGCGCTCCCGCAGCCGGGCGAGGGCATCGAACACGATCTCCCGGAACAGCGCCTGCTTGTCGGAGAAGTGCAGGTAGAAGGTGCCCACGGCCACCCCGGCGCGGCGCGCGATCTGCGCGGTGGGCGTGCCCGCCAGACCGCGGCGCGCGAAGAGCTCGGTGCCCGCAGCCACCAGGCGGCGGCGCGTCTCCGCACGGCTCCGCTCGGGAGCCGTCGAGGGCTCGGGCTGAATGACCGGCATTTCATCCACTGAATGAGGATTCACGGGTGACACTAGGCGACCGGGCCGGGACGCGTCAATCGGAAAGCGGGGCGGGCGGCGCGGATTCCTCGGGGGACCAGGCCGTCGGGCCCCCCAGCGGGATGCGCAGCGGCTCCCGGCCCTCGGCGAGGGCGCGCCCGAGGGCGCGAACCTCGACGCCCAGAACCGTGCCGGTGAGGGGCTCGAGCGCCTCGCGGGCCCGGGCGACCAGCCGCTCCGCCCCGGCCTGCTGCCCGACCGCGCGCTTGAGCTCCGCCCCCGCCGCCAGCACCAGCGCGCGCAGCAGCCGACCCTCGGGCGTGCGTCGCCCGAACCCGTGCCAGAGCGCCTCGAAGCGCTCGTGGCTCTCCCACCAGTAGCCGGCGTGGAACAGCTCGATGGCGTGGAGGTAGTCCTCGTCCTCCGCCCAGGCCGCGGGGTCGAAGCGGCGCGGAGGAGGCTCCGGACGCCCTCGGGAGTGTCCGCCGGGATGGCGGCGGGGATGGGGGTTGCAGCCGGGACGGTAGGCGTAGCGAGGAAGCCGCCGTCGCGTCCGACGCGGCCGCCGTGCCACGGCGATCTCGGAGCTACACGAGCCCGCGGCGCATCATGGCCGCGGAGATGCGTCGCGTGAGCACGTGGGGCGCCAGGCGCGAGAAGGCCGCGATGCCCCGGTTCGTCGCGCCGGGCACGCAGATCACGTCGCCGCGGCGCAGGGCGGCCAGGGACGCCTCCACCACCGGGCCGGGATCCATCCAGGCGAAGTCGGGCACCGTGCGGGTGTCCACACCCGCCCGCTCCTGGAACTCGGTGCGCGTGAAGCCCGGGCAGAGCGCCTGCACGCGGACGCCCGTCTCGCGCAGCTCCTCGTGGAGCGCCTCGGTGAAGGAGTTCACGAAGGCCTTGGTCGCCCCGTAGGTGGCGGTGAAGGGATCGGGCTGGAAGGCCGCCAGGGAGGAGACATTGACGATGGAGCCGTGCCCCCGCTCGACGAAGCCCGCCAGGGCCGCCCGGGCCAGACGCACCAGCGCGATCACGTTCAGTCGGATCTCGTCCTCCTCCCGGTCCGGATCCAGCTCGGCGAAGCGCCCCACGGTGCCGAAGCCTGCGTTGTTCACCAGCAGCTCGAGGGTACGCTCGCCGCGGATGCGCTCCTCGACGCGTCGCAGCTCGGCCGGCTGGGTGAGATCGGCCGGCAGCACCTCCACCTCGTGACCGTGCGCCTCCGTGAGTCGCTTGGCCAGGTCCTCCAGACGCTCGCGGCTTCGCGCCACCAGGATCAGGTCGTACTTGTCGCGCGCCAGGCGCTCGGCGAAGGCGAGCCCGATTCCGCTGGACGCGCCGGTCACCAGGGCGGTGCGCCGCGGACCGGGATGGATGCGCGTCTCGGCGTGCGTCGTCTCTGTCATGGCGTGCCTCCCGAGCGCGAGCAAGCCGCGGGGCTCCTCGCACGCGAGGTCAGGGTAGCCCGTCCGAGGTCGGCTCGGAGCGTGTTTCGTCCAGCAGCTCGAGCACGCGCTCCGGCGGGCGCCCCACCACCGCGCGTTGGCCGCGCACGAGGATGGGTCGCTCCAGCAGGATCGGGTGACGCGCCAGGGCCTCGAGCAGTGCCGCCTCGTCCGAGCCCTGAGCGAGTCCGGCCTCGACGAACGCCGCCTCGCCGCGCCGCATCCACGCGCCGGGCGGACGGCCCAGGCGACGGCGAAGCTCCGCGAGCTCCCGGGCGGAGAGCGGATCCTCCAGGTAGCGCCGCTCCACGAAGGCGACGCCGCGCTCCTCCAGGAGCGCGCGGGCGGCGCGGCTCTTCGAGCAGCGCGGATTGTGCAGGAGCAGCAGCTCGGCATCGGAGCGCGGGAGAGTCACCGCAGTCTCCTTCCGCGTCCTATGCTACCAGGGTCTTCGGGAGGGCGACGTGAGCTTCCTGCTGCGCTTCCTCGGCCTCGGCGAAGGTGGGACCGCGGACGCCGGGCGGGGCGAGAGCGCCAGCGTGCGGGAGATCGCGGCGCGGCTCGAGCGCCTGCCGGCGGACAAGGCACGCCACCTGGCGGCGTTCGCCTACGTGCTCGCCCGCGTGGCGCACGCGGACCTCCGCATCACGGAGGTGGAGACGGATGCCATGCAGCGCATCGTCTCCCAGGTGGCGGGTCTCGAGCCCGCGGAGGCGGCGCTCTCGGTGGAGATCGCCAAGTCCCAGGCGCGCCTGCTCGGGGGAACCGAGAACTACGTGGTGACGCGCGAGTTCCGGCGCATCTCGGATCGGGCGCAACGCACGCGGCTGCTGGAGTGCCTGTACGCCGTGGCGGCGGCCGACGGAACCATCTCCGCGGCCGAGAGCCGCGAGATCGCCCAGGTCGCCGACGAGCTGGGCTTCACCCGCGCCGAGGCCAACGCGCTGCGCGCGGCCCATCGCGACAAGCTCTCGGAGCTGCGCGGGCTGCCCGGCGGCGAGGAGCCGACCTGAGGCGCGCGTTCAGCTCCGCACCAGCAGCAACGTCTTGGGGTCCAGGGAGACGTGCAGATCACTCACGTTGGGATTGTCGTGATCCTTGAGCGCCCGCAGGGCCACGGCTCCCGGAGCCGGCTCCAGCGCCAGGATCACGCCGAAGCACGACTCGACGCCGCGCAGGGACGCCGGCACGGCCTCGATGCGCTCCTGATCCAGCGAGGCGGAGATCCAGATCTCCAGCTCGGCCTGCTTCGCGAGCTCGGCCCAGGCCCGCACCGCGTCGGGGCGGGCGCTCGCCGGGTCGAGGCCGTCCACCACCACCAGCGCGGGCCGGCTGCCGGCCTCCGCCTCCAGGGCCAGCGCCTCGCGCAGTCGCTTGGCATCGAAGGAGTCGGGGGGGTAGGCGCGTATGCGCCGCAGCTTGTCGATCTTCGCGTGCACCACCGCCAGATCCTCGAGGCGGGTGGTCGCGGCAAGATCGTCGAACAGGGTGTCGTAGTAGGCGCGCACGTGGGAGACGGTGTGGCCCAGGGTCACGTGCAGCACCGCCTCGCCCCGCAGCAGGTCGTCCAGAGCCACCCCCACCAGGAACGAGGTCTTGCCGACGCCGGGCCCGGACAGGACCAGTCCGAGATTGCCCCGCCCGAGCCCGCCGTGGAGTCCCTTCTCCAGCAGCCGGAGCGGGCTGCGGGCGTTGAGGTAGCGACGATCCATGGGGGCCTCCGTAACGACGGCTACTCGTCGTCGCCCTTCACTTGCGAGGCGTACTTCTCCTTGAGCTCCTTCGTGACCTCCGCCGGGACCGGGAGGTAACGGGCGAACTCCATGGTGAACTCGGCCTTGCCCTGGGTCACCGAGCGCAGGTCGGTGGCGTAGCCGAACATCTCGGCGAGGGGCACCTCCGCCTCCACCAGGCAGAAGCCCGCCTCCTCGGTCGTGCCGACGATGGTGCCCCGGCGCTGCATGATCGTCTTGAGCACGGCGCCCTGGAACTCGGTGGGGCTCTCCACGGCGAGCTTCATCACCGGCTCGAGGATGATCGGGCGCGCCTTCGAATAGGTCTCGCGGAACGCGCCGCGGGCGGCGGCCTGGAAGGCCATGTCCGAGGAGTCCACCGAGTGCGCCTGGCCATCGTTGATCACCACGCGCAGACCGGTCACCGGAAAGCCGATCAGGCGGCCCTTCTCCAGGCCGGAGACGAAGCCCTTCTCCACCGCAGGGATGAACTCCGTCGGGATCGCACCGCCCCGCACCTCGTTCGCGAACTCGAAGTCCTTGCCCTCTTCGGCCACCGGCTCCAGGTAGCCGGCCACGCGGCCGAACTGGCCGGAGCCGCCGGTCTGCTTCTTGTGGGTGTAGTTGAAGTCGGCGCGTTGGGAGACGGTCTCGCGGTACGCCACCTGGGGCGCCCCGGTCTGCACCTCGACGCTGTACTCGCGCTTCATCCGCTCCACGTAGACGTCCAGGTGGAGCTCGCCCATGCCCGAGATCACCGTCTCGCCGCTCTCCTCGTCCACGTGGGAGCGGAAGGTGGGGTCCTCGCGCACGAAGCGCCCGATCGCCTTCGAGAAGTTCGCCTGGGCCTTGTTGTCCTTCGGCTTGACGGAGAGCGAGATCACCGGCGCGGGCACGTGCATGGAGCTCATGGCCACGTCGACGGAGCCGTCGGTGAACGTGTCGCCGGAGGCGCACTCGATGCCGAAGATGGCCACGATGTCCCCGGCGCCCGTGCCCTCGATCTCCTCCATCTCGTCGGCGTGCATGCGCACCAGGCGCCCGACCTTGTGCTTCTTCTTGGTGCGGCTGTTCACGATGTTGGCGCCGCGCGCCAGGGTTCCCTGGTACACGCGCAGGTAGGTGAGCTGCCCGTAGCGCCCCTCCTCCAGCTTGAAGGCCAGGCAGACCAGCGGCTTCTGGGGGTCCGCCGACAGCGCGATGGGCGCCTCGTCGTTGGAGAGATCGACGGCCGTGTTCTCCACCTGCGTCGGGTCGGGGAGGTAGTGCGTGACGGCATCGAGCAGCGGCTGCACGCCCTTGTTCTTGTAGGCGGAGCCCAGGAAGACCGGCGTCAGCTCGAGGGCCAGCGTCCCGCGCCGCACCGCGGCGCGGATCAGATCCTCGGTGACGCGCTCCTCGAGGATGGCCTCGGTCAGCTCGTCCGAGAACATGGAGACGACATCCAGCATGGTCTCGCGCGCGGCCTCGGCCTCGTGGCGCAGCTCCTGGGGGATCTCGCCCTCGACCACGTTCTCGCCGTTTGCACCCTCGAAGTCGAGGGCCTTCATGGTCACCAGGTCGATGACGCCGCGGTGGTCGGCCTCGAGGCCGATCGGGAGCTGCATGAGCACGGCGTTGAGCCCCAGCTTGTCGCGGAGCTGGGAGGCGACCCGGCGCGGATCGGCTCCGGAGCGGTCCAGCTTGTTCACGAAGGCCAGGCGCGGCACCCGGTAGCGGCGCATCTGGCGATCGACGGTCATGGATTGGGACTGCACGCCCGCCACGCCGCACAGCACCAGGATGGCCCCGTCCAGCACGCGCAGGGAGCGCTCCACCTCGATCGTGAAGTCCACGTGCCCCGGCGTGTCGATGATGTTGACCTGATAGCCCTTCCACGCGCAGTGGGTGGCGGCGGAGGTGATCGTGATGCCGCGCTCCCGCTCGAGCTCCATGTAGTCCATGGTGGCCCCGCTGCCCTCCTTGCCGCGCACCTCCTGGATCCGGTGGATCCGCTGGGTGTAGAAGAGGACGCGCTCGGTCAGCGTGGTCTTGCCCGAGTCGATGTGGGCGCTGATCCCGATGTTCCGGAGTCTGGAGAGATCGCTGATCATGGCGGCCGCGCAAGGTAGCGGTTGGAAAGGGAAACAGCACCCCCGGGCTAGGCGGCGAGGATCTCGTCCACGCTCTCGAGCACCCGCCCGAGCTCCTGGAACGCGCGCAGCACCTGCCGTGCGCGCACCGGATGACCCTGGCGGACCAGGTCCGTCCGTTCGCGCTCGAGCTCACCCAGGTGCCGCACGAGCATCCTTCGGATCCGGCGCAGACGTTCGCGGTCGGTCATGGCTCGATCTTCCGGGAGGACTCTCCCGTACTCGGTCGGGTCACCGCGGCCTTTGAGCCCAATCTTGCGAGCGGGCGAGAGCGGGAAGGAGAAGACCGGAGCGAAACGGGAGCCGCGGAAGCGCCGCTCGGGGTTCTAGGCCAGGCGATCTCCGGGCGAAATCCCGGCTTCGGCGGCCGGGAGCTTGGGGCCGTCGCCGATGCGCACCTTGCCCACGGCGAGGCGCCCGCCACGCGCCGAGACGAGCAGACGCCCGTTCTCCAACGCGAGAATGCTGCCGGGAGGAGCGGAGGTCTCTCCCGGAAGCAGCCTTCCCTCGTACAGCCGCACCCGCTCACCCTTCCAGACGGCGTGCGCACCGGGCTGGGGGTCGCAGCCGCGGATCCAGCGGTCGAGCTCGGGAGCCGGGCGGCTCCAGTCGAGTCGCGCCACCTCGTCGGTCACCAGACCCTGGAAGCTCGCCTGCGACTCGTCCTGGGGCTCCGGGCGCGCGGCTCCCTGGGTGACCAGCCGGACCGCCTCCAGCATCGCCTCCACCCCGAGCGGGTAGAGCTTCTGGAAGTACAGGCTGCCGGCGCTGTCGGCGGGCTCGATCCGGACGCCGCCCCGCTGCACCACCACCGGGCCGGTGTCCACACCCTCGTCCGGTCGGAACACGCTGACGCCGGTCTCCGTCTCCCCCAGCATGATCTGCCACGCGATCGCCGCGCCCCCCCGGTAGCGGGGCAGCAGCGAGGGGTGGAAGCAGAGCGACCCCAGGCGCGGCGCCGCAACGATCTCCGGCGGCAGGATCACCGTGGTGAACGGCATCACGTTCAGCTCGGCGCCCGCGCGCAGGTACTCCTGCACGCGCTCGGGGATGGCCTGGCCGCCCCGCCGATAGTGGCGATGCCGCAGCACGGGCAGTCCCCGCGACTCCGCCTCCTCCGCGAGCGGGTCGGGACGACCGCGGCTCGGGGGAACGTGCACCGCCACGATCTCGTGATGGGCGTCGAGGAGTCCGAGCAGCACGTCGCGACCGAAGGCGGC
This sequence comes from Myxococcota bacterium, assembly GCA_041577015.1. Lineage (GTDB taxonomy): Bacteria > Myxococcota_A > UBA9160 > UBA9160 > PR03 > JBFGJV01. The sequence continues at coordinate 20,945 of JBFGJV010000009.1, forward strand.
CTGTCCGAACACGGCGATGCGCGTCGGGGCCATGGCGGGAGTTTAGCTCAGCGCGCGGCGGTGCGATCGCCAGCGCGCCCCCGCACCTGGGCCGGGACGCCGTAGGCGATCCCGTGCGGGGGGACGTCGCGCGTCACCAGCGAGCGGGTGCCCACGACGGCGTGGTCGCCGATCGTGACGCCCCGCAAGACGGTGGCGTCGGAGGCGATCCAGGTGTGGTCGCCGACCGTGACGGGTGCCCCCCGTTCGGGGGTGTCGGCGTCGAGGTCGTGCTGGTCGGCGTCGAAGATGCGCACGCCCGGGCCCACGAAGGCGCGGCGGCCCAGCGAAACCGAGTGCTTGGCGCTCACGTGACAGCCGTTCAGGAAGGCGTCGGGCCCGATGCGCAGGCGGGCCCCCTGGAAGGCCGCCAGCACCACCGGACCCAGCTCCGTACGCAGCCAGACGCCCGCCTCGACCTCCACGCTGGCGCCCGCCTCCACCAGCAGACGCAGTGCCCCGGGGATGCGCTCCGTCACGACGCCGGGTCCGATCGTGACCCGCGCGTCCGGGGCCAGCACGAAGCGCGCGCTGGCGAGGTTGCTGCTCGCGCCCGGGTGGACCACGAAGCCGGGATGGCGGGCCGCCAGCCGCGCCAGCCGGAAGCGGTCCCAGCGCTGGAGGGCGCGCAGGGCCAGGATCGTCGAGCGGGTCGGGGTCGCGGCTAGCTCCGGCCGGGGGGCGGCTGGCCCTCGCGCAGGCGGAAGGTGATGAAGCCGTGGGTGGGGTCGTAGGGCGAGAGGCCCACCTGCACCCGATCGCCAGGGATCACACGGATGCGGAAGCGGCGCATGCGCCCGGAGAGCTGGGCCGTCACCGTCTGTCCCGATTCGAGCGCGATCTGGTAGCGGCCTCCGCCGAGAATCTTCTCGACCGTCCCGGTGGCCTGGATCAGATCGTCTCGCGCCACGCAGCCGCGTGCCTCGCACCGCGTTCGGCGCCCGTGTGCGCCGAGCCGCCGGATAGGTAGCACGCGCCGCGCGCGACGTCGCACGAGACGCGGTGCTAGCCTTGCCCGCTGCGGAGAGGTGCCGGAGTCCGGTTGAACGGGCCTGACTCGAAATCAGGTGATGGGCTTGCCCATCCGTGGGTTCGAATCCCACCCTCTCCGCCAACCCGGAAGCCCCCCTCGGGGCCAGGCGTACCTCCTAACTCGCCGAGCCGTCGCCCCTCGAGAGCCTTTCCTCCGCGCGTCGGATGCGGGCGGCCAGCACGCGGAAGATCTCGAAGGCGATCTCGGGCATGTCGTGCACGAGCTCGCGCAGCCGCTCGCCATCCAGCGTGAGCAGGCGCGTGGGCGCGACGGCCACCACCGTCGCGCTGCGCGGCGCGTTGTCCAGCACCGCCATCTCGCCGAAGTAGCTGCCCGCACCGAGCGTGTTCAGCTGAACCGCGCGGGGGGTGCCGTGATCCTTGTAGACCGCCACCTCGCCTTCCACCACCAGGAACAGCTCCTTGCCCGGCGCACCCTCGGGAACGATGACCTCCCCGGACACGAACTGGACCTCGTGCGTCATGCCCTCGATGGCTTCCAGCTGCTCGAGGGTGAGACCCGAGAACAGGCCCACCTGACGCAGGAACAGCAGACGCTCCATGAAGTTCTCCCCGGCGCGAGCGGACGCGGTCACGCTCGCGGCCTCCATGGCCAGACGAATCCAACGGGACGAGGACTCCCGACCCGTGGCACGAAGCTCCTCCAGATCGCGTGGCGCCTTCAGCTCGAGGCGAAGGCTTCCCAGACGCTCCTCCAGACCGCTGCGCTCCAGGAGCAACGCCATGGCCTCGGACGCCTGGGAGTCGCCGAGGTTCGCCAGCACCTCCAGCGCGTCACCCTGGACGCGCACGGGCGCGTGGCGCAGGGTGCGCTCCACGCTGCGCACCACCGACGAATCCTCGAGCTGGGCCAGAGCGGCGAAGGCGAGTCGGAGCTCGCGAGTGAACGCGTCGCCGTAGGCGAGACGCAGGAGCGCTCCGCCGCGGTCCGACTCCAGGGGCACGACGCGCAGCGCGAGCTGCGCCTGCCAGGCGGCGCGGACGCGGCGCCGCTGCTCCGTGCGCAGCCACTCCCGGGCCCGACGCGTCTGCACCGCGCCGAGCACGCGCAAGGCGGCGCGCACCTCGACCTCGTTCTCGGCGTCCAGAGCCGGCCGGGCAACCTCGCAGCCCAGGTCGCCATGCCTGGCGAGCGCGGCCACCGCGGCGTGGCGAACCTCGCGGATGGGGTCGGCCAGGCCGCGGCCCAGCGCTTCCCTCGCGGCTGGATCCGGGTGCGCGGCGAGGCAGGCGACCGCGGCGAGGCGGACGGAAGCGCTCGGGTCTCCGAGCGCCTCGATCAGCGTGCCGAGCGAGGCCTCCGCGCAGCGGTCCAGACGGGCGAGGCAAGCGAGGGCGGCGGCCCGTACGTCCGGATGACGGTCCTCCAGGCGGCGCAACGCCTCGGCGCCGAGGGATCGGGGCAGCCGTTCCAGCGCCGCCCGCGCCTCGCGGACGTCGCCACTGGCCGCCATGCGCACCAGCCGCTCGTGGCCCTCCGTACCCAGGCGGCGGGCGGCCTCGGCGCGCAGACGCGGGTCGTCGTCCCCCAGCCGGGCGCGCAGCTCCGGCGCCAGGGCGGTCTCGTGCGCCTCGGGCAGACGCATGAGCGCCTGGAGCCGCACCTCGGGATCCGCATCCCCGAGCGCCCGCGTCCAGAGCGAAACGTCACCGGCCATCTCGGTGGTGGCCAGCGCGGCGAGCGAAGCACGACGCACGGCGGGATGGGAGTGCCCGAGAGCGTTGCGAAGGGGCTCCAGGAAGCCGCGCGCAGCCAGCAGGGGCGGGAGATCCAGCAGGACCGGTGACGGCCGCTCCGCCTCGCTCCGCAGCAGGCCCGCCCAAAGGCGGGCGAGCTCCGAGACCTCGCGCCGACCCAGCTCCCCGCCCAGCGCGCGCAGATCGAGGCGGCGCGCGCGCAGCTCGTCCACCAGCGCCCGCCGGTAATGGATGCGGACGCGTCCGTTGGCCAGCAGATAGAGCAGAGCGAGGCCCGCACCTGCCAGGGAGAGGCCCGCGGGCGGAAGGTCGCCGGCGAGCAGGAGGATCACGCCGGCAACGGACATGCCCGCGTACACCACGATGCCCTCGAGAAAGGCGCGGATGCGGGCGCGAAAGCGCAGAGGCAGCGCGTTGTAGACCAGGTTGCGCACCGGGTTGGCCAGCGCGTTCTCGAGCATCTCGCGATTCATGCGTGCCAGGAGCGCCGCGGGCAGTCGATAGCTCGCGGCGAGGACCAGGAAGCTCACCAGGGTGAGCACGGGATGCAGCAGGTTGGTGCGCGGAACGCCGGCGCGACGAATCAGCCAGGGAGCCAACGCGAGCTCCACCACCAGCTCGAGCGCGTTGGTGACGGCGAGGAACAGGCCGAGGAAGGCCGCCAGCCGCGCCTCGTCCGGATACGAGCGGGCCAGCACGTCCGAGTACTGGTACTGGGCCACGAACAGAGCCAGCACCATGGCGAGCGTCGAGGCGACCAGCCAGCGGCCGATCGGGTCGATGCGCACGAAGCGCACGGCCGCCTGGAGGCTCGCCGCCGAGGTCTCGTCCTCCTCCTCGAACTCGAGACGCCCCCAGCGGCGCAGTCGCGAACGCGAGAGACGGACCAGAGCGGCGGCCGCGGCCAGACCCAGCGCCCAGGCCCAGATCAGCCATGACGCCGAGCCGCCCCGTCCCAGGGCCAGCGCGAGAGCCCCGCCTACGGCACCCCCCACGCTCATGCCGGCCGTGAAGAGTGGCACCACGCGCTTCGAGGCCACCACGTCGAAGTGGTCGCCGACGAGCGTCCAGAAGTGGTTCACCAGCACCGCCTGGCCCGCGAAGTAGAGACACAACAGGGCCGGCAACGTCCAGGTCCATCCGAGCGTCACGCCCAAGGCGACGCCCGCCACGGCGAAGGCCGCCACGGCGAGGAGCTCCACGCCGACACGGTCGTTGCGCGCGGCTCCCACCCGGAAGGCGTAGCCGATCGAGGCAAGCACCGTCGTGCCGGAGGCCAGCACGAAGGTCGCCGGAAGCCAGCCCGCGCCGAGCCGCGACAGGAACAGCGCCTCGGAACCTGCCAGCCCCACCGTCTGTGCCAGCGTCACGCAGGCACCGAGTGCCAGGAAGAACCCGGCGCGACCGCGCTCGCGGACCCGGACCGCGGGGAGCCAGCGCGCGCCCAGCTCCGCCGTGCTCATCGCACCCGCGCGGTCGTGCGCACCAGACGCTCGGCCTGGAGGCGGTTCAAGTTCAGGAACACACGCGCCGCGATGCGCGGGTAGCGGCGGCGCAGCCGCTCCAGGTCGTCGGGATCGAATGCGATCACGCGCGCGTCCGTGAGCGCTTCCACGTCGGCGGTCCGCTGGGCTGAGAAGAGGCCGATCTCGCCGAAGGTGTCACCGCGCGAGAGGCGGGCCAGCTCGAGACGGCCCTGCTCGCGCTCGAGCGACGTGCGCAAGGTCCCGTCCAGGATCACGTACATCTCGTTGCCCTTGTCGCCCTCCCGGAACAGCGCCGTTCCGGCGGGTACCTCCTGGATGCGCGACATCAGCGCAAAGATGCGGGCCTGCCGCTCGCCGAGGCCGGCGAAGAGCGGAATGGATTGCTGAGGATCGCGCCCCAGGTCCAGCGCCAGCAGATCCCACAGCGTGACGATGCGGGCGCCGGCGCACAGCGCGGGCGTCAGGGTGACGTCGGTCACCCAGGCCACGGCCAGGGTGAAGGAGGCCAGCACGCCGAACTCGGCCTGGCTGCGCAGCTGGCTGACCACGAGCACCAGGAAGCCCGCACACAGCCCCACGGTCGTGAAGGTGACGGGACGGATCAGACCGCGCAGGGCCGAGATGGTGGCGCGCCGTTCGTCCCCGAGACGCTTGGCGTCGGCGTTGAAGCGCGCGAAGTAGTGGATCGTGTCGTCCACCGCGATCCCGAGGGCGAGGCACCCCACCAGGCTGGTCCAGGGATTGAGCGTGACGCCCGTGAGGCCGAGCGTGCCGAAGTAGACGGCAATGGGAAGGAAGTTCGGAAACAGTGCACGGAGGCCCATGCGAAACGACGTGAACAGCCCGGCGAGCACCAGGTAGATCGCCCCGAAGGCCACCAACAGACTGGACCACTGGCCGCGAGCCAGCTCGTCCACGCTGCGTCCCAGCAGGACCGAGCCCCCGGTGACGTGGCCGCGCAGGTGTCGGGGGAGCTCTTCCAGGCGCGCCTCGATGCGCCCCGCGAGGGCGCCGATCTCTCCCGAGGAGAGCGATCGGGCACGCACGTGGACCTTCGCGAACTGGTGCCGCGCGTCCACGAGCCGAGCGGTCTCGGGGCTGGCGCCGAAGAAGAAGAGCTGGGTCACCAACGACTTGCGCTGCGGCAGCACGAAGGCCTCGGGCGCGTCGTCCCGAAGCGCGCGGTGCAGCATCTTCACGTAGTCCACCAGCGAGGTGGCCTCCCCCACCTCCGGCTGCTCGCGCAGCCACACCTGGAGCGCCTCGAGCTGGCGCAGGTTGGCCGGCTCCAGGAAGGCGCCGGGGACGTCCGATTCCACCAGCACCTGCACCTCGGTGGCTCCCCCCAGGCGTCGGTTGATCGCCTCGGCGCCGTGGCGCACCGGCGAGTCGGCGGGGAAGTTGGTGACCAGGTCCGACGCCACCCGAATGCGCGACATGCCCACCAACGCGATCCCCAGCGCGATGCAGCCGCCGGCGATCACCAGGGCGCGGCGACCCGTCGCGAAGCGTCCCAGGCGCTCCGCCAGGCGGTCGAGGACACGGCCCGGATCCCGCCCCGGCAGCTTCGTGGGCAGGGGCAGCACGGCCAGCACGGCGGGCGTGAAGGTGAGGGACGCCAGCACCGTGGCCATCACGCCCAGCAAGGAGAACCACGCGAACTCCTGGATGGCCACGATCGGGCTCACCGTGAGCGCGAGGAAACCCGCCGCGGTGGTGAGGCCCGTCACCAGCACCGGCACGCCCACCTCGCCGAGGGTGTGCTCCACCACCTGGCGCGGCGTGCGCGAGGCCTGGTCGTCAGCACGCACCAGTGCGTAGTACTCGGACACGACGTGCATCGCGTAGCTGAAGCCGATGGTGAGGATCAGCGGCGGAACGACGGTGGCCACGAGGTTGAGCTCACGCCCGAGCAGCCCGAGGCCACCCAGGGTCCACAGCTCCGCCAGGCCGATCGTCGCCAGGGGCAGCGCCACGCCGCGTACGGTGCGAAAGCCCAGCAGCAGCACCAGCGCCAGCAGCCCCACCACCGTGGGAAGGATGACGGCCAGCTCGTTCAGGATCTGGCGGGAGAGCAGCGTCGAGACGTAGGGCGCTCCGCTGATCCAGAGCTCGAGACCGCGCGTCTCTTCACGTGCGATCCGGGCGATCTCGTCGACGATTCCCCGCTCCGCCCGCTCCCGGCCCGACATGCGCTCCAGCTGGACCAGCAGCGCCGTGGTGCGGGAGTCGCGTGCGACGAGCGTCCCCGCGTAGATCGGGTTCGCGAGCGTCTGGCTCCGCACGAATTCCAGGTCCTGCGTCTCGCGAGGCGCGACCTCGACGAAGGGCGCCACCTGGATGTCGCCATCCACGCTGCGCACGTTCAGCGCCGTGGAGAGGGAGACCACGTTGTAGACTCCGTCCACCCGGGACAGCCGCTCGCTCAGACGCACCACGGCCCCGAGCACGTCAGCGGTGAAGACGTCCTCGGCGCCCAGGGCGATCACGACGGTGTCGTCGCTGCCGAACTGGAGTCGCGAGCGCTCGTAGAGCTCGCCCTCGCCGCCGCCGGAAGGAAGCAGCGAGTCGGCCGTCGGATTGATCACCAGGCGCAGCGCGCCCGTACGCAGGTCGACCAGGCCCGGCAACGTGACGGCGGTCAGCGCCGCGACGGCGAGCAGGACCCAGCCGGGACGACGGGCGACGACGCGCAGCCAGCGAGTCACGGGAGCAGCTCCTCCGCCGCGTGGGCCCGCGTGCAGCGCGAGGCCGTCAGCGTCCGCGAGCCAGTCTGGACTGCGTGAACAGATGGTCGGGAAGCTCGGGATCGATCTCGATCTTCTCGACCACGAGCCGCGTCTCCGTCTCTTCCTTGCGGTCGAGCACCCGGATCACGCGGGGCACCCAGAGTTCGCCCTCCTTCGAGAGCTTCGCGGCGTCCGCGCTTACCACCTTCCGCGGCTCGTCGCCGCGCTCGTAGAACGCCACGCGCAGCGGCACGCAGGTCTCGCGATCGACGTGCGCAAGGATCCGTTCGTAGGCGGACGCGTCCGCTTCGTCGGGCACGATGCGGACGACGAAGCTCGGACGTCCGTCCAGCTCCGCGTCGGGCAGGCGTTCGAGGCTTCCCTCCCCGGCGATCCGCTGCAAGCGCCGGAAGTCTTCGTAGCTGAGGTCCGTTCCGAACAGGGAGCCGGACATGGCGTGGGGGGTGATGCGACGCACGCGCTCGAGCTCCGGCAGATAGACGAAGACGTCCACGCTCTCTCCCTCCCCCCGCTCGAGCAGCAGGTAGGAGGAGCCGCGCAGGTCCAGCGGTTCGGAGAGGCGCAGCAGCGTCTTCGAGCCCTTCTCCCCCGCGCGCTTCCAGTAGAGCTTGCCCGCCATCTCGCGCGAGCCGCCGGCGCGATCGATGGATTGCAGGGTGAGCGTCTGGATGCTGCCGCGGGCGGGCAGATTGCTGCGAAGGCACGCCTCGACCTCATCCTCGCCGGCGCCCGAGGACGCCGAGGAAGCCACCAGGGCCGCCAGCGCGAGCCCGGTGAGACCGGCCCACACGATCCTCTTCACGGCTCCACCTCCGGCACCCCCGAGGGGCGCCATCCCTCGGCGCCCCCATAGTACGGGAAGCTTCGGGTAGGCTGACCCAAAATGGAATGCGACGGCCATCGGTCTGGCACCGCGCTCCCGCGCTCGGCGGGAGCACCCCGCGCCGCCCTCGCGGCGCTGCTCCTGCTCGCCTGGCCGGCCGTCGCGGACGCGGAGGGATGGCGGCTTCGCAAGCAGGCGGACGGCGTCGTCGTCCACACGCGCCCGGCTCCCGGCTGGAGCCTGGAGGAGTTCCGGGGCGTCACCGAGGTGCGAGCACCCCTGCGCGCCCTGGTCGAGATGCTGATGGACGTGGACCGGTTCCCCGCCTGGATGCACGACTGCAGCGAGGCGCGTTCCCTGCAGCGGAGCGGCATCCGCCAGGGCAGTGTCTACAGCGTCACGAATGCTCCCTGGCCCGTGCGCGATCGCGACGTGGTGATGCGCTGGACGCTCGACCAGGACGACGAAACTGGCGTGGTCACACTCCGCATGCAGTCGGACGCCGCCGCGATGCCCCCCCGAAAGGGACACGTGCGCATCCCCCGGGCCCACGGGCTGTACCGCCTGGCACCCCGCCCCGATGGGACGGTTCAGGTGACCTACCAGTTCCAGAGCGAATCGGGCGGCCGCCTGCCGGCATGGTTGGCGGGGTCGTGGGTGGTCGCGATGCCGTATCACACGCTGCGGAACCTGCGCAGCTTCGTCGGGCAACACGGCTACACGGGACGGGGGGCGGAGTTCCGGACGATTCGCGAACCCGAGCGCTGACAGGCAAGGTTCCGCCCGCCCCGAGTTTGACCGCTCCGAAGGGGCCGGGTAGATTCGCGTCTCGCCTGCGGTGAGGCGCGATCGCAGGGTCCCGCCCGAGTCCGAAGGCCCGCGAACTCCGTCAGGCCCGGAAGGGAGCAGCGGTAGTGGGCATTCGACGGTGGGCGGGGGTGCCCTGCGATCCCGCCTCGCCGCAGCTCCAGGCACACCGAGGTTCGACCCCCCGTTGAGCTATCAGGTTCTCGCGCGCAAGTGGCGGCCCGGAAGCTTCGACGAGGTCACCGGCCAGCACCACGTGACCACGGCGCTGCGCAACGCGATCCGCCAGGGTCGCGTGCCGCATGCGCTGCTGCTCACGGGCCCACGCGGGGTGGGCAAGACCACGCTGGCGCGCATCCTCGCCCGCTGCCTCAACTGCGAGAAGGGCCCCACGGACACGCCCTGCGGCGACTGCGCAGCGTGCCGGGAGATCGCCGCCGGCACCTCCACCGACGTCCAGGAGATGGACGCCGCGAGCCGCACCGGCGTCGACGACGTGCGCGACCTGATCGAGGCCGTGCGCTACGCGCCGGCTCCGGGCAAGTACCGGATCTTCGTGGTGGACGAGGTGCACATGCTCTCGACCGCAGCGTTCAATGCGCTGCTGAAGACGCTGGAGGAGCCCCCGCCCCGCAGCCTGTTCGTGTTCGCCACCACGAACCCCGAGCGCATTCCCTACACCGTGCTCTCCCGCTGCCAGCGTCACGACCTGCGCCGGATCCCCACGGCCGAGGTGGTGGAGCGGCTCGGCGCGATCGCGCGCGCGGAGAAGATCGAGATCTCGCCCGCGAGCCTTCAGGCCCTGGCGCGGGAGGGTGAGGGATCGCTGCGCGACGCGCTCACGCTCCTGGACCAGGTGGTCGCCTTCGGAGGCGCGAAGGTCGACGACGCACGCGTCGCAGAGATGCTGGACCTGATCGACCGGCGCCTGCTGCTGAGCGTGCTGGAGGCCTGTGTGGCCGGCGATCCGGCGGCGACCCTGGAAGCCGTGGGACGCGCGGCGCAGGCCGGTGTGGATGCGAAACGACTGGGGGCCGCGCTGCTCGAGACGCTGCGAGACCTCGTGGTGCTGCGCGTCGCTCCCGACGCGTCAGGGCTGGTGGAAGGAGGCGAGGCCGAGCTCGCGGAGCTGCGCGAGGTCGCCGCGCGGGCGGAGCCCGCCCGGCTGCGCCGCATGTTCCGGGCCCTGCTGCGCGAGCAGGAGGATCTGGCCTGGGCCCCGCAGCCCTTCGCCGTGCTGGAGATGGCCCTGGTGCGGATCGCGACCCTGGCGGAGGGTGAGGACGTCCAGCGCCTGCTGGCTCGCCTGGACGCCCTGGAGCGACGCCTCGGAGACGGACCTTCGAATCCCGGTCCGGGCGGCTCCACGCCGGGCAGCGCCGGGCGCGACGCGACGCCCGAGCGCGCCGGAGCGGACGCGCGGGGGGGGCGCCGCGCCCGGCCGGCCGGACGCGGCCCGAAGGCGCTGGGCAATTCCGCGCCCGTCGTGGCCGACGA
>JBFGJV010000010.1:0-30826 GCA_041577015.1 Myxococcota bacterium
AACCTCGCCGACCTCACCGCCTTCCTGATGCTCGCCGCCGCGCGACGTCGTCGGGGCGGACCGCGAAGCACGGCCGATCTGATCGGCGGCGCGGCGGGCTGGGGAGCCCAACCCCGCAGTCGACTGGCCGGCGCCATCCGGGCCGCGGACGGACTGCTCTGGTGGGAGGCGCGTCTGCTGGGCAGGATCCCGTCGTGGGGGCTGCACGTCTCCGCCCGCAAATCACGATCGCAGCGAGGGCCAGGCGGCGCGAGCGCGCTGCGCTCCGAGTCACGGTCTCTCGGCGGCTGACCGGCGCCACACGGCCCAGGGCCCCGGAGTCGCCACCCGAACGAACCCCCGACGCCGCAGCTCCGCGCCGATGCGTCGGCCCGCTGCTCGGTCCATGGGCACGCATACCGCCTCCACGTCGAAGGCCGCGAGCTCCGCCAGGAAGTGCCCGCTCCTGGCCTGGTAGCGTTCGGGCGTGGAGATCCAGTGCGTGAGGTCGAGGCGACGCCGCACGTTCTCCTCGCCCAGCTCGGCCGCGTACGGCGTGAGGTACACCCCCCGCACCGCCAGCGGCCGCGGATGCCCGTGGAGCGTCACGAGCCACGGGGAGACGTCGAAGGGCGCCAGGACCGTGGCCTCCGAGGCAACCGCCTCCGCCAGGACCCGGGCGGCGCCGTGGGCGGGCGGGACCTCGAGCGCGAACGGCGCGAAGGACACGCCGTTCCGGGCACTGAGCACCCGCTGCTCGGGAATCCAGAGCAGGAACCCGGCCACGAGGGTGAGCGTCGCCCCGAGGCGCAGGAACGGCCGCCAGGACGCCGTGCGAGGCGAGAGGGGCGCCGTGAGCAGCAGGGCCAGGAAGACCGGCAGCGGGAGAACCCAGAACGTGCGCCAGTACGCGCTCGCGCCGGTCACATGCTCGGCGATCCACGGGCTGGCGAGCGGGTTGAAGAGCAGCAGACCGAAGGCCGCCGGCGCGAGCACGAGAAAACGGCGCGGGATGCCCGGGGCGGCGAAGACCCAGGCGGCGAGCAGCGAGAAGCCCACCGCGACGGCGAGCGCACCATCGCCGAGCACCAGGTGCGCGGCGTGCGCGAGCCCGTCGAGCTCGGGCGCGCTCTCCGGCGCGGCGGGAAGCCGTGCGGCCGTCTCGCTTCGCAGCCGAAGCCCGAGCCCGAGCGGGTAGAGGGAGGGGAGGGCACCTGCCGCCAGGATGGCCAGCCCCCGCCGCGAGGCGGGCGCCGCCGCGAGGAGCGCCACGCCCGAGACGAAGGGAGCCAGCCACAGCGCGGTGGCCGAGAGCCCGACCGAGGCCACCTGGGCGGCGCCGAGGCGGATCAGCCGCCCGGCCGAGGGAGCGCGCGCGAACTCCAGCGCCAGCGCCGCCAGCAGGGGCACCATCACGGAGACCAGCAGCGCCTTGCCCTGGTGCAGGCGCACGAAGCCCAGGTTGCTGGCCCAGCGATGCGTGCCCCCCACCAGCAGCAGAATCGCCACCACGACGAGCAGGGCGGCGAGCCAGCGCTCGGGGGCGAGGATGCGCAGCAGACGCGCGTGGGCCAGCACGGCGAGCAAGGCGGCGAGCGGCGGGAACACGAGGTGGAGCCAGACGATGGCTTCGGTCCCGGTCGCGTACCCGGCGAGCGCGGCCAGCAGCTCGAACGCGTGCAGGCGGTAGACCGGCAGGTGGAGGGGCAGGCCGAGGCCGTGGAGCCCATCGAAGCGCAGCAACGCCTGCCCGGGGGCGTCCATGGCGCTCACGGCCAGGTTCACGTAGAAGGCATCGTCCAGATCCGGCCGGATCCAGAGCAACGTGACGAGTGCACCCAGGCCGCCGAGTCCCCACACCACGGCGCCCGGGCGCGGGCGCGGAGCCCGGCGGCGAGCCAGTAGCAGCGCGGCGCCCACCAGCGCCAGGGCGAGAGCGCCCGCCGCGAGCGCCCGCAGGCTCCCGCCCAGGAACACCATGCCGTGGCAGAGCAGCGTCCAGGCTCCGAAGGCCAGGCAGAAGCCGTCGGTCGCCGCGGCGACGCCGTCCCGGGGCGGGGAAGCCGCCTGCGGCGGGCTAGCCGTCTCCGCCCCGCCGGCCATCCAGCTCGGCGCGCAGCAGCGCGATCTCCTGGGTGAGCGTCTTCAGGCCGAGCGTGATCCGGGACAGACGCACGGCGTAGTTGAGGCAGATGACCAGCAGAAAGATCTCCCCGAAGAAGAAGAGCGTCGAGCTGAGGGACCAGGCTCCGACGGCCTCGGTGAGCGCGCGCAGCAGACCCTGGTGGAGGCTCACGGCCGCGATCCCGAGCGAGACCGCCAGCCAGATCGGCGTGTACTCCTCCCGCAGACGTCGGCGTCGCACCAGCCACAGCACCACCGCCGCCAGCGCCAGGCTCCCCAGGATCGCGATCGCCCGAGCGGTCCCCGAGCCGGGCGCGCTCAGGAACAGCTCGCGCAGCTCCGCCAGGCGCGCTGCTTCGGTCATGGTCGTCCTCCTTCTCCCGCGGCGTCCGGCTGCGCACGCGACGACGCCGCCCAGATCGAGAGCAGCATCTTGTACACGTAGTAGAGCGGGGCGAGGCCCGCATGGAGCGTGGTGGGGCGCAGGCCCGGTCCCATCTCGACCGCGCACTCGCCGATGCGCAATCCGTGTCGGTGGGCGACGAGCAGCACGTCCACGTCCGGAAAGTCGCTCGGGAAGAAGTCGCCCACGTAGAGCTTCAACACCCCTCGGTTCATGGCCTGGAAGCCGGAGGTGGGGTCGGTGACGTTCAGGCCGAAGCTCCGGGCGACGCGCTCGAACATCCAGCGCGCCAGGCTGCGGGCGAAGCCCATCCGATAGCCCCCGGCGCCGAGGAAGCGCGAGCCGATCACCAGGTCGAACTCGCCTCGCTCCACCGGCGCGGCCAGTCGCGCGATCTGACCGGGATCGTGCTGTCCGTCCGCATCCATCTGGACCACCAGGGCGGCCCCGTGTCGAAGCGCGAACTTGTACCCGGTCTGGAGCGCCGCGCCGTAGCCCAGGTTGGAGGGGTGCCTGAGCACGGTGGCGTCCGCCTGCGCCGCGACGCGCGCCGTCGCATCGGAGGAGCCGTCGTCCACCACGACGATCGCGAAGTCCCGGGCGGCGTCCCGCACCCGCCGTAGCACGTCCGCCAGGTGGGCGGCCTCGTTGAAGGCCGGCACGATCAGCACGCGTTGGGGCGACATGCGCGGTGCGGCCTCAGACGGCCGGCTTCTCCCAGGCGATCGTCAGGTAGCGGTTCGAGAACCCGTAGCGAAGCGTCGCGCCGATCCTGCGCAGGACAGCTCTCGGGTGAGTCAGGTAGTAGCGCCAGAGCTTCGGCCGAAGGTCGGACAGGCGCGACTCGCTGCGCGTCAGGATCGCGGCAAGACGCACCGGCTGGCCCTGTCGCAGGCAGTCGAGCTCCTTGAGGCCGTGCGGCGCCACCATGCGTCGGAACGAGGCCTCGGTGAAGTCGTGGCAGTGATGGGGGTTGAGGTCCACGGAAGGCGTCGAGGGCACGGAAGCCACCAGGACGCCCCCTGGTCGCAGCAGTCGCACCATGCGGGCGAGGAACGCCTCCGGCTCCTTCAGGTGCTCCACCGTCTCCAGCGATACGATGGAGTCGAAGCCTTCCGGGTCGTCGAACGTCATGGCGTCGCCCACCTCGAAGCGGGCGCCACCGCTTCCGTAGCGCCGCTGCGCGTAGCGGACGGCATCCCCCGAGCGGTCGACGCCCAGGGCGTGCACCGCCACCGAGGCGCGGTCGGCGAGCAGCCGGGTGCCGTAGCCGACGCCGCAGGCCAGGTCGAGCAGGCGGCCCGGACGCAGGAAGCGAGCTGCCCAGGCGTAGCGCTCGACGTGGAGCTCGAGGGTCTCCCGACCGGTGGCGCCGGACTCGTCGAGTTGGTCGGGGACGATCCGCTCCAGCGAGTCAGAACGCAGCGCGGCCATCTGGCCAGTCTATCACGCCGCAAGCGGCTGCCGACCGACCGACCGGAACGGCTGTCCCTTGACGCGCTGATGTATCGTGATGGGTCGTGCTAGGCGCTCGGAAGTCCGTGGCTCGGCGCTCGTTGGGGGCGGCAATCCTGCTGCTGCTCCTGATCGGCTCCTTCGCCATCGCGATGGTCCGTGAGAACCCCAACGAGAACATGTACGTGACGGCGGGGTTCCTGCTCTTCCAGGGCAAGTCGCTGTACGCCGACTTTGCCTACCTCCAGACGCCTGTCCTGCCCCACGTCTATGGCGGCCTCTACCAGATCACGGGCGCCGGCCACTACCTGCTCAAGGCGAAGCTGCTCACCTGGCTGCTATGGTTGCTGAGCATCTTCCTGATGCACCGGATCGCTCGTCCGCTCACGCACGACGCATGGCTCGCCTTTGCGCTGTGCGTCCTCTTCGCCCTCAACCATCACATGCTGAGGATTCTCTGGGAAACCTCGAACTACGTGCTCGCCATGACTCTGTCGCTGGCCGCGCTGACGATGCTGCTGCGTGCGCGCCGGCACGACACGAAGTCCGGCCCGCTCGTCGCCAGCGGCGCGCTCGCCGCGTTGGGGGTGGGAACCAAGCTCTACTACCTCGCCGCGACGGCACCGCTCGCGCTCGTATCGTGCTTCGTCTCGAGGACTGGCTGGAGGGAGCGGTTGGGGCGGGGCCTGGCTCCCATGACGCTCGGCCTCCTGCTCGGCTCGATCCCGGTGCTCTACTACCTGCTTCGGGATCCCGAGCTCTTCTGGTTCAACAACGTCCAATTCCACTGGCTCTCGAGCGAGTGGCGCGAGCTGTTCGGATACGAGCGGGCGATGGATCCTGCTTCCAAGGCCGCCTGGATCCTGGACGAAGTGCTTCTTCGGGCCTCGAGCCTGGCGTTGCTCGGCGTCGGTCTGGGCGCGCTGGGCGCCGCATGCTGGCGACCGAGGCATCGGGACGACGCCCGGGACGAGCCCGAGGCGCGAAGCTTCCGGAGCTTCGCCCTGGGCGTCGGGACGCTCCTCTTCGTGGCGAGCGCCGCGGCGGCGTGCTTTCCCACACCGTCGTGGCCCCAGTACTTCGCGATGCCGGTGCCCTACGCGATCCTGGTGAT
The DNA here is from genome assembly GCA_041577015.1 of Myxococcota bacterium. Classification (GTDB taxonomy): domain Bacteria; phylum Myxococcota_A; class UBA9160; order UBA9160; family PR03; genus JBFGJV01. Next base: position 5,076 of record JBFGJV010000010.1, read on the forward strand.
CGCGGCTCTCTCCGGCGCCGCCGCGGCTCGCGGACGCCGCGTGATCGGGCTGCTCGTCTGGGTGGGCATCGGCATCTCGGTTCCAGGGAGCGGTATGATCGAAGCGCTCCCGCAGGTCGCCAGCCCGGAGCGCTGGGTGGCCATGCGCCACCGGGCGGAGGCTCGCTGGGTTTCCGAGCGGCTCGGGCCCGATCCGCGCGGCCCCGTGGCGACCCTGGCCCCCATCCGCGTGATCGAGGCGGACCTTCCGATCTATCTGGAGTTCGCCACCGGACCGTTCCTGTTCAGCGTCGGCTACGCTTTGACCGAGGAGCAGCGCGCCCGCACGGTCGCCACGTCCCGGAGCACCCTGTTCAAGACCTTCGCAGAGAAGCCGCCCGCCGCAATCCTGGTGGGCCTCTATGGCGATGCCTGGGGTGAGCAGCAGCTACGGCGCTACGCCCTCATCCACGGCTTCCAGGCCGTGAGATCGCCGGTCGCAGAGTCCGGCACGCTATACGTGCCGCCCGACGCGGCAGCCCGGGCGGAGCGTTCGCGGCGCTCGGATCGACGGTAGCGCTCGTCTTCTCGAGCCGGGAGGGAAGGCACGATCCGATCCGAAGCGCCGGGCATCGCCTCGTGGGGGCGCGGATTCCGTCCCTCCTTGCCGACCGCCGGCGCGCTCGGCCTCGTGCTCGCCCTCAACTTCATGGCGCGATGGCCGTTCCGGAGCGTCCCCTTCGTGCGCGACGAAGGCGAGTACGTGCACCTCGGGCGCGAGATCCTGCGCGGCGCGGTTCCCTACCTGGACGTCTACAACCAGAAGACGCCATTCCTCTTCTACTGGATGGCCGGCGTGATCGAGCTGTTCGGGCCGAGCATCGAGGCGGTGCGGGTGACGACGACGCTCTACGGGACGCTCACGGCGCTCTTCGTCTTCCTGCTCGGCCGCGCCCTCTTCGACACGCGGGCCGCCCTCGTCGCGACGACCGCCTTCTGCGTGATGACCTTCGACCAGTGCGGGATCGTCCATGCGGCGAGCACGGAGTTCTTCATGCTGCTCTGGCTGGCCGCGGGCGCCTGGCTCTGGTTCGTGGGCGCACGGACCGGGAGCGGGGTGCGCATGGTCCTGGCGGGGATCTGCGCCGGGCTGGCCTACCAGACCAAGCAGACCGGCGCGGCGCTGCTGCTCTTCTTCGGGGCGGAGGCCGCCTGGCGCGGTCTTCTCGCGTCCCGCGATCGTGCAGCGCGCGTGCGCGTGGCGGCCCAGGTGGGTCTGGCAGGGCTCGGCTTCGGCACCGTTCTCGCGGCCACGCTCCTCTTCTTCGCGTCGCAGGGCGCGCTGGCTGCCCATCTGGAGGCGACCTGGACCCACAACCTCGAGTACGTGGGACGGCGCGAGCTCGAGCTCTCGCAGCTGCCCTCCCGCCTCGGGTGGGCGCTGCGACTCGTAGCGCGTTGGGACTGGGGCTTCTGGATGCTCGGCGGCGCGAGCCTCGCTGCGCTGGCGATCCGGGCCTCCCGCACTCCTGCCGGTGGCCTCTGGCTTCTGCTCGCGACCACGCTCGGGGCCGCGGTGACCGCAGGCAAGCTCTACGTCCACTACTACGAGCCGGTGATCGTGCCGCTCGCGCTCGGTGTCGGGAGTGGCAGCGCCTGGCTGCTCGGTGCCATCGCGGCGCGCAGGGGGCTCGCCGAGCGTGCTGCGCTCGGCGCCCTGCTGCTGGCGCCCTGGGTCTGGCCTGCGTATCACGGGGCCGCCACCCTATGGGATCCTGGGGCTACGGTGGCTCGTGCGCTCGAACCTCTCCCGCCCGCCGCACAGGCGGAGCGTGTGGCGGCCTACGTGGCCGAGCGCACGGCGCCGGACGAGCCGTTCCTCGTCGTGGGCTCGGAGCCCCAGCTCTACTTCTACGCCGCACGGCCGTCCTCCTCGCGCATGGCCCACACCTATCTGCTGACCGGCCCGTACTCGTTCGCCCCCGAGGCCCGGGCGCGATTCATCCGGGAGCTGCGTGAGGACGGCCCGCGCTACGTGGTGATGGTGGACGTCGCCGTCTCGCTGAGCGAGTTTCCGGCCGGGGCACGCCGACTGGCGGCCGAGACCTTCGCCGTGCTGGGCGAGCACTACGCGCTCGAGCGCAGCTACCCCGCGTCTCCCACTGCCGACGCCTCCGTAACCCGCCGCGGCTCGGAGGGGCGGCTTTTGGTCTTCCGACGCAAGGGATCGAGCCCCTGAGGAGCGGCCGGATGCTGCGCGAGGATCGCCCGACGGGAGCGCGTGCCGGGGCCGCAGCATGGAGCTGCGCCGCCTTCTCCCTGACCCTGGCGGGCTTCCTGCTGCTGCTTTGCGGCCGTCCCGTCGGCACCGCCGACGTCTGGTGGCATCTGAAGATGGGCGAGACCTACGCGACCCACGGCGTTGCGCCGCGCCCCGACCCGCTGCTGCACACCGCCCCGGGCCCCGGCGAGGTGCATCACGAGTGGCTTTTCGGCGTGGCGGCCTACGCCGTGGAACGCGCGGCCGGCTTCACGGGGCTGCGGTTGACGCATGTCCTGCTCGTGGCCGCGATCCTCTGGCTCGTCTACTCGCTCGTCCGCGCCGCGGGCGGCTCGAGGGCGATCGCCTGGGTGGCGACGAGCAGCTTCGTCGTGATCGCGTGGTGGCGTCTCGTGCAGCTTCGGCCCGACCTCGTGAGCATCCCGGCCGCGTTCCTCTACTACCGCCTGCTGCTCGAGCGGGGAGAAGCGCCCTCGTGGTCCCGCGTCGCACTCTCCGGTCTGCTGCTCGTCGTCTGGTGCAACTTCCACTCCCTCTTCATGCTCGGGCCGCTTCTGCTGGTCGCTGCGCTGTGCGGGCTCGCGCTGCGCCGCGTGATGCGCGGCGAGGCGTGGTCGGCCATCGACGCGCGCCTGGTGAGACGCCTGCTCGCAGCGCTGGCCGTGGGCGTCCTCGCCAGCGCGCTCAATCCACGCGGATTCGAGCAGCATCTCACGTTCCTGCATTTCTCGGAGGACGCCGCGCTCTACGCGATCGCGGACGAGTGGACGTCCTTCAACCCGTTTCGCTGGAGGTACTATGGCATCTCCAGCAGCTTCTCGGCCTGGGTCGTGACGAACGTGCTGCTGGCTGCGTTCCTGATCGCGACTCTCGTCGGCCTGGCGTCGTTCCTGCGCAGGCGCTCCAACGCGCTCGGCGACCGAAAGGACGTCATGCTGCTGGGCCTGGGTGCGGCCTCGATCGTGGCGCTCCTCGCCTCGATTCGCTTCCAGTGGATGCTGGTCTTCCCGATCCTGTTCGTCGTCCACCGCAGCGCGCGCCTACCCGCGCCGGCCTGGAGCCGCTGGGCGCCCGCCGGCGCGTGCGCGCTGCTGCTCGTCGCCTTCTCGTCCGACGATGTAGTCGGGTCCCTGTCCGACCGGATGCCACCGAACGCTTCGGCGTATCTCGCCACCCCATACGAGCTCGAAGGCTACCCCGTCGAGGCGACGCGCTTCCTCCTGGAGGCCGGGCTGCGCGGCAAGCTGTACAACGCGTACGTCGACGGAGGCTTCCTGGGCTTTTGGCTGGCACCCCGGCTGCGGACCTTCATCGATGGCCGCACGGAGCGCTATCCGCGGGCCGTGATGGACGACTACATGGCCGTGAAGGATGGGCGGGGCACGCGGGATGGCGAGAGCTTCGTGGACGTGCTCGAGCGGCGGGGAGTGGACGTCTTCGTGGGGGTCGGTCTTCCCGTGGAGCGTCTGCCGGGAGACGTGCTGCCCTACACCACCGCGCACCTGGAGCGCACGGCGGGCTGGATCCTTGCCTTTCGAACCGTCGATCAGGCGGTCTACGTGCGCAACAACGACCGCAATCGGGAGAATCTGCGTCGGATCGAGCGCTACTACGCGCGGCGGGACATCCCGTTCGAAGCCGACCAGGGCCTGGATCTGGCGGCCGTCGTGCGCCGGCACGTGGGCTGGGCCTCGAGTCGCCGGGTCGTCCCCATCGACTTTCGCGAGATCCTCTCCGGCGCAGCGGCCACCCGGGTGGATCGGCGGTTCTCGGCCCTCACCCAGCTCGGCGCCCTCTACGCGCTGCTCGGACTCTACGAGGAGCAGCTGGACGTCGACCGCAAGGCAAGGAGCCTGCGTCCCCGGGCCAAGGCGCCGCGACGCCGGATCGTCTGGGGACTGCTTCGCCTGGGCCGAACGCACCAGGCCCTCGAGGCCGCCGGGCAGCTCCGGCGCCTGGACCCGCGCGACGAGCGCTCGCGCCGGCTCGAGCGCGCCGTGCGCGCGCGACTGGGCGCCGGCACCTCGAGCCCGCAGCCGCGCCGCTTCCCACCGCTGCTGACCGCTGCGGAGGCGCGACGGCTCCTGGCGAGGCGCTTTGCGCCGCCCCTCCCGCTGCCGCGCGCGTCGCGCGTGGACGGCCATGCGCGAATCCCGCACGCTTCCCGCCACCCCTCCGGAAGCGGGTGAACGCGCATGCCTGCTGGCATCCACGTCTCCGAGGCGCTGAAGCGCCTGGCGCTGCTCCTGGCCGGCACCGCGGTGGCGCTGGGAGCGGCTGAGGGTGTGGCACGGCTGCTCTGGACGTCCCCCTGGTGGGAGCGGCTCATCGTGGGCCAGACGCAGCACCAATCCCATCCCTATCGGCTGAACGCGTTTCGGCTTCGCGACGAGGAGATCGTGGGCCCCAAGCCCCCGGGCCAGGTGCGCGTGCTCGTGCTGGGCGACTCGTTCACCTTCGGCACGGGGGTGGCCGACCGCGAAGCGGTCTTCCCGCAGATCCTGGAGCGCGAGCTCGGGGCGAGCGGTCGCTTCCCGGGCGGGGTCCAGGTACTGAACGGGGGACTGCCGGGCTCCCTCACCGGGGACTGGCTCCGCCTCTGGAACCGGGTGGCACCTCGCTTCGAGCCGGATCTGCTGCTGATCGTCTTCTTCCTGCGCGACGGGACCCAGACCGAGTCGATTCCCGAGGTGTTCGGACGCGTCCGGCACATTGCGCTGCGCAATCGCCAGTCCACGCTCTACCGCATCTCGCACCTGCATCGCCTGATCCGAGACGAGCTGGACCGCCGCGCGGTGGGGCGGCTCTACACCCAGCACTTCCTCCAGGCCTATTTCGGGGACGACGCGGAGACCGCGGAGTGGCGGCGTGCCCAGGCCAATCTGCTGCGGCTGCGGGATCTCGCGCGCGAGCGCGGGGCCCGGGCGGCCCTTGTCGTGTTCCCCGTGCTCGTGGAGCTCGGCCCGGACTATCCCTTCCGGGGCATCTGCGACGCACTCGAGGCCTTCGCGCGCGCGAACGATCTGCCCGTGCACAGTCTGCTCCCCGCCTTCCTGGGTCGGGAGGCCGCAGAGCTCTGGGTCTCGGCGGTGGACCAGCATCCCAACGAGCAGGGCCACGCCATCGCCGCCGAGTCGATGCTGCCCTTCGTGACCCGCCTGCTCGAGGCAGACGCGCCGGTAGGTCCGGAGTGAGCCGTCTCGGGGCCTGCGCGGCGGCGTTCCTGGTGACGGGCTTCGTCCTCTACGCAGGTGCTCTCGAGGGGCCCTTCGTCTCCGACGACTTCCACTACGTGGTGAACAACCCGTTCGTGAACGGCTCCGCGAGCGCACGCGGGATTCTCGATCCCGGTGGCGAGGCCGTGACGCTGGTGGAGAACTACGCGCCCGTCCATCTGCTGCTACACCGCGCCGCCTGGGGCGCGTTCGGACCCGACGTGTGGGGCCACCACGTGCTGAATCTGGTGCTTCACGCCGCCGCCTCGCTGGTCCTGGTGCTCCTGCTGCGACGCTCGGGGCTGCGGGATGCGGCGGCCGCGTTCGGCGGCGCGCTCTTCCTGGTGCATCCGGCCAACGTGGAGGCGGTGGCGTGGATCTCGCAGCTCAAGTCGAGCGCGTCGCTCACGCTGGCCGGCCTGGCGCTACTGGCTCTCGAGCGCCGTCCGGCGCTCGCCAGCGGCGCCTTCGCCCTGGCGCTCCTGGCCAAGCCCACCGCGGCCTTCGCCCTGCCGGTGGCGGCCGTGCTCTGGTGGCTCCGTGGCGGCACGGCGGGTGGTCTGGCGGGCGGTCGCGGCCTTCGCTGGCTCGCGCTCTGGCTCGTGCTCTTCCTGGGCTTCGCAGCCGTGGAGCTCGGCGCCTTCTCGCGCGCCAGCGGCGCTCACATCGAGGCGCTGGATCCAGACCCCTGGGTGCGGCTTCGAACGAGCGTGGCTTTCGCCGGGCGCTACCTGGCCATGGCCACGACCACCTGGGGCCTCTCGGCCTTTCACGAGCCGCAGCCCGCGATTTCCCTGCTGGATCCCTGGTGGCTGCTCGGCCTGGCGGCGATCGGCGCGATCGGCGCCCGCACCGTGCACGCGCTGCGCCTCGGTCGCGAGGAGGCTGCATGGTGGGTGTGGGCAGGGGTGTCCTTCCTTCCGGTGGCCCAGTTCTTCCCCTTCCCGTATCCACTCGCCGACCGCTACCTCTATACGATCCTTCCGGGCCTGCTGGGGGGCGCGCTGCTGGCGATGGCACCTGCGCTCGAACGGCTCGGCGCGCGTGCGCCCCGGGCATCCCTCGCTGCAGCCCTCGTGGTGCTGGCGCTCTTCGCCGTGCGGGCCCACGGGCGGGTGGACATCTGGCGATCGTCGGCCTTGCTGCAGGCGGACGCCGCCCGGCACTACCCGGACGGCGTGAGCGCCCATCTGCTGCGCGCGCGGCGCGCCGCCATGGCGAGGGACGTGCCCGCGGCGACCGGGGCGCTACGCGCAGCGCTCGAGCGCGGCTACGACCGCTTCGACGCCGTGCTCGGCGACCCGTTGCTCGGGCCGCTGGCCGGGACGCCCGAGTTCGACGCCGTGGTCTCGGGCATGGCCGGGCGCTGGGTGGAGCGGCTGGCTCGGCGCGACGACCTGGCCCAGGCGGAGCTGCTGACCCTCGCCCTGGCTCATCGCGTGCGTGGCGAGGACCGCGCGGCCATCCTCGCGCTCGAGCGCGGGCTCGCGCGGGGAGGCCCGCTCGACCCCGCGCTGCGCCGCGAGCTGCGCCGACTCGGGCACGCGCCCTCCGGAGCGCGGGGTCGTCAGCCCGCGAAGCCCAGGTAGAGCACGCCGAACAGCGCGCCCAGCCATGCCACGAGCAGGGTGCGCGCCGTCGTGCCGCCCCGGGCCGCCAGCCAGCCGTCGAGCCCGCTCGTCGCCCAGGCGAAGAAGAAGGCCCAGACGGGCGTGAGAGCGAGAAGGTAGGAGGCGCGGGCCTGGCCATGGTAGGGCAGCGCCAGGGTGGCCCAGAAGATCGCGAAGCCCATGGCGGCGGAGATCAGCAGCAGGAGTCCGAAGGCCGCGCGTCGACCCGGCTCGGGGTCGCGCCACGCGCCGCGCAACGTCCGCACGAAGCCCGCCACGAGCAGCGCCGTCGCCGGCAGCGCGAGCGCATAGCCGAGGGCAATGAATTGGTAGTTCCAGTGCGGATGGCGCGCGCCCACACCCGCGCGCCCGCCCAGGAAGCCGTCGCCCCAGAGCGTCGAGTAGAGCGCGTCCCAGAACGAGACGAAGCCCGCGTAGAAGGGACGCACCAGCGACTCACCGAAGCGCAGGTAATAGCCCGGGGTGTGGAAGCCCGGCGGCGACCACCAGGCCATGCGCGGATCCGGGAGGTCCCAGTTGCCGACAAAGGGCCGACCGTACTCGATCACGTTGCGCGCGTAGAACCAGCCGGCCACGGCCAGCAGCGGCACGAGAAGGGCCACCACGCGCCCGATCGCGCGCCGGGGGTGCGTGCGCTCCACGACGAGGATCATGAGGAGCAGCGCGAGCAGCACCGGTCCCGCCACGAGAAGTGCGGTGAACTTGGTGAGCAGCGCCGCTCCGAGTACGAGCGAGAGCACGGCGAGACGGCGTGGGGACGCCTCCCCGTCCTGCAGCATGCCCACGGCCAGCAGCAGCCCCACGCCGGCGAGCAGGGCGTGCAGACCCTCGTTGGAGAAATAGGCTGCCACGTAGAGATTGACCGGCAGGAAGCCCGCGAAGAGGATCGCCAGGCTCTGCGCCCGCAGATCGCCCGGGAGCAGACGTCGCGTCAGCAGGGCGGCCACCGCCACGGTGCCGAGCCCGGACACGAAGGGCACCAGCTTGAGTGCCACGGGATGCGCGCGCGCGGCGCCGAGAGACTGCGCCGCGGCTTCCACGGCGAGGCTCGCCAGGTAGAAGAGGGGAGGGTGGTAGGCGGAATAGTGCTCGGTGGCGAGCGGGATGCGCGCCTCGCGCCCCAGGCGCCACAGGTACTCCAGGTGGGACCAGGCGTCGAAGCCGACGCCGAGGTCCAGGTGGCGCAGCTTGAGCGCGAAGAGCGCCACCCAGGCGATCCCGACCGTGCCCGCGGCGGCTGCCGGAAGCCAGCCCGCTGGCCCGACCCCCGCCCGCCAACGGACGATCAGGAAGGCGGCCGCCGACGTGGCAAGCAGCGCGACGACGGTGCTCCACACGCGCGCGAGCGCCGCCAGCGGCCGTTCCCCCGCGGAGGAGCTCGGGTGAGGACGCGCGTCGCTGGCGACGATCGCTGGCCGCGGAGCTTCGTCGTCGACCCGCCCGCTCCATCCGGCTCCCGTGGTGAGCAGGAGCGCGTCGTTCTCGAGGCGCAGCGCCAGGAGCGCCGGTCCGCGTCGGTTCGCGACCTCGACGCGAAGCGTGTTCTCGCCTTCCCGCAGCAGCGCTCCCACCTCGGTCCGACGGACGCGCTTCCAGTCGGCGGCGCGGGTGGCCGGGTCGGCATCGAACCCGACCGGTCGCTCGTTCAGGAAGACGCGCGCCTCGCCGAAGGCGCGCAGCCCCAGCTGCGCCCGCTCCGGCGGAACGTCGAGGCGGAACGTGCGAGAGAAGCTCGCGCGCGGGGTGGTGGGGCGGCGCCACTGCTGGATGCGGGCCGTGACCGGGGCATCCACCATGATCCAAGGCGCCTCGGAGTCCTGGAGGATCACGATCCCGGCGGGCGAGCATACGATGCGGTACGCCGCGGCGCCGATCGCCAGCAGCACCGCCAGTCCCGCCGCGCCCCACGCCAGCGAATCAGCGCGGCTGCGCATCGCATCCAGCGTCGTGGCTCAGGGACGGCAGGACCGGGTGGCAGACATGACGCATCGGCGCCGCTCCGAATCGAGGCCAGAGGCTAGCGCGGCCGCCACCCGCAGATGGTGCGCGCCCCTGCTATCGTTCTCGGACTTCCATGTTCGCACTCCGACGGCTCGCTCCCGCCGTGCTGCCGGTCCTCCTGGCTCCGCTGGTGCTGGACGGGATGGGGTGCGTGCGTCGCGCGCCGCGCACCCCGAACCTGCTGCTGGTGACCGTCGACACCTTGCGCGCCGATCACGTGGGTGCCTACGGCGCCCCGGCCGGCCTGACGCCGCAGCTCGACGCATTCGCCGCACAGAGCCTCGTCTTCGAACGGGCCTTCGCGCCCGCCTCGCACACGCTGCCCTCGGTGGCGGCCCTCCTCACGGGGAGGGAGCCCGAAGAGGTGGGCGTCCTCTCCAACCGGACCGTGCTGCCCCCCGGCGTACCCACGCTTGCGACCCTGCTGTGGTCTGGAGGCCACCGCACCGCCGCGGTGGTGAGCAACGTGATCCTGCACCGCGGCGCGGGACTGGACGCGGGCTTCGACATCTACGACGACGTGCTGCCCCAGCGAGAGCGCAACCGCCTGTGGCCCGAACGCGTGGCACGCGACACCACCGAAGCCGCGCTCGCCCGCATGGACGTCCTGCGCGCCGAGCGCGACGGGCCCTTCTTTCTGTGGGTCCACTACCAGGACCCCCACGGGCCCTACACGCCTCCGACCGAGCATGCCGAGCCCGACGCGCCGCGTCCGAGCATCGCCGCGCCCGATCGCGCGCCAGCCCTCGGCATCACCGAGAGCGGCGTCGGGCAGATTCCGAGCTACCAGGTGCTCGACCGATCGCGCGACCCGCGGCTCTACCGCGCCGCCTACGCCGGCGAGGTGCGCTACGTGGACGCGGAGATCGGACGCCTGCTGGCCGGCGTGCGCGAGCGCGGCCTGTGGGACGAGACGGCGATCCTCGTCACCTCCGACCACGGCGAGGGCCTGGGCGAAGACGACTACTGGTTCGCGCATGGCGAGTACCTGAGCGAGCCTCTGGTGCGCGTACCCCTGCTCCTGCGCGTCCCGGGCCGCGCGCCGGCGCGAAGCCACAGCGTGGTGGGTCTCGTGGACGCTGCGCCCACCTTGCTGGGTCTGGCCGGGCTGCCCCCGCCGACCCACGCCGTGGGCCGCGATCTGCTGGCGCCGGCTCCCGAGCAGCGGCAGCTCTACCAGAACGCGCTGCTCGGTACGCTCGTGCCGCGGCTCGGGTTGATCGAGGGAAACTGGCAGTACCGGCTGAGCCTGGTCGACGGGGACCGGATCGAGTCCCTGCATCGTCTCGGCGATCTCCAGGACCACGCCGCGGATGAACCCGAGCGGATGGCGCGCCTCCGCGACGCGCTGCGCGCCCGACGCGAGTCCCTGCACATCGACCATCCGCCGAAGGTGCGCAAGCTGCCCGGCGAGGAGCGCGCGCTGTTGCGCGCCCTCGGCTACGTGTTCGAGGATTGACACGGGTGGGAGCTCGCCTCCTCGCCGCCCTCTGGCTGGCCGTCTTCGCAGCGCTCGCCTGCTCGCGCGCACCCGAGCGCGCGGTCCTCGTCACCATCGACACGCTGCGCGCCGACCGCGTGGGCTGCTACGGCGACAGCGTGGCGGCGACGCCGGTGCTCGACGCCGTGGCGGGAAAGGGCGTGCGCTTCGCCGTGGCGATCTCACCCGCCCCGCTCACGCTTCCCACCCACGCGACGCTTCTGACAGGCCTCGATCCCCCGCGGCACGGCGTCCACCACAACGGGACGTTCCGACTCGAGCAGGACCTGCCCACCCTGGCCGAGCGGCTCCGCGACCAGGGCCTCGCGACGGCCGCCTTCGTCTCGGCCTACGTGCTCGACCGCGACTTCGGTCTGGCGCGCGGCTTCGATCGCTACGACGACCGGATGAGCGCGGAGCGTCCAGAGGGCGAGGCAAGCTTCGTGGCGGAGCGTCGCGCCGACGCCACGGTGGACGCCGCGCTCGCGTGGCTCGCCGCGGCGCCGGAGCGCTTCTTCCTCTGGGTTCACCTCTACGATCCACACGCACCCCAGCGGCCGCCCGAGCCCTGGGCCTCGCGCTTCGCTCTCGACCCCTACGCGGGCGAGGTCGCCTTCGCCGACGAGCAGTTGGGTCGGCTCCTCGCGGCCCTGGAGGAGCGCCACGACGACGGCCGTACGCTGCTCGTGGTCACGAGCGATCATGGCGAGAGTCTCGGCGACCACGGCGAGCCCACACACGCCTATGGCCTCTACGACGCCACCCAGCGCGTGCCGCTCTTGGTACGCGGTCCGGGGGTTCCGCGCGCACGCGTGGTGGAGACGCCGGTGCGGCTCGTCGACGTGGCGCCGACCGTGCTGGCGCTGCTCGGCGCGCCACCGCTCGAGGGCGCCGACGGGCGCAGCCTGGTCCCGCTGTGGCGCGGGAGCGCGGCTGCGGCGCCCGGGGTGGCCTACCTCGAGACCCTCGCCACGCGCTTCGACATGGGCTGGAGCCCGCTCTTCGGCGTGCGCAGCGTGCGCTGGAAGTACATCCGCGCGCCGCGACCGGAGCTCTACGATGTCGCCGCGGACCCCGCCGAGCGCCGCAACCTGGCCGAGAGCGAGCCCGAGCGCGTCGCCGAGCTCGACGCGCTGCTCACGGAACGGCTGGCGGAGGCGGCGCCGGCGACACCGAATCGCAGCGTCTCGGCCGAAGAGCGCGCACGCCTCGAAGCGCTCGGCTACGTGCTTGGACGTGATGCGGAGCTCGCGCTCCGCCTCGGCGAGGTGGACGGCCCGAACCCTCGCGACTTCCTCGCGGACCTGCGGGCCCGCCACGACGCCAACCGCCTGATCGGCGCCGGCCGGCCCCTGGAGGCGCTGGAGCGACTCGCCGGGATCGAATCGGCCGGGCCCGACGTGGAGCGCCTGCGCGGCCTGGCGTCGCTCAACGCCGGTGACGCGGCCGGCGCCGAGGCGGCCTTCCGTCGCGCCATCGCACAGAACCCGCTGCGCCAGGAGAATCACCATCTGCTCGGTCTGGCGCTCGCACGCCTGGAGCGTCTGGACGAGGCCGAGGCCTCGCTGCGACAGGCGGCGGAGTTCGCGCCCGCGACCGGGGCGCTCTACACCGCCCGCGGTCATCTCGCCGAGCAGCGCGGCGAGCGGGAGCGCGCGGCGACGTACTACGCCGAGGCGGTGGACGCGCGCGTGCCCGATCGCGAGGCGCTCTGGCGCCTCGCCGCGCTGCGCATCGAGGACGGCCGACGGGACGAGGCGGAGCGGCTGCTGGCGGGGCTGCACCCCGACGCGCGACGCGCACCCGAGGCGGTGGTTCGCCTGGCCGAGGCGGAGTACCACGGCGGTCAGCCCGAGCGGGCGCTCGAACGTCTGGCCGGCCTGGAGCCGCGGGACGACCCGGCGCTGCGCTCCCGCGAGGCCACCTACCTGGAGGCGGCCGGGAGGCTCGAGGAGGCCCTCGCCGCGCGCGAGGCGCTTCTGGCCGATGCACCCGAGGATCCTGCGGCCCAGAACGACGTGGCCTGGACGCTCGCCGCCCTGGGGCGCGACCTGGGCCGTGCGCTGGCCCTGGCCGAGGCGGGGGTCTCGGGCTCCGGACGCGCTCCGGCGACGCTCGACACGCTGGCGGCCGTCCGGCTGCGACGCGGCGAGCCCCTCGCCGCGCTGGCGACGATCGATCGCGCCCTCGCGGGCGCCCGCGGCCCGGTGCGCGCCTCGCTGCTCGTCTCCCGCGCGGAGGCACTCGCGCGGCTGGGTCGGCGCGTCGAGGCGAAGGCCGTGCTCGCTGCGAGCCTCGATGGCGAGGGCGCCCGCGCCGTCACGGGCCTGGCCCGGCGCCGGGCGCGCGTGGAGGCCCTGCTGAGCGACCCGGAAGGGGAGTGAGCGCCCGCATGGCAGAGCGCGCCTCCCGGGCGGCCCTGGCGGTCATGCTGCTCGCCGCCTTCGCCGGCGCCTCCCTGCTCGTCTACGAGCCGAGCTTCGAGGGGCCCTTCTACTCCGACGACGTCTACTACATCGTCCACAACCCCTGGATCCGGGAGCTCTCCTGGGGACGGGTGGGCGAGATCCTGACGCCTGCCAGCGAGCCGGCGCGGCAGGTGCACAACTACGCCCCGGTCCACGTGCTGCTCCATGCGCTCGAGTGGCAGGTGTTCGAGGACCGCGTGCACGGCTATCACGTCGTGAACGCGTTGCTCCACGCGCTGGTGGCCGCGCTGCTGGTGGCGGTCTTCCGCAGCGCCGGGATCGGCGCCGTCGCGGCCGTCGCCGCTGCTGCCTTCTTCCTGGTGCACCCGGCCAACGTGGAGGCGGTGGCCTGGATCTCCCAGCTCAAGACCACGGTGTCCATGGTGCTGGCGCTGCTGGCGCTGCTGGCCTTCGAGCGGCGACCGCTGCTCTCGACGCCGCTCTTCGCGCTGGCGCTGCTGGCCAAGGCTGCGGTGGCCTTCGCGCTCCCGGTCGTGGCCGCGCAAGCCTGGGTGCGTGGAGGGACGGAGCCGCTCCGGCGCCGGCGCATCCTCGCCGTGGGCCTGTGGGCGGTCGTCTTCGCGCTCTACGCGCTCGTCGAGCTGCCGGCCTTCGAGCGCGCCAACGCGCCGGTCGCACCGCTGCATCCCGACGCGTGGGTGCAGGCACGGAGCGTCGTCGCGCTGGCCGGTCGCTATCTCGTGATGGCGGCGACATCCTGGGGCGTATCGGCGTTCCAGGAGCCGGGCGCCGCGCTCTCGCTGCTGGATCCCTGGTGGCTGTTCGGGGCGCTCGCGCTCGTGACGCTCGGCGCGCGCGCCGGCTGGGCGCTGGCCCGCGGACGCATGGAGGCCGTCTTCTGGGTGTGGGCCGCCGTCGCCTGGCTCCCGGTGTCACAGATCTTCCCCTTCCAGTACCCGCTCGCGGATCGCTACCTCTACACCGTTCTGCCCGGTCTGCTGGGCGGCGGACTGCTGGCGCTGGGGCCGTCCGCCGCGCGCACGTTCGAGCGCGCGCCCTGGACGAAGCCCGTCGCGGCGGTGGCGCTGGCCGCGATCCTCGGGGTCTTCGCGGTGAGGAGCCACGCTCGCGCCTGGCTCTGGGGCTCTCCCCCGCGGCTCGTCGCCGACGCCGCCGCGCACTACCCGGAGGGGCTGCACGGCGTCTTCCTCCGGGCCCAGAAGGCCGCCCAGGCGGGCGACGCCGCCGCCACCGCCAACGCGCTGCGCGAGGCCCTGTCACGCGGCTACGACCGGTTCGAGCAGGTGCAGCGCGACCCGAGCTACGCGCCGGTGCGCGGCCATCCGGAGATGCGGGCAGTGATGCGCGAGATGGCGGCGAGCTGGATCGAGAACATCGGAAGCATGCGGCACCCGTCGCAGTCGGATCTCTACGCGCTCGCGCTGGCCCACGAGATGCGCGGCGAGCGTGCCGCCGCGCGGCGCGCGCTGGAGCGTGCCGCGGAGCTGGGGGGGCCTCTCGACGACCTCGTGCGGCGGGCGCTGCGTCGCCACAGCGCGGCCGAGCCGTGACGCACCTAGCGACCCCGGCGCGGCGGCGCGGCGGCGCGCTGCACCGCGCGGGCTACCGAGCGCTTCCAGGCCACGAGATCGTCGGGCACGGCGAGCCCCGCCAGCACGCGCTGCGCCTCCCGTCGATCCTCGGCGGGCAAGGGCTCGCTCGATGCGGCCAGGGCCTGGAGGCTCTCGAGCACGGGCACCGCGTCGCCCGCTCGCACGGCCGCGCGTGCCCGAAGCTGCCAGAGGGCGGGACGCAAGGGACGCCGACTTCGCGCGAGCAGCGCGTCGAGCATCACCAGGGACTCCCGCGCCCGGGCCCGATCGGCATGGGCGCGCCAGCTCGCGCGCAAGAGCAGGGCCTGCTCGTGAAGCGGATGATCGGAGCTGATCTTCGCGAGTCGCGGCTCCTCCTCGGCCAGGGCCTCCCAGTCCGCCCGCGCCCTGGCGCGCCATCCGGCGACGACGGCGGACTCCGCACTCGTGAGCGGAGCCGACACGGGAAGGGGAGCGCCCCGGTCCGCCTCTAGCTCGGGCCGCGCCAGGAGCAGCCGAAGGGCGCGTGCCCGCGCCGATTCGGGAGCGGCGCGCAACGCCGCCTCGACCTCCCGCAAGGCCCGCGCCGGACGGGTGTCGAGGGCGAGCTGCGCCCGCCCGAGCCGCCGCTCGAGCCCTCCCTCGAGCCGGCTTTCGACGAAGCGGGCCACGCGAGCAGGGGGCTGGTTCCCAAGCAGCCGCGTAACGAGCCCGACGCGATCCATCGCCCGCTCCCACCTCGCCGGCGGTGGCTGTCGCCCCAGCCAGGCACGCATGGCGGCCTCCCCCTTGCCGGCGATCCAGGGCGACTCGTTCTGGAGCCGGTTGCGGTCGTCCGTGACGAGCGGCGCGCCCCGGGCGAGTCTGCGGACGTCGGCCTCGTCGAAGAACAGCCTCGCCAGCAGGTCGTCCCCACGCAGCAGCCCGAAGGGCGCGAAGCTCTCCGGGCTCCGCTCCAGCGCGATGGGAGCGGTCTCCTCCGGGACGAGAGGGGCCTCCGAGGCGACGAACAGGATCCCGCCCTGGGTGGGCAGGACCACCTGCACGTGGACGAACACGTCGTCCAGCGTGGCGAGGAGGCTCCGCAGCAGCTCCGGGTTCAAGAACGCAAGCCCCATCCACTGCGCGAAGACCCCGCTCGGTGCCAGTCGTTCGCGCACCAGGGTGAAGAACTCGCGCGTGTAGAGGTGCGAGGCGCCGGCGGTCCAGGGATGGGAGGGCTGCGAGACGATGGCGTCGTAGCGCGACGGCGCCAGCAGCAGCGCAGCGCGGGCGTCGTTCACGCTCAGCGACACCCGGGGATCCGAGAGCGGGTCGCGTCGGCGGCGCGCGCCCACGGCCCGGTTGGCCCGGATCACCTCGGGCTCGAGCTCCACCACGTCGATGCGCTCGACGCCCGGCGGCACGGTCTCCGCGACGAGGCCACCGCCCAGGCCCACGATCAGGATGCTGCGTGCCTCGGGCCGCATCAGCACCGGAAGCAGTCCCAGCCAGTGGGCCACGGCGTAGCTGGCCGCCCGCGCGCCGGGACGCTGGATGGAGGCCTCCGGCAGGCCGTTCGTGCGCAGGCGCCACTCGCCGCGCTCGTCGTGGAGGAGCACGGTCGCGCTGCGCCCGGTGGCGAAGTAGACCAGCTCCCCTCCCTTGGTCCCACCGAGTGGACTGGTTCGGAGCACGTTCCAGGGCGTGGGAGGGGGAAGCACCAGGAGTGCGACGAGCGCCGCAGCCGCGCCGAGCGCGAGGCGCGGCCCGCGAGGGCGGGCGCGCAGTGCCACGATGGCTGCCACCACCAGGTTCGCGCCGATCGCGAGCGTCAGCGTGCCCACGAACCCCAGCGCGGGCAGGACCACGAAGGCCGCGAGCAGCGCCCCCAGGATGGCTCCGAGCGTGTTCCAGGAGTAGACGCGCGCGGTGGCACGCGCCGCATCGTGCTCGTCGCGCGCCAGCAGGCGCACGGCGAAGGGGAAGGTGGCCCCGATGCAGAGCGCGCCCGGCAGCAGCGTCGACGCGGCGAGCAACGCACCACCGGCCAGGCGCGTGGCCGGGTCGCCGCCGATCTGGAGCATGCGCGGGAGGTGGTCCACCGCGAGAAAGGCGAGCCACGAGCCCGCCGCGGCGCCGAACTGGGCCAGGGCGAAGCCGCGTGCGGCCTGGGCACGCCGCCGAGCCGCGCGCGCCGCGAGCGAGGCCCCGAGAGCGATGCCGCTCAGGAACGCCGCCAGCATGGTGGCGAATGCGTAGGTGCTGCCGCCCAGCACGTGGCCCAGAAGCCTCGTCCAGAAGACTTCGTACGTGAACGACACGACGCCCGAGATCAGCACGAGCGGCAGGATCCATCCGGCAACGGGCGCGGCGGTCTCCTCGGTATGCGCGCGTCCACCGGTCGATACCAGCGGCACGGCCGTCGCGAGCCCGGCGGCCAGGGCGAAGACGACCGCGTTGCCGAGCACCGCCACGTAGACGGTGTTCCGCAGGCCCAGCGCCGGCAGCAACAC
This sequence comes from Myxococcota bacterium, assembly GCA_041577015.1. GTDB lineage: Bacteria > Myxococcota_A > UBA9160 > UBA9160 > PR03 > JBFGJV01. The sequence goes on from JBFGJV010000010.1 coordinate 22,179, forward strand.
GAAGCCCGCCAGCACCGCGCCGAGCACCGCGCCCGCGGTGTTCACCGCGTAGAGCAGCCCGACGCGCGCGCCGATGTCGCGCTCCCGGCGCACGGCGTGGCGCGTCAGCAGCGGAAGCGTGGCGCCCATCATTCCCGTGGGCACCACCAGGATCGCCATCGAGCAGGCCAGGTGGAAGAGCGCCGTCGGGAGCCCCTCGGCCTCCACCAGCGTGCCCGTGCTGGAGAAGAGCTGCACGTAGAGGGGCGTGAAGGCTCGGATCGCCCAGGGGACCGCCAGGGCGGAGAGGGCGATCCCGAGCTCGAGCAGGGCGTACGCGAGCACCGGACGCCGCAGCCGCTCCGCCAGCCGCCCGCCCACCGCAGCGCCGGCGGCCAGGCCGGCCATGTAGCCGGCCAGCACCGTCGCCACGGCGAGCTCCGCGGTGCCGAAGACGAAGGCGAACTCCCGGGTCCAGGCGACCTGGTAGATCAGGGCCGAGACGCCCGAGACCAGGAAGCAGCCGACGAGCAGCCAAAAGCCCGCGGCCCGCCCGGCGGAGGGCGTCAGGAGGGTCCCGCGGCGGCGGACGCCTCGGCCCGGAGAGCCTCGAGCTCGCGCCGGGCCTCCTCCGCCTCCGGGAACTCCTCGCGTGACGCCAGGGCGCGCTCGAAGGCCGCCGCCGCCTCGTCGGGACGGTCGAGACCCTTCAGCGCGAGGCCCAGGTGGTACTGGATCGCGGGCAGCTCGATCCCCTGCTTCTCCGCGAGACTCGCGGCGAACCCGAGCTGATCGCGCGCAGGCCCGTGCAGCCCCTTGACCATGTAGGCCACGCCCAGCGTGTCGGCGGCCGCCGGCGACTCCGGGTCGAGCTGCTGCGCCTCGCGCGCCAGCTGGAGCGCGCGATCCAGCTCGCGGCCCTGGCGGATCAGCACCAGGGCGTAGTTGTTCTTGACGCCGGGCAGGTCCGGGCGCTCGGCATGGAGCTTCTCGTACACGGGGGCGGCCCGATCCACCTCTCCCAGCTTGAAGAGCAGCAAGGCCAGCAGGACGCGGCCCGAGGTGCCGAGCTTTCCGTCCGCTTCGCTCTTCTCCAGCTCCGCCACCGCCTGGCCCGCACGTCCGCTCAGCGCGAGCACCCGCGCCAGGATCTCGCTGGCCGCGCCGAGCTCCGCGTCGAGCTCGAGCGCGCGCCGAGCGTCCGCCTCGGCGGCGTCGAGCTGGCCTTGCTTCAGCTGGAACTGGGCTCGCGCCGCCAACAGCGCGGCCGAGTTCGGGCTGGCCTCGACCGCCACGTCGAGCTGGCGGCGCGCAGCCCCCTCGTTGCCTTGAAGGATCTCCAGTCGGGCGAGCGCGAAGCGGAGCTGCACGTCCTGGGGCCGCTGCTCCAGCACCCGCGTCAACAGGGCGCGCGTGGCGTCCGGGTCCCGGCGGCCTTCCAGGGCGGCGAACAAGAAGACGGCCGGCGCCCAGGGATTCTCGCGCTCGAGCATGGGCTCGAGCAGCTCCCGGCCCTGCTCCGGTTGCCCCGCCCCGTAGAGGGCGCGTGCCAGGTCCGTACGGTCCCGGTCGCCCAGGCTCCGTCTGGATGCCACGCGGGCACGCCGGAGGAAGCGGATCGCGGTGGTCCAGTCCTGCGCCGCCAGCGCCACGCGGGCGCGCGTGCGCATCAGAGCGACGGACGGGCGCCTGGCGGAGAGCTCGAGGGCGCGCTCCGCTGCTGCAACCGCGGCCTGGGTGTCGCCCCGACGCAGCTCCGCCTCTGCGATGATGTGCTGCGCGTTCGCCGACTCCTCGCGCTCCACCTCGGCCCGGGCGAGCTCGAGCGCGTCGTCGAAGCGCTGCTCGGCGAGCGCGACGAACGCCGCGGCGAGGTCGCGGCCGGGCGCCTCGGGGTGGGTACGGTCCAGGCGCTCCAGCGCGAGCCGCGCGTCCTGTACGCGGCCCCGTGAGATCAGCAGCTGCACCAGCGCCGCGCCGACCTTCCCGGGCTCGTCCGCACGCTCGAGCTGGGCGTCCAGGTGCGCGATCGCCTGGGGGTGGAGATCGCGTCGCGCCAGGTCATCGGCATAGCGGATGTGAGCATCCGCGTCGTCAGGCGCACGCTCGAGGAGCTGCTTCCAGACCGTCTCGGGGTCGCCGTCGGCGTCCTCGACGACGCGTGCCAACCGCTCCCACACGCGCATGCGATCGGGCTCGAGCTCCACGATGCGCTCGAGCGTCCACCGCTCGAGCTCGGCATCGCGCCCCCGCGCGAACTCGCCCGCGGCCTGCAGCGCCACGAGCGTCTCTGCCCTCTCGAGGTGCTCCAGCGCATACTCGGCCGCCTCGCGGTAGGCCGTGGCCGCCTCCTCGGTGTGCTCGGGCCAGACACTCAGCACCTCCGCGCGCTCGAGCTGGGCGCGCACGGCGGTCGCCCGGTCGTCGGGTTCGGCGAGCTCCGCCCCGCGCTCGAAGGCGGCGATCGCCTTCGGATAGAGCTCGGGATCGATTTCCTCGCGGCGCTGACGCGCTTCGCTGATCATGGCCTTGTAGACGATGCCCAGCTCCATGTGCGGGAGCGGGTTCTCGGGCTCGATCTCCCTCGCAGTGAGCGCCGCCGACAGCGCTCCCTCCGTGTCCACGCGGACCAGGGCAAGCTCCGCACGCCGGACGTGGGCCAGTACGTTCTCGGGCTCGCGCGCGAGCACGCCCTCGATCAGCTCCTCGGAGCGCTCGGGCTCCTCGCCCAGCAACAGGAACGCCTCGGCCAGCGCAGCCTCGCTGTGCGTGGGATCCAGGCGGGTCGTCTCGCGGTAGTAGAACGCGGCGTCGCCGAGGCGACCCTGGCCTTCGAGGACCTGCGCGATGCGAAAGTTCGTCTGGACGTCGTTCGGCTGCAGGCGCAGCGCGCTGCGAAGCTCGAGCAGGGCCTCGCGATCCTTGCCTTCCTCGGCGTACTGCTCCGCGCGCTCGAGGTGAGCCTCGCGACGCTCGGCGTCGGAGGTGCAGCCGGGCACCAGCGGCAGCACGAGGAGCGAGGCGGCAAGCAGAATCCGGCAGGAGCTCAAGGAGCGCCCTCCGCACCGCTCTCGAGCTTCGCCAGCGCGGCTCGCGCCGCGTCGGCCTCGGGGAAGGGCCCGGCGGCCAGCGCAGTGCGAAACGCCTCGCGGGCCTCGGCGTCCTCGCCCTGCTGCGCGAGGGCGAGCCCCAGCCGGTAGCGCACGCTGGCCAGCTCCGGCCGTTGTTCCAACGCACGCCGGAACGCCTCGGTGGCACCCGCGTGATCGCCGCGCCTGCTGCGCACCCATCCCAGGGTGTCGAGCACCTCGGCGCTCGGCCGGATTCGCGCGGCGCGCTCGGCCAGGGCCAGCGCGAGATCCAGATCGGCTCCCTGCTCCGCCAGGATCCAGGCGAGGTCGTTCGCTGCCCCGGCATGCTCCGGCTGCCGGCGGAGGATCGCTCGGAGCAGATCCCGAGCCTCGTCGCGCCGCCCCTGCACCAGCCGGACACGGGCGAGCAGGTAGGTGGCCTGCGCGTCCTCCGCCCGCTCGGCGAGCGGCTCGACGAGCGCCGCAGCCCGATCCGCGTCGCCGCGCAACAGGGCGAGCTCCCCTTGCGCGGTGGCCAGGCCCGGCGCCTCCGGATCGAGCTTCTCCGCCGTATCCAGCGCTGCGCCCGCCGCGGCGAGGTCGCCGAGCGCGAGATGGATCGCCGACTGGGCGAGCCATGCGCGCGGTGCTTCGGGCTGCCGCGAGCCCAGCTGCGAGGCGAGGGCGCGCGCGCGTCCGGGCTCGCCCGCTTCGATCCACAGCTGGGCCGCGAGCTGGACGAGCTCGGCGCGGGCCGGATCCGTTGCCCCGAGCTCCGCGAGGCCTTCCTGCAGCAGGCGTGCGGCCGGGGCGGGTCCGTCCGTCCGGCGCGTCAGGCGCGCCAGCTCGCCCAGCGCGGCGGATGCTTCTCCCTCCCGCGCCCGCAGCTCTTGCAGGGTCACGCGAGCCCCATCGAGGTTGCCGGCCTCGGCTGCGGCGCGTGCCGCGATCAGGTGGGCCTCGGGCCCGGTCACGCCGCGGAACCGGAGGTGGCGCTGCGCGAAGGCCACCGCGTCCGCCCACTCGCCCCGCGCGTAGTGGAGGCGCGCCAGGATCAGGCAGGCGTCGTTTCCCTCGGGCTCGACGCGATGCGCCTCACGCAGCTCCACCATGGCGCGCTCCACGTCGTCCAGCTCGAGCGCGGCGTCGGCAGCGGCCAGACGCGCTCCGGCATTGCGGGGGAACCTCTCGATCGACCGCTCGAGCACCTGGAGCGCCTGCTCGGGCTCGCCGCGCGCCAGCAGGATGCGCCCCCGCACGTGATCGCGCAGCGGCGGCTCCTCCACGTCCTCGAGGGCCTGCTCCGCCTCCTCGATCCGCTCGAGGTCCACGAGGATGTCGGCGCGCATGTAGCGCAGCCCCTCGAGGTCGCCGTAGGCCTGCTCGAGACCCTCGTCCACGGCGGCGAGCGCGGCGTCCGGATCCTCCGGGCGCACCAGCTGGGCCCAGGAGGCGTAGCCCTTGGGATCGCCGGACTCTCTCGCCGCGGCGACCATCAGCTCCCTCGCCTCCTCGTCCTCGCCCGCGGCGGCCAGCCGCTGACCCAGGCGCGCGCGCATCCCCACCAGCTCTGGATGCTTCTCGATGGCGAGGCGCAGCACCGCGTTGGCCTCGTCGTCCGCTTCGAGCTCGTCGAGGAGCTGCACCGCCAGGTGCACCGCCTGGGGCTCCCAGCCATGATCCTCCAGGCAGCGCGTGCTCTGCTGCTTGGCGCGCTCCACGTCCTCACGCCCCTCGCCGAAGAAGGCGGCCAGGTCGAAGCACGAGCGCATGGCGAGCGTGGGATCGCCCTCGGCGAAGAGCGCGGCGGCGCGCTCGTACTCCGCCTCCGCCTCGTCGAGGCGCTCCAGCTTCTCGAGCGCCTGGGCGCGCAGCCGGAGGCCCTGGAAGCCCTCCGGCTCGAGCTCCTGGAGCCGCTTGGCGTCGCGCAGGACGTCGTCCCAGCGGTTGAGGTTGAGCTGCGCCTGGGCGCGCACGACGAGGGCCGCAACGCGCTCGGGATCCCGCTCGAGCACGTTCGAGGCCGCACGGATGGCCTCTTCCTCGTTGCGCGTCGAGAGCTGGATGCTGGCGAGCAGCTGGCCCGCGTCCACGCCGAACGCGTCCGTGTTCGCGGCCTGCTGAAGGTGCGGGATGGCGAGGGACGGGCGCCCGGTCTGGACCAGGGCGAAGCCGAGCCGGTAGCTGGCCTCGGGATGACCCGGCTGCTCGACGAGCACCTCGCGGAGCGTCGCGACGCTGTCCTGGAACTGGCCGGCGTCCTGCTGGGCGCGCACGTCCGCCAGCCGGTCTTCGAGCGAGCCGCCACAGCCCCAGGCAAGAAACAGTAGCAGCGAAGCCGCGCACCGGCGAGCCCGCGCGGCGAGGGGAGAGGGGAGAGCGGACATGAGGGGCGGTCCTCCGGGCGTCTGCGGAACACAGCACCATAGACGAGGCCCGGCTCCCCCCACAAGCTCCAGGTGGCGTCCCGAGGGCCCCTGGTGGCGGGCGCCTGCGCAGCCCCACGTGGGGCCGTCGGACGGCGGAGTGGAAAGCGTTTTCCCCCGGCATTGGAAACTTCCTTCCATCGGCCCTCGTCCCCGCCGGGGCCGGGCCCCTTGACTTCCAAAAAAAGCCCAATATCTCCAGCGACTTGAAGCCTTGGGGCGGAAGGGCTTCAGCTGGCACCGAGCTTGCAACCTCTGCCGGCAAATGAAGCGCCGGCGGGTGCCGGCTCACAGCGTGAGGAAAGGGAGAACCGAAAGCCATGCGTAAGTTGTGGACTGCACTCATGTTGGGAGTGGCGCTCTTGTTCGTGGGTGCCACACCCGTCAAGGCCCTGCCGTACACGGGAGCGCTGATCCTGGCGCTCGGAACCCTGCCCCCGGTGGTGATTCCGGGTGCGGGCTCGGGCGATCCGAGCCTGCCCTCGATCAGTGCCGGCACCTTCGTCGGCGCCGGCTCCTCGCCGGTGACGGGCGTCGCGCCGATCTCGCAGATCTTCCTGACCGTCGGCGGAAACGCGTCCGGAACCGTCGGGAGCGGCCCGAACATCACCGCCTCCCTCCAGGCGCGTGGCTTCGGCGGCATTCCGCTAATCGCCGCCAGCCTCGGCGGGCTGCTGGGCTACACGTCAGTCATCCTGCCTACCACGCACAGCCTGGGCACCGGCCTGCTGACCGCGCACTTCGGCCGCTGGACCACGATGGCCACGGTGTTCCGCACCATGGGCCTCGTCCACAGCGCTGGGTCCGGCGGTGCCATGACGACGCTCCAGACGCCGGTGACGGCCATGCTCGGGGCGGCGACCGCCAACGGCGCCTTCTTCGGCGGCCTGGCGCAGGTCGTGCTCGTGGCACCCATCGACCTGTACACCACGACCGGCGGCCTCGGCGCGGTCCCGACCTTCGCGGTCATGGGCCTGAACTACGTGCCGGAGCCGGGGACGCTGCTCCTGCTCGGCTCGGGCGTGGCGGGCCTCGCGATCCTGGGTCGCAAGCGGATGCGCAAGTAGCCGCTCTCGGCTGATCGCCTGAAAGACGGGCGGCCGTCCCACGGGACGGCCGCCCTTTTTCGTGCCGGCTTTCGCATCGGCAGCGGCTGTGTATCCTGTGCGTCCCGACGGAGGCCCGGCCTTGCTGCGACGCATTCTCAATTCTCCCTGGTTCTACTTCGGACTGGCCGCCCTGCTGGCCGTGATGGCGGTGCTCTCGCAGTTCCGCCTCTCCATTCCGACCCGCTCCCAGGGCGGCCTCGCGGAGCTGCGCCAGATGTCCGAGCGCGACGACCTGAACGTCGTCTTCCTGCTGGTGGACACCCTGCGCGCGGACCGCCTCGGCTGCTACGGATACGACCGGCCCACCAGCCCCGTGATCGACTCCCTGGCGGACGCGGGCGTGCGTTTCGATCACGTCGAGGCCCAGTCGAGCTGGACGAAGACCTCGATGGCTTCGATCTGGACCGGGCTCACACCCTCGCGCACCGGCGTCACCCGCTTCCACCACGCGCTGCCGTCCGACGCGACCCTCGCCGCCGAGCTGCTCCGCGACGCCGGCTTCCGCACCATGGGCGTCTTCCGCAACGGCTGGGTGGCGGCCAACTTCGGCTTCCAGCAGGGCTTCGAGGGCTACGTGCGGCCGGTGCCGAGCCAGACGCCGGAGCGCCTCGAGCGCCGGGAGCTCGGGGAGGTTCGCATCCCCGGCTCGGACCAGGATGCCAACGAGGCCGCCATCGAGTTCGTGCGGGCCCACGCCCACGAGCGCTTCTTCCTCTACGTCCACTACATGGACGTCCACCAGTACGCCTACGACCAGGTGGCCGCGGCCCAGGGCTTCGGCACCAGCTACTCGGATGCCTACGACGCGGCCATCCACTGGACGGACCGCGCCATCGCCCAGCTCCTGCAGGTGCTGGAGGACCTCGACGTGTTCGATCGCACCGTGGTGGTGATCGCATCGGACCACGGCGAGGGCTTCTACGAGCACGGGCTCGAGTACCACGCACGCACGCTCTACCGCGAGGTGACCGAGGTGCCCCTCATCCTGGTGCTGCCCTTCCTGTTGAAGCCCGGCGTGGTGGTCGAGACGCCGGTCCGCAACCTCGACATCTGGCCCACGATCCTGGACCTGGTGGGCCTGCCGCCCCTCCCCGACGCCGACGGCCGCTCGCTGGTCCCGCTGATCGAGTCCGCCCTCTCCGGGACGCCGGGCGATGGCGAGGCGCCGCCCGCCTTCGCATATCTGGACAAGACCTGGGGCCGCTCGGACCGGGATCCCGACCCGCTGGTCGCGGTGCAGGACGGCGCCTGGCGCCTGATCTACCGCACGCAGCACGTCGAGGGCGCCGAGCTCTTCGACCGCGCCACGGATCCGCTCGAGCAGGAGAACCTCGCCGAGCGCGAGCCCGAGCGCCTGGAGGCGCTGCGCGCGGAGGCGGAGGCGCGTCTGGCGGACGAGGTGCCGTGGGGCGAGGTGCCCGAGGTGGAGATCGACGACATGCGCCTCGAGCAGCTGCGGGCCCTCGGCTACGTGGAGGCGGGGAGGAAGGGGCCGTAGAGCCCCCCACGGCGCCGTCGCCCTAGTGGCCCGGCCAGGGCTCGAGCCCGAGGAAGAGCCGCGCCAGCGCCCGCACCCGCTCCGCCTCGTGCTCACCGGCCACGCGCGCCAGCGCCGCGCGTCCGTCGGGCCCGGCCAGCGCCAGCGCGGCCAGCGGCGCACGGACCTGCTCCGGATCACGCTCGCGAGCCACCATGGTCTCGAGCTCGGGGACGACCGGGGCGCCCAGGCCACCGATCCGCCGGATGGCGAGCTCGCGCACGCCCGGGTCGGCATCGAAGAGCGCCATGCGCACGGCTGGGAGGGCGCGGACGCCGCGACGGTCGAGGAGCGCCTCGAGCGCCGCAGCGCGGACCTCGGGCGCCCCGTCTCGTGCGAGCAGCGCCTCGATCCGCTGCCGGGGAAGCGTACCGGCCCGCACCGCCGCCGCGCGCACGGCCGCATCCTCGCTCTCCAGGAGCGCCGCCACGCGCGCCTCCGGGAGGCCGCCGTCCAGGGCCGCGAGGGCCGCCAGGGCCTCGGCCCGCGCGGCGTCCTCGGGCTCGGCTGCCACGCGCGCGACGGG
>JBFGJV010000011.1:0-30159 GCA_041577015.1 Myxococcota bacterium
CGCGCTCGGCTCGTCTCCCCCGAGCGAGGCGCAGCCCGTCGCCAGGGCCGCCCCGAGCAGCACCAGAACGGCCAGCCGCTTGCCTCGTCTCTCGAGTCCCTCGCCCATGGTCGCCTCCGGCCCCCCGGAGACGTATCGGCGCGCAGGAGCGGGCGATTGAGGGCCTGGGCTTGCCGGGGCCGACGCGATTCCCCGTATCCTGGCTGGGGGCTCGTCCGTCATGGGGGGAGGGAGAGGACGGGACCACCGAGGAGGGCGCCATGGCCGAGGGGGAGAATCCGACCACGCTGCGCGACGACCTGCGCACCGCGTGGCACCGCTACGTGGACATGCTCGCGCCGCTGCGCCCGGCCCTTCACGCCTACTGCCGGCGCCTGGCCGGCAACCTCTGGGACGCCGAGGACCTGGTGCAGGACAGCCTGATCCGGGCCTTCGGCCACCTGGGCCAGCTCAACCACGAGATCCGCAACCCACGCGCCTACCTGCTGCGCACGGCGACGAACGTGTGGCTCGACGAGGTTCGCCGCCGCGAGCGGGAGGCCCGGGCGTCGACGGATCCCGACCACGTCCCGTCCACCGGCGCGGGCCCCGCGGCGTCGAGCGACGTTCGCGATGCGGGCGCACGTCTCATGCAGCGGCTGGCGCCCCAGGAGCGGGCCGCCGTCCTGCTGAAGGACCTCTTCGACATGAGCCTCGAGGAGATCGCGGAGCTGCTCGCCACCACGACGGGCGCCGTCAAGGCGGCGCTGCACCGGGGGCGCAGCCGCCTGCGGGAGCCCGAGGGCGCCGCCGCGTCGCGACGGCGGCCGCCCTCGCCGCAGCTCGTGGACCGCTTCATCGCGCTCTACGCGGCCAAGGACCTGAAGGCGCTCACCGACCTCATGCTCGACGGCGCCTCGGCGGAGAACGTGGGTGAGGCGCTGCAGTTCGGCCGCGAGAGCTTCGAGCGCACCGACCGCAACATCCTCTACCGCGTGGTGCACGGGCACGACGAGTGGCCCCCGGAGCTCCAGCCCGACGCGGTGCGCGCCGAGCGCGGCGAGCTCGAGGGCGAGCCAATCCTGCTCTGGTTCGTCACGCGCCGGGGCCGCGAGGCCCTGGAGGTGGTGTTCCGCTTCGAGGAGCAGGACGGTCGCATCGCCCGGCTGCGCACCTACGCCTTCTGCCCCGAGACGATGCGCGCCGTGGGCAAGGCCCTGGGCGTGCGCGTCCGCACCGGCCTCTACCGTGCCCCGACGCCCGCGCCCGGGGCGTACTGGCCCGCGTCGGACGCCCCGACGAGGGACGCCTAGGGCCGACGCAGCCTAGGAGCGGTCGGCCAGGGGGTGCCGCCAACGGAAGGCGACGCACTCGTCGAGCGCGGCGGGGATGCCTCGCTCGATGGTGGGATGGCGCGGGGTGAGGCCGAGCTCGCCCCAGAGCGTGTCCGGGCTTACCGGATGGTTCAGGTTCCAGCCCACCACGGTGTCCGGCGTCACCAGGGCCGGCGCCGGCCGCAGCGAGAGCCACGGCTCCAGGAGACGAGCGCCGAAGCGCGCAAACCCGCTCGGGACGCGAAGCAGATGAAAGCGCCTGTAGTGCTGGCGGAGGATCGCGAAGTACTCGTTCCACCGGCTCGACCAGCGGTCCGCCACGGGCGAGACGCCCTGCCACCCCTTCTCGGCGGTCGCCAGCAGCACCCGCGCGGCGTCTTCCACGTGAAGGTGCGCATACACGTTGCGTCCGCGACCCGGGAACACCACCAGCCCCCGGTGCACACGCTCGAAGAGCAGGCTCCGCGCGCCGTAGACGTGGGGAAGACGCACGGCAGAGAAGGCGACCCCGCCGGCTTCCGCGAGCCGGGCGAGGGCCACCTCTGCCTCGACCTTGGCGCGGCCGTAGTCCACCACGGGCCTGGCCGCCGTCTGCGCGTCGATCGGATCGCGCGCCTCGCCGTAGACGAGCAGGCTGCTCGCGAAGACGAAGCGCTCGACGCCGGCCTCGCAGGCCGCGCGCATGAGGGCGAGGGAGCCGTCCACGATCGTGGGGCGCAGGCGCTCGTAGCGCTCGAAGGCCGCGCGCGCGCCCAGGTGGATCACGGTGTCCACACCCTCCACCGCTCGCGTCAGGCTGGCCGGCAGCCTGAGATCGCCCTGCACGCGCTCGGCGTCCAGGGGCTCGAGGAGCGCGGCGCGCTCGGGACGCCGCACCAGCAGGCGCGGCCGGCTACCCCGGGCGGACAGCTGGCGGGCCACCTCGTATCCGATGAAGCCGGTCGCCCCGGTGACGAGAACGCGTTCCACGCCGGGAGCGTAGCGAGCCGCCCCGCGGGCGTGGGTGAGGGAGATTCTCCCCACCTGCGTGGTGCGAGCGCGTAGAATGGCGTGCCGAAGCGGACCCTCTCGGCGGAGCGCCTGGTCCCGATGCCCCTGCTGCTCACCCTCGTCTCGGCGGCCCTGTACGCGCTGAGCTTTCCTCCGCTCGGAGCGTGGCCGCTGGCGTGGGTGGCGCTCGCTCCCTTCTACGTGGCGGTGGCACACGCGGCACCTGGTCGAGGCTTTGGGCTCGGCGTGGTGTGGACCGTCGCCGCGGGCGTGGGCGTCGCGGGCTTCCTGCCCGGGACGATCGCGGCCTTCTTCGAGGTGCCGACGCTCGTCGGCTGGGCGGGCTTCGCCGTGGTGCTGGCCCCGATCGCGCCGCTCTACGGGGCGTACGGAGCCTGGCTGGCCTGGCTCGCGCGCCGCCGTCGGCTGAACGTGCTGCACGCGGCGGCGGGATGGGGCGGCTGCGAGCTGGCGCGCACGGCCCTGGGGCCGCCCGCCGGCTGGGCGCTCGTCGCCACCTCCCAGCTCCCGGGCAGTCGGCTGCTCCAGAGCGCCGACCTGGCCGGGGCAGCCCTGCCGGGCATGCTGCTGGCCGCAAGCGGCTTCATCCTGGCGGGGCTCGTGGAGCCACGTCTGCGCGTCGCGCGGCGCGCGAGCGTGGTTGCCGTGGCGGGGGCGCTCCTCGCCGCGCTCACCTACGGGGAGCTCCGGCTCGCACGGGACTTCGGCAGCGGCGCGCCCGTTGCGGTGGTGCTCGTGCAGGGCGCCGAGGGCACGATGCGGGGCCGGGCGGAGCACCGCGACGCGAACCTGGCCCGCTACCTGGAGCTCACCCGCACCGCGGCCGGACGGGAGCCCGACCTGGTGCTCTGGCCGGAGTACGCGGTGGACTTCTACCTGCGCGAGGCGTCGCCCCAGCGGGAGCGTCTGTTCGCCGCGATGCGCGAGACGCGCGCCGACCTCCTGCTGGGCGGACCCCACTACCGGCCGCGGCCCGGCCCGACCCGCTACTACAACTCGGTCTTCCTGATCCGCGAAGGACGCTTTGGCGGTCGCTACGACAAGCTGCACCCGCTCCCCTTCGCGGAGAGCAATCCGCTCCAGGCCTGGCTTCCGCGGCCGGTTCACTACTCGGCCGGCGAGCGGGTGCGGCCCCTCGAAGCAGGCGGCGTGACGGTCGGAGCCTTTCTCTGCTCCGAGGCCATGAGTCCGTCCATCCCGCGGCGGCTGGCGCGCCGCGGCGCCCGGCTGCTCGCGAATCCCTCCACCGACGACTGGTTCGGTGGCGCCGGACCGGGCCGCATCCAGCTCCGGACGGCGGCGCTGCGGGCGGTGGAGAACCGGCGGCCGCTGCTGCGCACCACCCCCGGCGGCTACTCGGCGATCGTGGACGCCCACGGGCGCGTGGTGCGGCTCGCGGAGCTGGGGCGGCCCCAGGTGCTGGAGGGCACGGTGCGGTCCTCGGACGTCGTCACGCTGTACCAGCGCACGGGCGATCTCCCGTGCGCACTGCTCGCGGTCGCGACCGTGGCCGCGACGTTCGCGCCGGCCGGCCTCCGAGGCCGGCTGCGCAGGAGGAGACGAGGATGCGTGGAATCGAGCTGAGAGGACTGGCGCTGGCGCTGGGATGGCTCGTGGCGGGGTCGGCCTGGGCCGGAGCGCCAGGCTCCGCGGACCGCAAGGCGGCGCTCCCGAACGTGTGCGCGGCGGGACCGCTGCAGGGCGAGGACTGCGACCCGACCGAGTCTGCGCCCTGCGGCGTGCGGGGCAAAGGCGTGCCCTACGCGTGCGTGGTGGACTTCCCCGCCAACCCGACCCTGCGCGGGACGCTCACGCTCGTGGCCGACGACGACGTGGGAGACAACGACACGGCGGGCGCCAACCCCACGCTCACCATGCTGATCGAGGTGGGTGACGGGAGCCGCACCTTCTTCTTCGCGGAGACGTTCCAGGGCGGTAACCTCGGCGAGTTCCCGGAGGTGGGGGGCTGGAACCCGCCGCTCTCCGAGGACGAGATCGACCAGATCGAGAGCTCCTTCGTGTTCCAGACGCCGGTGGAGGCCCTGGGGCCGCTGGGTCTGGCCCTCCAGGAGGCGGCGGAGCAGATCTTCGGGCGCCGCTTCGATTCCTCGGGCACCATCCCGGTGTTCTTCGATCTCCGCCCGGAGCCGTCCGTGGGCGATCCGATCGATGAGTACACCGACGCGGATCTGGGCCAGGTGGCCCGCTTCCGGATCGAGATCAAGTTCGTGGTGCCCTGAGGCCCACGCGCCCGGGGGAGGAGGCGCTTGACGCGACCGCAGCGCCTGGACCTGGCGCTCCTCGCCCTGCTCGTCCCGCTCTGGACGGTCTGCTTCGCGCTGCACCTGCGCGAGCTGGCGCGCGGCCGGCTCGCGTGGGTGCCCGTCACGGTGGACCGCCCGCGCGCGCCCGAGCTGCCTCCCACGGTGTCGGGCTTCTGGCCCGACGCCGGTAGCGCCGTCCAGGAGCTGCGCGCGGGCGACCGGCTGCTCCGGGCCGGCGACCGGGAGCTGGCCGGCCGCGGCCCCTTCGACTTCGTGGCGGAGGTCTATCCCGCGGCGGACGCCGACCTGCGCGTGCCGGTGACGCTCGAGCGCGACGGGCGCCGGCTCGAAGCGTCTTTCGCCCTGCGCCCCGTGGGCATGAGCTGGCGGCTTCCGCTGCTCTCGCTCGGCTTCGCCCTGCCCGGCTTCCTGGTGCTGGCGCGACGCTCCGGATCGCGCGCGGCGCGCGCGTTCTTCGCGGCGACGCTCTGCTACGCGCTGCACTGGACCTTCTTCTTCGGCGGCCCGCCCGGCCAGACGCGGCTCTGGATCGCGCTCTTCGCGGCGACGTCCTTCCTGATCTTCCCGCTGGCGCTGCGGGCGGTGCTGGCGTTCCCGGAGTCGGGGCCCTCCCCGCAGCGCGTCGTCCGGGTCGGGATCTGGCTCTTCGCCGCCTACGGGCTCGGAGCGCTCGGCTGGGTCTTCGGCGTGCCGTTCGCGTCGGAGACGGGCGTGCGCGTCGCGGGCGCGCTCAACGCCGCGGCGCCGCTCCTGATGCTGGCGCTGCTGACTCATCGCTTCCGCGCCGCGGACGCGCGCGGCCGCCGCCAGCTCAAGTGGATCGTGTACGGCTTCTGGGTGGGCGTGCTGCCCGTGGCGGTGGGAAGTCTGCTCCCCACGGCGACCCCGGGCCTCTGGTGGGTGCACGAGATCCTGATGAGCGCGGTGGTGGCGCTCCCGGTCTGCTTCCTGATCGCCATCGCTCGCTACAACCTCTTCGACATCGATCGCCTGATCAGCGCCACGGCCTCCTACAATGTGCTGGGGGTACTGCTGGTCGGGGGCGGCCTCGTGGTGGTGCCGCGGATGGCGGAGGCCACCTCGGAGATGCTCGGCGTGGACCGCACCACGGGCCAGCTCGCGCTCTCGATCGGGCTCGCCGCCCTGATGGTGCCGGCCCACCGGCGGCTGCGGCCGCGGCTCGAGCAGGTCTTCTTCGCCGAGCGTCACGCCCTGGAGCACCGCATCGGCGAGCTCCTCCACGAGCTCTCGGCGGCGCCGAGCCCCCAGGCGCTCCTCGCGCGGGTGGCGGAGCGGCTCGACGCCCTGCTGCGCCCGGAGAGCTGCGCGCTCTACGTGCGAGAGGCGGAGACGCTGCGGCCGGTCTTCACGCGCGGCCGCGCCCTGCCCCCGGCGCTCCCGGCGGAAGGGACGCTCGTCGCGCGGCTTGCCGCACGTCGCGGGTCCCTCGCCACCGAGGACTGGCCGCGCCGACGGCGGGCCGAGGCGCTGAGCGCCTTCGACGTCGCCGCCCTGGACGCGCTCGGCGTGCCGCTGCTGGTCCCGATCTGGCGGGGGAAGGCGCTGTTCGCGCTGCTCTGCCTGGGGCCCAAGCGCTCGGGCGACGTCTACACGGCCACCGACCGCACGCTGCTGGACGCCGTGGCGGACAAGGTCTCGGACCAGCTCGAGCGCTTCGACCAGGCCGAGGTGCTGCGTCAGGCCCAGGCCATGCAGGAATCCCTGCGTCGCTACGTGCCCGGGGCCGTGGTGGACTCGCTGGCCAGCGGCGACGACCTCGAGGCCGGCGAGCGCGAGGTGACGGTGCTGTTCGTGGACATCCGTGGCTACACGAGCTACGCGGAGAGCCGCCGCGCGCAGGAGATCTTCTCCACCGTGAACCGCTACACGGAGACGGTCTCGCATCTGGTGCGCGAGCACGGGGGAAGCGTGGTGGAGTTCAACGGCGACGGGCTGATGGCCGTCTTCGGTGCCCCGCGCGAGCTGGTCGGCAAGGAGCGTGCGGCGGTGGCGGCCGGCCGGGCCATCGTGGCGGCGGTGGCCGCTCTCGACGCGCAGGGCAAGGCCGACGCTCCCCTCGCCGTGGGGGTCGGCGTCGCCACCGGGCCCGGCTTCGTGGGCAACATCCGCGCCGTGGACCGCCTGATCTGGAGCGTGATCGGCAACACCACGATCCTGGCGGCACGCCTCCAGGGTCTCACCCGCCAGCTCGACGCCGCAATGGTGATCGACGCCGCCACGTGGAAGGCGGCCGGCGACGCAGCTTGCGACTTCGCGTCCCAGGCGGAGATCGCCGTCCGCGGCCGCAGCCGCGCCGAGGACGTCTACGTGCTGACGCTCGCGAAGCTGGGCCGTGACGGAGCGGGGGCCTGACCGTGGCGCTGCGCTGGCTCGGCGGGACCCCGGCCCTGCTGGCGCGCACGCTGCGCGACGCCGAGTGGAAGCCGCTGCTCGACTTCGTGACGCCGGCCTTCTTCGAGGTGATGCCCGCGCGGGCGCTCCTCGGCCAGGGCCGGGAGCTCGTCGGAAACGCCCGGGACCGCGAGCGCTTCCGCGCCGTGGCCGAGCGCTCCCAGCGTGCGCTCGACGCCCGAGGTGTGGCGGTCCGGCTCGAGCCGGACGAGGACGCGGAGGGGCCGCGGGAGCTGGCCGAGCAACCCGAGGCCGAGCGCCGCGCCCGGGGTCAGCGTGTGCTGGAGATCTACTTCGCCCAGCTGCTGGGGTCGGAGGCGGCGCTCCTCGACCTGCGCGCCGATCGCTTCGCCGGGGACGGCCCCGACCTCGCCTGGCGGCCGGGCCCCTACTACGTCGCCTGGGACGGGGCGTTCCTGGACGCGCTGAGACGGCTCTACCGGGGCTTCTACCGCGACGACGAGGCCATGCTGGCCGGCGCCCTGGCGACGCTCCGCCTGGAGGGCGCCCGGGACGTGCTCCTCGGGCACTTCGGGGCCGGCGACCAGACGACGGTGCGCTTCGATCGCCGCCACTTCCAGTCCTCGTTCCACGACGTCTTCGTGCACTGCAAGGAGGCCGGCATCCGGCTGCACGCGAACTTCCTGCCGCTGGGCGTGTACCTGGCTACGCTCTACGACCACCTGGCGCTGCTGGACGCGGCCTTCGACGTGCGCGCCGCCTTCGAGCGCGCCGACGCGCGCTGAGGCGGCCGCGCGCTACTCGCCGGCGGAGCCGTCCCGGGGCAGGGCGTCCAGACGGCGCTCCTCGGGCGGGATCCAGTGCCAGACCAGATAGGCCGCCGCCCACATCTCGCGCTCGGTGAGCGCGCCCTCGAAGGGCGGCATGACGCCGCTTCGACCGCCGCGGATGGTGGCCACCAGCTCGTGCGGCTTCGTGCCCCACTTGAAGGGCTCGCCGTGGTAGTTGCGAGGCCGGATCGGGAGCGCGTCGGCCAGGATGCCGTCGCCCCCGCCGCGATCGCCGTGGCTGGGAGAGCAGCGTTCGTCGAAGACGCGAGCGCCCGCCACCAGGAAGAGCGGATCCACGCGATCGGCCCGGAAGTGACGCAGGAACGGCGAGACCTCGGCCGTCGAAGGCTTGGGAGAGGGCGCGGACGCCCGCTCCGAGGGCGCCACGCAGCCCGCCACGGCGAGGCCCAGGACCAGGCCGAGGGCACCGCGTACCGCGCTCACGGCGCCTCCGGGGCGGCGGGAACGCTCTCGGGCGCGTCCTCCGCGCGCTTCCCGTCCACCGACATCGGCTCCGAGGCGTCGACCTCGCAGTGGTCGTCCCCGTTCCCGTCGTCCGAGACCGTGCAGGGCCCGCTCGTGGTCGCGGCGCTCTCTTCCCCCTTGGGCTTCACGTGCACGGTCATCTTCATCTTGGGGTGGATGGCGCAACGGATCACCACCTCGCCGGGCTCCTGGAAGCGCTGGCGCTTGTGCTCGCCCGGGCGCTGGATCTTCAGGTTGAACTTGGCGCCCTCCGAGCGGGAGAAGACGTTGTGCGAGATCTCGTCGTCGTTCAGGAACACGACCTCGTCGCCCACTTCCACGCTGAGCTCCGAGGGCTGGAACTCCTTCTGCTTCTGGGAGACCGCGTGCTCCCCGGCGCGAGCCTGCGGCGCCAGGAGGAGGCCGGCCAGCAGCAGCACGCCGAGACGGGCCATGGCGAGCGTCATCGGGGTGCCGCCGGGACCGTGACGGGCTCGTCGGCGCCGTTCAGGGTCTGGAGGAAGGCCAGCAGGTCGCTCTTCTGGACGTCGGTGAGACCGAGCGGCTCGATCTCGGGCGAGAGGGAGGGCCGCTTCAGGCGCCCGCCCCGGTCGTAGAGGTCGATCACGTCGGCCAGCCGCGCCTCGGAGCCGTTGTGCATGTAGGGCGCGCGGAGGGCGACGTTGCGGAGCGTGGGCGTCTTGAACGCGAACTGCACCGCCTCGATCTCCGGGAACTCGTCGCCGCGACCGCGATCGGCGCTTCGCACCCCGATGTCGTGGAAGCTGTCGTCCGTGAAGCGCCAGCCCGAGTGGCAGCGGGAGCAGCGGAGCGCGCCGTCGAAGAGCGCGAAGCCGCGCTTGGCGGCCTCGGAGATGGCGTCCTCGTCCCCCTCCACCCAGCGATCGAAGGGCGCCTCGCCGGAGACGATGGTGCGCTGGAAGGCGGCGAGCGCGCGGGCGATGGTGTCGAGCGTGAGGCCCTCGCCCGGGAAGGCCGCCTCGAAGCGGGCCGCGTAGCCGCGGATCGCGCGCAGCTTCGGCGGCAGAAGCTCCAGAGGAAGCGCCATCTCGTCGGGGCTGGCCACCGGAAGCAGCGCCTGCTCCTCCAGGGAGGAGGCGCGCCCGTCCCACATCAGCGCGTCCAGCCAGGCGGCGTTCAGCAGCGTGGGCGTCCGGCGCGCCAGCGGCTTCATCTCGTGTCCGCGGGCCACGGGCAGGCCGTCGCCCCAGGAGAAGCCCGGGTTGTGGCAGCTCGAGCAGGCCAGGAAGTTCGAGCCGGATAGGCGGGGATCGAAGAAGAGCGTGCGCCCGAGCTCGGCGCGCACCTCGGAGTAGGGCGCGCTCTCCGGGTGGGGGATCGACGCGGGGCGCCGGTAGGCCTCGCGCCGCTCGTTGGCGGTGGCGGGCGCTGCCAGCACCAGCGCCAGCAGGCCGAGGACACCGAGCCGCGCCCCGCTTTGGCTTTCCTTGCCTCGCAATCCGATCCCCTTTCGCGGCGCTTGAATCGGACGGTTCCGCCCGACCCTTGATCCAGGAACGGCCCTGGGGCCTTCACCCGAGCTCGCCGTCCAGCTCGAGCTCGTCGTCCTCCTCGGGCTTCTCCTCCGGCTCCGCGCCCACCACCACCACCTGATCGCGGCCTCCGCGCTTGGCCGCGAGGAGCGCGTGATCCGCCACGGCCAGCAGGTCGTCGAGGCCTCCGCCCTCCCGGGAGTCCGCCACACCGAAGCTCACCGTGTAGGCGGGCACGCTGGCGCCGGCGACCGCTCCGGACAGGGACTCACGCACGCGGTCCAGGGCCCGCTTTGCCTCGGCGGCGTGGGCGCCCGGGAAGACGACGACGAACTCCTCCCCGCCCCAGCGGGCGCAGAGGTCGGACTTCTTGAGCGAGTCGCGCAGCACCCGTGCGAAGAGACTCAAGGCACGGTCGCCGACGTCGTGCCCGTGGGTGTCGTTCAGCTGCTTGAAGCGGTCGAGGTCGCCGTACGCCACGGCGAAGGGCGTCCCTTCCGCGAGGAGGGAACGCATCTGCTCCTTCAGGCTGCGCCGGTTGAGGAGCCCCGTCAGCGGGTCCGTGGCCGCCTCGGTCTCCGTGCGGTGGAAGGCCTGGATGTAGCCGATGCGCTCGCCGGCACGGGCGGCGACGTGCTCGAACGACTCGCAGAGCTCCATGGGGAAGGCCTCGTCGTCCGGCCCGACCGCGTGCATCACCCCCACCGCGGCGCCGCCGATGGTGACCGGTGCGCAGTAGGCGGAACAGCTCGCCTCGCCTCGCTCGCGCAGGTAGGGGCACGCATCCAGGGCCGAGGAGGTGGGGAAGGAGAGCGCGTAGCCGCGCCGCACGGCGGCGCAGTCGTTCGGCGTGGGCACCGGGCAGCCGGGACGCCCGCTCGCCTCGTCCGCGCTGGCGGCGCGCCGGAAGCGGGCGCGGCCGCCGTCCGCCAGAAGCAGCTCCGCCGGGCGGTCGGGAGCGAGGGAGGCCAGCGCGCGCCCCACCACCTGGAGGGCCGAAGCTTCGGTCTGGGCCATCTCGAGGGCCCGGTGCAGACGGCTCTCGAAGTCGCGCTGATGGGCCTCGCGCTGGCGGACCCGGTCCCGCCGCTCGATCTCCGCCTGCTGGCGCTTGGTCACGTGCAGCATGAGGAGCGTCAGGACGGCGCCGAGCGCGAGACCGACCGCGAGCAGGCCGCCCAGCACGATCGACAGCAGGCGGGCGTGCGCCCGCATCTCGCCCAGGGACCGGTCGATGGCAGGCCGCTGATGGTCGTCCATCAGCTGGCTCAGGTTCTCGGACAGTCTATCGAAGAGGTCCCGCGACCTCTCGATCATCTTGCGCGTCTCGGGTTCGCTGGAGCGCTCGCCATGACGGGAGAGGCTCGCGATCACGAGCGTCTCCTCGCGCCACGCGGGCCACTTCTCCGCGAACTCGCTCCAGACCGGCGCCTGCCGGGCGGAGTGGGGAGCCAACCGGGCAAAGGTCTGCCAGTGGCCCCCCAGCCGCTCGAGGTTGAGCTGGTAGGACACGAGCCGCTGGTCGCGCACGTGCAGGTCGTCGTTGTCGAAGGACTGCTCCAGGGCGAGCTGGGCCTCGAAGAGGTCGCGCTCCAGCTCGAAGAGCAGGTGCGAGGCGGGGACGACGTCGCGCGCGTGCGCAGCCACCCGCCACTGCAGGTGGACGGCGCCGCCGAGCCCGACCCCCACCACCAGCAGCAGGATCACGAGCTGGGCCGCGCCGACCAGCCCGACCTTGCGGTGGACCGGCAGCGTGCCGAGCGATCGCATGCCTTCCTATCGGAGGGAGGGCGGCGGGGATTGATTTTTCCCCGCGGGGCAGGGCAAGAGGCTAGTTCATCTGGACCGGGCACTCGTCGTCGCTGGCCCGGCGCGCCTCCTCGGTGAGCCGCTTCAGGCTGGTGGGAATCGGGTTCTCGCGCAGCAGCTTCGCCACGTACACCAGGTTGTGGGCCATGAAGCGGGCGGTCTTGTTGGTGTACATGTGCTTGTCGCCGCCGGCCTCCAGGTAGCTCGGCCCGGGGCCGGCGTCGCCCACCCAGTAGCAGTCGGAGTTCGGCGGGATCGTGCAGCCGAAGTGCGAGAAGTTGAAGAGCGTCGTCTCGGCGGCGGAGTGGGCGCCATCCTCGTTGCCGGTGACGACGACGCCGGCAACCTTGTTGTAGAGCGGGAACTGGCCGGTCTCGGGGTGGCCGTCGCTGTAGCTCCCGTCCAGGCGCTCGATCACGAGCTGGGCCACGGCGGAGCGCACGCCCATCCAGATCGGCGTGCCCAGGATCACGATGTCCGCGGCCTTGAGCTTGTCGTAGATCCTCGGCCAGTCGTCCCCCTCGCCCAGGTCGGACTCCACGCCGAAGGGGATCTGGTGGTCCACCACGCGCACGATCTCCCACTCCACCCCGAGCGGCTCCATCAGCCCGAGCACCTTCTTCATCAGCGCCTCGGTGTGACTGGTCTCCGGGGACTTCTTCAGCGTGCAGTTCAGCGCCACCGCCTTGAGCTTCATGCGACCTCCAGGGGAGCTCACTCGTCGAAGAGAGTGCGATACTTCCCGTAGCCCTCCTCCTCCAGGTCCTGCTTGGGAACGAAGCGGAGCGAGGCGCTGTTGATGCAGTAGCGCAGGCCCGTGGGGGCCGGCCCGTCGGGGAAGACGTGACCCAGATGGCTGTCCCCGTGCCTGCTGCGCACCTCGGTGCGCTTCATGAAGAGCTTGCGGTCCTCGCGCTCGACGATGTGCTCCGCCTCGACCGGGCGGGTGAAGCTAGGCCAGCCCGTACCACTCTCGAACTTGTCCTTGGAGCTGAACAGCGGCTCCCCGCTCACCACGTCCACGTAGAGCCCCTCTTCCTTGTTGTCCCAGTAGGTGTTGCGGAAGGGAGGCTCGGTCCCCTCCTGCTGCGTCACCTGGTACTGGAGCGGTGTCAGACGCGTGCGCAGCTCCTCGTCGCTCGGCTTGCGATACTCGCCCATGCTACGACTCTCCTGCTTCGGCGCGTCGCCCCAGATCTTCTCCAGGAAGCCATCGCGCCCGGATCCGTAGCGGTAGAACCGGTAGCGGATCGCGTTCTTCTTGTAGTAGTCCTGATGGTACTCCTCCGCCCGGTGGAAGCCGGTGAAGGGCACGATCTCGGTGACGAGGGGCTTCGAGAAGCGGCCGCTCGTGGCGAGGTTGGCCTTCGAGGCCTCCGCCACGCGGCGCTGGCCCTCGTCGTGGAAGAAGATCGCGGTGCGATACTGGCGGCCGCGGTCCACGAACTGGCCACCCGGGTCGGTGGGATCGATCTGGCGCCAGAAGACTTCCACCAGCTCCGCGTAGCTGACGCGGTCCGGGTCCCAGCGCACCTGCACCGCCTCGGCGTGGCCCGTGCGACCCGACGCCACCTGCTCGTAGGTGGGATCCGGCTCCGGGCCGCCGCTGTAGCCGGAGACGACGTCCACCACCCCGTCGAGCTTCTCGAAGGGCGGCTCCATGCACCAGAAGCAGCCGCCGGCGAAGGTCGCGGTCTCGAGCCGGGCGGAGGCAGCCCCGGCGTCCGGCTCCGCGTCCGCCGCGGTCGCGGCCCGCGGAGCGTCGCAGGCCAGGGCGAGCGCGACGAGCGCACCCACTCCGAGGGCGAGGCTGGCGGTCGGCTTCATCACGTTGAGGCTCCTGTGGGCCTCGGTTGGATTCCGAAGCGGCCCCGACGTTACGCCCTGCGGGGCGTCAGCTCCGTGAGCTCTGGAGGCGGCCGTGCGCCACGAGACGGACCACGTCCAGGCTCGAGACGATCCCCACCAGGATGCCGTCGTCGATGACCAGCGCGCGGTGGACGCCGTGGTCCACGAGGGTGCGGGCCACGGCCTCGAGGGGGTCGTCCGGCGCCACGGAGATCACCCGGCGGGTCATCACGTCCTCCACGCGCAGCTCCTCGACCCGCTTGCCCCCGGGCGCGGAGACGCGCTCGAAGGTCTCCAGCAGCTCCTCCGCCTCGGAGCCGCCGAGCTCGGCGTAGTAGTGGGAGAGACGGACCGGGGTCTGCCCCCCGGCCAGGTGCTCCATCACGTCGGTGCGCGAGACGACGCCCACCACCCGGCCTCCTCGCACCACCGGGAAGCCACTGACGCGCGCCTCGACCAGCGCGCGCTCCAGGTCCGCGAGGCTGGCGTCGGCCTCGACGATGCCCACGTCCTTCTGCATGAGATCCCGTGCGGTCCAGCTCACTCGCGGCCCCCCCTTGGCTGCGCGGCCCGTGACGGCGGGTCCGGCCGGGCGGCGCGTGCCCTACCATGATCCATCTCCCCACGGAGGTTCGCCATGGCCCTGACCCCCTCCACCATGCTTCCCCTCGGCACGCCGGCGCCGGACTTCTCGCTCCCGGACCCCCACGGCCGGATCGTCTCCCGCGACGACTTCAAGGACGCGCCCGCGCTGCTGGTGGCCGTCATCTGCAACCACTGCCCCTACGTGAAGCACATCCGCGAGGGCCTGGCGCGCTTCGGCCGGGACTACCGGGACACGGGCCTCGCCATGGTGGCGATCAGCGCCAACGACGTGGAGAGTCATCCGGACGACAGCCCGGCGCGCATGGCCGAGGAGAGCGAGCGGATGGGCTACGTCTTCCCGTATCTCTACGACGAGACCCAGGAGGTGGCCAGGAGCTTCCGCGCTGCCTGCACCCCGGAGTTCTATCTCTTCGATCGGGAGCGCCGCCTCGTCTATCGCGGCCAGTTCGATGACAGCCGGCCGGGCAACGACCGCCCGGTCACCGGCGCGGACCTGCGGGCCGCAGTGGACGCGGTGCTCGCCGGGCGCTCCGTCTCTGCGGAGCAGCAGGCGAGCGTCGGCTGCAACATCAAGTGGAAGCCGGGCCAGGCCCCGGACTACGCCTAGGGAGACGCCCCCTCGAGCGTCGGCAGCAGCACGTTCTCCTCGTGCACCATGTCGAAGCGGACGTAGCCGACGAAGTTGCGCAGCTCGCGCGCCACCAGGGTGGTGGGCATGCTCGTCTTCTCGAGCCGCCCGATCAGGTACGCGAGCAGCTCGCGCTGCTCGCGGTGCTCGTGCGCCAGGCGGTCGGCCTGCCTGCCGGAGGGATTCACCGCGCGCAGCGCCGGGGCGAGGATGCGATCCTCCAGGTCCAGGTGCTGGGCCAGCCGCTCGTAGAGGTGCTTGCCCTTCTCCCGCAGCGATCCGGCCACCTCGGCGTGCCCCTGCTCGAACCGGATCGCCATCACCTCCACCTCGTCCAGCAGACGGCGCAGCTCGGCATGGTCGTCCATCACGCGGCTTCGGACTTCGCTCGGCTCCATGGGGCTCCCTTCCCCGACCCGCGGGTCCGCGCACGACCCTAGCGCAGCGGCACGGGCAGAGCGCCGGGCTCAGGCGGGCGCGGAGCGGGCCAGGGCCACGTAGGCCTGGGCCAGGAGCTCGGCCTCGACGATGCCGAGCGCCCGGGCGTAGAGCAGCACCTGACCGCGCAGGTAGGGGTCGGGAGGAAGGCGGTCGAAGCGCTCCTGCTCCATCCAGGGCAGGCTGCGGATGCGGGTGCGGCGCTCCATCTCGTCCAGGTCGAGGCCCCGGTACTCGCGCTGACGGCGCAGGCTCGCGCCGGGGCGCTCCAGATCCAGCGGGGGCGGCGGCGTCGCCCGGCGCACGACCGGAGCGGTCTCCTCCCGGGGCGGCGTCCCGAGCTCGCCGGCCAGGCCGTGGCGGCCGAGAGAGAACTCGCCGAGCCGCATGCGTCCCGACGGGTAGGTGGCTTGGGAGTCCTCGGTGCCGGGCTCGGGCAGATAGGGCTCCTCCCGCTCCAGGCGCCGGGCCATGCCCTCGACGCTGCGCGAGAAGACGCAGGCCGGGAAGCGCTCCAGCACTGGCTTGCCCTCGCGCACGGCCTGGCGCACGCACTCGTCGCGCTCCAGCGCGCCCACGTACTCGATCTGGGCGCCCAGGTGCTCGCGGCAGGCGCCGCGCATCTCCCAGCCGATGCGGCGGTGCTGGGCGTTCGCCACCTGGTTCACCACGAGCGCCGGCGCGAAGGCCCGGGCGTGCGCGGCGAGCGTGGCCCCCGCGTCCGCGTCGGCCTTCGTCACCGCGGCCAGCAGCTCCCGCGGCGAGCGCAGCCGCTTGCGCTGCTCCTTCAGCACCTGTTCCAGCAGGGCCCGGATCGCCGAGCGGCGCGTCTCCTGTCGAAGCCCTCGGAAGAAGGCGGCCTTCAGGAACTGGTAGGCGTTCTCGATGGCCGTGGGCTCCGGGGCGACGACCACCAGGCCGCGCTCGGCGGCCAGGAACCAGTCCACCACCGAGGGATGGCTGCCCGCGGAGAGGTCGAGGAAGACCTCGTCCACCGGCAGCTGACGCACGTGACGCAGGATCTTGGCGCGCTGCCCGTGGGGCGGCAGCGAGGTGTCGAGCAGCGTCCGCGAGCTGCTCACCAGCGAGAGGTTCGGGTAGGGGGTCCGGCACACCAGGTAGCCCAGGGACGAGACCTCGCCGGCCAGGAAGTGGGAGAGCGTCAGCACCGGCGGGCGCAGGCCCAGGAGCGTGTGGAGGTTGGCGCCTCCCAGGTCCAGGTCCACCACCACGCAGCGCTGCCCGCGGCGACCGAGCGCCATCGCGATCGACGCGGTCACCACGGACTTGCCGACGCCGCCCTTGCCGCCTCCGACCGCCCACACGCGCGGCCCTCCGGGCTCCGGCCGCGTCTCGCGGACCGGCAGACGATGCGCAGCACCACTCCCCATCTCGAATGCGAGCCCCATCAACTTCGTTCCCGGACGGCACCCGGAGGCGCCCCCCGCGGCGACACGGATTCGCTGGTGAGTGGGCTGGGCAGCTGGGGAGGTGACGCCCGGGCGGGCGTCAGGAGCGCGGTGGGGCCACGCCGTAACGCGAGTCCGCGCCCTTGGGGCGGGGCTCGGGCACGCCCGCCTACCCGAAGCGACCGGTGATGTAGTCCTGCGTCCGCGAGTCGCGCGGATTGGTGAAGATCTGCGCCGTCTCGCCCTCCTCCACCAGCACGCCCAGGTGGAAGAAGGCCGTGCGCTGCGAGACCCGCGCGGCCTGCTGCATGTTGTGCGTCACGATCACGATGGTGAAGTTCTCGCGCAGCTCGTCGATGAGCTCCTCGATCTTGGCCGTCGCGACGGGGTCCAGGGCCGAGCAGGGCTCGTCCATCAGGATCACCTCCGGGTGGACGGCGATCGCGCGGGCGATGCAGAGGCGCTGCTGCTGTCCTCCCGAGAGGCTCGTGCCCGACTCGTTGAGGCGGTCCTTCACCTCGCTGAAGAGCCCGGCCTTCTCCAGGCTCCAGACCACCGCCTCGTCCAGCTCGGAGCGGCTGGCCGCAAAGCCGTGAATGCGCGGGCCGTAGGCGACGTTCTCGTAGACGGATTTCGGGAAGGGGTTGGGCTTCTGGAACACCATCCCCACGCGTGCGCGCAGCTTCACCACGTCGAGACGCTTGTCGTAGATGTCCTCCTGGTCGAGGGTCACCTTGCCCTCGACGCGACACCCCTCGATCAGGTCGTTCATCCGGTTGATGCAGCGCAGGAAGGTCGACTTCCCGCAGCCGGACGGACCGATCAATGCGGAGACCTGGTTGCTGGGGATGTCCAGGTTCACGTCGAAGAGCGCTTGCGTCTCGCCGTAGAAGACCGAAACGTCACGGGTCGTGATCTTCGGAATCGATCCGCTGGCCACGCGGATTCCCCTCCCGGCGCGCCTACCAGCGCCGCTCGAAGCGGTTGCGCAGGATGATTGCGGTCAGGTTCATGAGAATCAAGAACACCAGCAGCACGATGATCGCCGCGGACGTCTTCTCCACGAATCCCCGCTCCGGACTGTCCGCCCACAGGAAGATCTGCACCGGCAGCACGGTCGCCGGATCCGTGAGACCCCCGGGCACGTCCACGATGAAGGCCACCATCCCGATCATCAGCAGCGGCGCCGTCTCGCCCAGGGCCCGGGCCATGCCGATGATGGTCCCGGTGAGGATGCCCGGCATCGCCAGGGGCAGCACGTGCTGGAACACGGCCTGTACGCGGGACGCGCCGACGCCCAGCGCCGCCTCCCGGATCGAGGGCGGCACGGCATCGATCGCGGCGCGCGCGGCGATGATGATGACCGGAAGCGTCATCAGGGCCAGCACCATGCCGCCCACGAGGGGAGCGGAGCGCGGCAGACCCGCGTAGTTCAGGAAGACCGCCAGGCCCAGGAGCCCGAAGACGATGGACGGCACCGCGGCCAGGTTGTTGATGTTGACCTCGATCAGATCCGTCCAGCGATTCCTGGGCGCGAACTCCTCCAGGTACACCGCCGCCGCGAGACCGATCGGGAACGACAGGCCGAGCGTCACGAGAATGGTCAGGATCGAGCCCATCAGCGCGCCCCGGATGCCGGCCAGCTCCGGCTCTCGGCTGTCTCCCGCGGTGAGCAGGCGGACGTTGAAGACGCGGCTCACCAGGCCGCGCCTCGTCATCTCGTCGAGCCACGCCAGCTGGAGATCGCTGAGGGGGCGCTCGCTCTCCGGAAGATCCCGGCGCAGCGAGCCCTTGAGGAGCATGTCCACCTCGTCCGCCAGGGGTAGCGCCACGCTCTGCCGTCGGCCCACGAGGCCCGGGCTCTCGAGCACCCGGTCCCGCAGCTCGAAGCCGGCGCCGGAGCTGACGAGGGCGCGGAGCTGGCGCCGCTCGCGCCGTCCCTCGACCCCGGGAAACAGCTCGCGCAGGCTCCCGCGCACCAGGGCGTCGTAGTTGGCCCGACCGAGCACCTCCGGGCTTCGTGTTCCCTCCGGGTCGAGTTCCTGGGGGTCGAAGTGGATCGACAGCCGCACCTCGTGCTGCCAGAAGGCCGTGTAGCCCTGGCTCACGATGCTCACGAGCAATGCCGCCAGCGCCGCGGTGGCGAGGCCGAGTCCCAGCGCTCCGTAGAGCTGGAAGCGCCGCTCCGCGCGATAGCGCTGCCGCAGCCGACGCTCCGCGGCCTCCGAGCGGTGCCGGTCGAGCCGCCCCGGGGATGCAGACGGTTCAGTCATACTGCTCCCGGTACCTGCGCACCACGGCCAGGGCGACCACGTTGAGGCCGAGCGTCACCAGGAACAGCACCAGACCCAGCGCGAAGGCGGCAAGCGTCTTGGCGCTGTCGAACTCCTGGTCGCCCACCAGAAGCGTCACGACCTGGACGGTCACGGTCGTCACGGCTTCCAGGGGATTCCCGGTCAGGTTGGCGGCGAGACCCGCCGCCATGACCACGATCATGGTCTCCCCGATGGCCCGCGACACCGCCAGC
Organism: Myxococcota bacterium; assembly: GCA_041577015.1. GTDB lineage: Bacteria > Myxococcota_A > UBA9160 > UBA9160 > PR03 > JBFGJV01. The sequence goes on from JBFGJV010000011.1 coordinate 19,057, forward strand.
AGCACCGCCCCCACGATGCCCGGGAGCGCCGCGGGCAGCACGACGCGCTTGATCGTCTCGGAGCGGGTGGCGCCAAGCCCGAGGGATCCCTCGCGCAGGGACTGGGGCACGGCGTTGATCACGTCGTCCGACAGCGAAGAGACGAAGGGGATGATCATGATCCCCATCACGAGGCCCGCGGCGAGGGCGCTCTCGGAGGCCACGTCGAGCCCGAGCGACTCGCCGAAGCCGCGTACGCGCGGGGCCACGGTGAGCGCGGCGAAGAAGCCGTAGACCACGGTGGGAATGCCCGCGAGGATCTCGAGCAGGGGCTTGCCCGCGGCGCGCACGCGGTCCGACGCGTAGTCGGACAGGTAGATCGCCGAGAGCAGTCCCAACGGGACGGCCACACCCATGGCGATGATCGTGATGAGCAGCGTCCCGGCGAAGACCGGCACCGCCCCGAACTCGCCGGAGGCACCCACCTGGTCCGCGCGCAGTGCGGTCTGCGGGCTCCAGTGCAGTCCGAACAGGAACTCCACGGGCGAGACCAGGGCGAAGAAGCGCAGCGCCTCGAAGAGCAGCGAGAGCACGATGCCGATCGTGGTCAGGATCGCAACGGTGGAGCTCGCCAGGAGCGAGATCCGGAGCACGCGCTCCACGCGGTTGCGCGCCCGCAGCTCGGGACGCACGCGGCCGCGAGCCCAGGCAAGGCCGCCTACGGCCAGTGCGAGACAGCCGACGACCAGGCCCACCGCGCTCGTGCGCTGGAGCCGCGCGTAGTGGCCCGCGGCGAGGCGTACCGTCTCGTCGGGGGGACGCGCCGGGATGTCGTCGGAGGCCAGCTTGCGCGCATCGTCCAGGATCAGGCTCAGGCGCGTCGTCGGAAGCTCCTGGACCTCCGCGGGCAGGCTCGCCAGCACCAGAGCGTCCGTGACGCGCGGCGCCACCACCAGCCACGCGATCAGGAGGACGAGCGCGGGCAGGGCACACCACAGCGCCACGTAGTAGCCGTAGTAGCCGGGCGTGGAGTGCAGCGTCCGGATCGATCCGCCCGCCGCGGCAAACGCCCGCTGCCGCCCGAGCCGGAAGGCCGTGGCCGTGAGCAGGACCAGGAGCGTGGCGACGACGACGACGGTCATGGGGTTGGGGGCAAGGGCAGTGTACGGAGATCGCAGCGGGAGCGCCCCGGAGCGTCCGGCGGCAGGGACCCGGAGAGGACCCGCGCCGCCGGAGCTCCGAGAAGAGCGGGGCCGCCTACCGGCCCGCGGCCACGTCGGAGGTCATGGGTCGCATGGAGAGCGCGGTCTGGCGCACCTCCTCGCGGCTCTCCTTCGGGAGCGGGATCAGGCCCTTGTCGCCCAGGTAGCCCTCCTCGCCCGCAGCCCGCTCGCTGGTGAACTCGTCCAGGTATTCCTGGATCCCGGGCACCACGCCCGCGTGGGCCTTCTTCACGTACAAGTAGAGCGAGCGCGAGACGCCGTACTTCCCGCTGGCGATGTTCTCGAAGGTGGGCTCGGTGCCCTCCACGAGGCTCCCCTGGATCTTGTCCGTGTTCTGGTCCAGGAAGGAGAAGCCGAAGATGCCAAGGGCGTTCGGGTTCGCCTCGAGCTTCTGGACGATCAGGTTGTCGTTCTCGCCGGCCTCGACGAAGGCGCCGTCCTCGCGGATGGCGTGGGCCGCGGCCTGGAAGGCCTTCTTGTCCTGCTCCTTCAGCGACGCCAGCATCGGGAAGGTCTTGGCCCCGCCCTCCATGGCCAGCTCGACGAAGGCGTCGCGCGTGCCGGAGGTGGGCGGCGGGCCGAGCACCTCGATCTTCACATCCGGCAGCGACGGGTCGATGTCGTTCCACGTGCGATAGGGGTTGGGCACCGGCTTGCCACCCACCGGAACCTGCTTGGCCAGGGCCTGGAACACCTGCTTCTTGGTGAGGTTCAGCCGCGGCGACTTCTTCGAGTTGGCGAGCACGATGCCGTCGAAGCCGACCTTGACCTCGACGATCTCCTCGACCCCGTTCTTCTTGCAGAGATCGATCTCCGACTGCTTGATGCGACGCGAGGAGTTCGTGATGTCGGGATGGCCGAGGCCGACGCCGGCGCAGAACAGCTTGAGCCCGCCGCCGGAGCCGGTGCTCTCCACCACCGGGGTCTTGAAGGACGTGGTCTTCCCGAACTGCTCCGCCACCGCGGTGGCGAAGGGGAACACCGTCGAGGAGCCGACGATACGGATCTGGTCGCGCGCCTCGGCCTCTTGCGTGGCGCACGCCAGGCAGACCAGGACGCTAAGGGAAACGAGAGCGCTCTGGAACCTCACGGTTGGGGCCTCCGTTCGAGGGCCGCTCCGCACCCCCCATCGGGGCACGATCCACGCGGACACCCGGCCTTCTTCGACGACGGACGGTAGCCACGAAGCGGGGGGGCCTCGTGACCGTTGCGTGACGAAATCGTGACGGCCGCTCCCTCGGGGGCTGCGCTAGCTTCTCCGCAGTTCCCGTGGGCCTCGCCATCGATCGCGAACATTTCGGGGAGGACGACTTCCAGCGCTTCGCCGAGCGGCTGGAGGCGAGCCTCGTGGCGCTGCGCGGCCTGCTGGATCGGCCGAGCTTCGGGGGCGGGCCCGCCTCGCTGGGTGCCGAGCTCGAGCTGTTCCTGATCGACGCCCGGGGACGTCCCCTGCCGCGCAACGACGCGGTCCTGGCCGAGACCGTGGACCCGCGCGTCACCGTGGAGCTCGACCGCTTCAACCTCGAGTGCAACCTGCGCCCGGCGCCCCTGGCCGGGCGGCCCTTCGACGCCCTGGCCCGCGAGATCCACGACGCCCTCGGCGAGGTGCGCCGGGCCGCGCATCGCCAGGGCGGGCGCATCGCGATGATCGGCATCCTGCCGACACTGCGCGCGGAGGACCTCCAGTCCGCCAGCATGAGCGACATGCCGCGCTACCGGGCGCTCTCGGCGGCGCTCCAGCGCCTGCGCCTGGAGCCCTTCCGGATACGCATCCACGGGGAGGAGCCTCTCGAGATCTGCTGCGACGACGTCACCTTCGAGGGCGCGAACACCTCGCTCCAGGTGCACCTGCGCGTGGAGCCGGACGCCTTCGCACGCACCTACAACGCGGTGCAGATGGCCACGGCCCCGGTGCTGGCGGCGGCGGGCAACTCGCCCACCTTCCTGGGCCACCGCCTGTGGGAGGAGACACGCGTGGCGCTCTTCAAGCAGGCGGTTGACGAGCGCGCCGACCCCCGCGCCCGGCGCCAGGCGCGCGTCTCCTTCGGGACGCGCTGGGTGGAGCGGGACGCCTGGGAGCTCTTCGCCGAGAACGTGACGGTGCACGAGCCGCTGCTCCCGCTGCTGGACGACGAGGACCCGCTGGCGTGCCTGCGCGCCGGAGGCGTGCCGCGGCTGGAGGAGCTGCGGCTGCACCAGGGCACCGTGTGGCGCTGGAACCGCGCCATCTATGACGAGGCCGAGGGCGGCCACCTGCGCATCGAGATGCGGGCGCTCCCCGCCGGCCCGTCGGTGCCCGACATGCTCGCCAACGCTGCCTTCCTGATCGGGCTGGCCCTCGGCCTGGCGCCGGACGCGGACGCCTGGACCCGCGGCCTGCCCTTCGAGGCCGCCCATCACGACTTCTACCGGGCCGCGCAGCACGGCCTCGACGCGGAGCTCGCCTGGCCGCCCGAGCCCGGGGCGGCACCGGTCGCGGTGCCGGCCCGGAAGCTCGTGCTCCGGCTGCTGCCCCTGGCGCGCCAGGGCCTGCTCGAGGCGGGCGTCGAGCCGGACGACGTGGAGCCCCTGCTGGAGATCCTGGCGGCGCGCGCGGAGAGCGGGCTCACGGGCGCCGCGTGGCAACGACGCACCCTGGCCACGCTCGAGACGCGCATGGATCGCGACCAGGCGCTGGCGGGCATGTTCGAGCGCTATCTGGCCGTGGCGGCCTCCGGCGAGCCCGTGCACCGCTGGGCGGAGGGGGCCGGGTGAGTCCGTCCGCGCTTCGCGTGCTCGAGGCCCCGCCCGCCAAGGAGATCCCGGCGGACCTGACCGCGTTCCTGCGCGGGCTGGGGGGACCGGCGTGGATCCGCGTCCCCGGGCGCGAGCGCGAGCGCGCGCGCGCCGTGGCAACGCTCCTGCACGGCAACGAGCCCTCGGGCATCCGCGCGCTGCACGCGTGGCTGCGCCGGGGAGAGCGGCCCGCCGTGGACGTGGTGGCGTTCGTGGGGGCCGTGGAGGCGGCGCTCGCCCCGCCCGGCTTCGCGCACCGCGTGCTGCCGGGCCGCACCGACCTGAATCGCTGCTTCCGCCCGCCCTTCCCCGGGCGCGAAGGCGCCCTGGCCCGGGCGCTGCTGGAGCGGCTGGAGAAGGTGGCCCCGGAGGCGCTCGTGGACCTCCACAACAACACCGGGCACAACCCGCCGTACGGCGTGACGCCGCGTCTGGACGCGGCCAGCCGCCGGCTGGTGAGCCTGTTCGGGGAGCGCATGGTCCACAGCCGGCTGCGGCTCGGCGCGCTGGTGGAGGCGACCCACGAGCGTTGGCCGAGCGTCACCGTCGAGTGCGGTCGGGCCGGCGATGCAGCCGCCGACGACGTGGCGCTCCGGGGCCTGGAGCGCTTCGTGGCGACGCCCGATCTCGGGCTCGGGCGCCCGCCCGAGTGTCCGCTGCAGCTGCTGGCCGATCCGATCCGCGTGCGCGCCCGCGAGGGCGTGCGTCTGGCCTTCGGGGCGCTTCCCGGCGAGGAGGCGCAGCTCACCGTGCGCGAGGACGTGGATCGCCACAACTTCGAGAGGCTCGCCCCGGGAACCGCGATCGGCTGGGTGGTGGGCGAGGCCTGGCCGCTCGAGGCCATCGACGCCGAGGGACGGGAGGTGTCCCGGGAGATCTTCCGCGTGGCGGAGGGCGTCCTTCGCACCCGCCGCGAGGTGGTGCCGATCATGATGACCACGAACCCGCTGGTGGCGGTCCAGGACTGCCTCTTCTACGTGGTGAGCGAGCTGGAGGACACGCCGTGAAGCCGAAGCGGATCGAGTCCGGCCCCGGACAGGAGTCGGTCTGGGACTACCCGCGCCCGCCTCGCATCGAGCCGAGCACGCGCCGCGTGCGCGTGGAGTTCGCGGGCGTCCTGGTGGCGGAGACGCGGGCGGCGAAGCGCGTGCTCGAGACCAGTCAGCCTCCGGCCTGGTACCTGCCGCCCGAGGACGTGCGCCTGGATCTGCTCGAGCCGAGCGATCGGCGCAGCTTCTGCGAGTGGAAGGGCACGGCCCGCTACTGGACGCTCCGCGTGGGCGAGCGGTGCGCGGAGGACGCCGCCTGGTCCTATCCAGATCCCACGCCCGGCTTCCAGACGATCCGCGACCACCTGGCCTTCTACCCCGGACGCGTGGACGCCTGCTGGGTGGACGACGAGCGCGTCCGGCTCGGACCCGGCGACTTCTACGGCGGCTGGATCACGAGCGAGGTGGTGGGGCCCTTCAAGGGCGGACCCGGAACGGCCGGCTGGTGAGGGGCGTCTCGACTAGCGGCGCTCCGGCGTGAAGCGGATCGGGAGCCTGCCGGGGACGCGGAAGAGCGAGGCACCCCACTCGACCTCGGGCGAGACCAGCTCGAGGCCGGACAGGCGCTGTACCAGCGTGCCCAGCGCGATGCGACCTTCGAGCCGCGCCAGGTGCGCCCCCAGGCAGAAGTGGACTCCGCCGCCGAACGAAAGGTGCGCGTTGTCCGCGCGCTCGACGTCGAGGCGATCCGGCTCCGGGAAGCGCTCGGGGTCGCGGTTGGCGGAGATCAGCATGGCCATCACCTGGGTGTCCTTGGGAATCACGTGGCCGTCGAACTCCGCGTCCTCGTGCAGGAAGCGCGACGTCAGCGGGATGGGCGGGTCCCAGCGCAGGCACTCTTCCACGGCGGACTCGATGAGCTCCGGGCGCTCCCGCAGCTTCACGAGCTCTCGCGGGTGCAGGATCAGGGCGCGCGCGCCGTTTCCGATCAGGCCGATCGTGGTCTCGAAGCCCGCGATCAGGAGCCCCATGGCCTGGGAGATCAGCTCCTCGGGGCTCAGACGATCGCCCTCGGCCTCGGCACGGATCAGACCGGAGAGCAGGTCGTCGCCCAGGCTCGCGCGGCGTGCCTCGATCAGCCGCTCGAAGTAGGCACGCAGCGCCGCCCCCGCCTCGAGCGCCTGCTTCACCACCTCGGGCGGCTGGATCAGGGCCGCGAGGCCGTGCGTCGCCTGGGCCGTCCACGCCGTGAAGCGATCGCGGTCCTCTACCGGGACGCCCAGCATCTCGCAGATCGTGGTGGCGGGAACGGGAAGCGCGAGGTCGGCGATCACGTCCATCTCGCCCCCCGGTGCCACCCGGTCCAGCAGCTCGTCCACGATGGCCTGCACCCGCGGCCGCATGCGCTCGACCGCGCGCGGCGTGAAGGCGCGGCTCACCAGCTTGCGAAGGCGCGTGTGGGCAGGCGGGTCCTGCTGCAGCATGAACTCGCGCTGCTCGACCAGGCCGGATTCGTCCACGCCGGGGATGCGTCCGTCCGTGGTGCGCGCCCCGCAGCGCACCTCCCGCAGCAGACGCACGCAGTCCGCGTAGCGCAGCAGCCGCCAGATCCCCACCGGCGTGCGGTCCACCGGATGGCTCTCCCGAAGCCGCGCCAGCCTCGGGTGGGGATCCGCCCGAAAGACCGGATCGAGCGGGTTGCAGCCGTGCCAGGGATCGTCGCTGGCGGCGGGTGTGGGCGCCTCGTTCATGGCGAGCGTCCTCCCGGGCGCGGCGGCCAGCATACCCCAGCCGCGCGGGTGCTAGGCTGCCCCCGGGAGGGGGGACCATGACGAAGAGAGACGCCCGCCAGGTGGCGTGGACGTGCGCCGCGACCGTCGCGCTGGCTATGGGCTGCGGGGGCGACGGGCTTTCGACCGCGCAGAAGCTGGCGTGGGGAGCCTCGCTTCCCTCACAGCGGATCCCGTCCACGGTGACCTCGGTCGCCGTCCGCGGCGACTATCTCGACACGCTGGTGGAGAGCGACGTCTTCCGGCTGCGTTTCCTGCTTCCAGACCGGGAGGCCTGTCGGGCGGTGGCCGAGCACGGCGCGCAGGTCACCTTCGTCCGCCTGCGCCTGTTCGGCCTCCTGAGGCGGGGTGAGGCGACCTGCGAGCCGATGGGCGTGGCCTCGCTCGCCGAGTGGCGCGATCTGCGCAGCCGGCCGCGGCGCTTCGAGCCGGTGCCGCGCGCCCAGGCCGTCTTCCACGTCACCTGGACCGACGAGGACGTGGTGCTGGCGCGGGGGCGCTTCCCGCTCGCCAGCGAGATCGGCTTCACCGGCACGGACGACCTGGTGGCGATGCTCCCCAACGGGCCCGAGTGCGTCGACCGGCTGCAGCAGGGGGTCGCCTCCATGGAGTTCCGCGACGCCGGGCGCGTCGCCTTCGCGCTGGTGGGCTCCGAGGGGCTCTGCCCCATTCTGGGCCTCGCCATCCCGATTCCCGACGAGGCCGGGCCGACGGACGAGGCGGAGCCGGCGTGACGAAGATCCACGTGGAGCCGAGCGGCGGGCAGCGCTATCGCGTGGAGGTGGAGGAGGCGGGAGGTACCACCACGCACCAGGTGACCGTCCCGCCCGACGCCCTGGTGCGCTACGGCGGCGATTCGCCGGAGTCTCTAATACGGGAATCGTTCCGCTTCTTGCTGGAACGGGAGCCGAAGGAGTCGATCCTGCGCTCCTTCGAGCTCGACGTGATCGCCCGCTACTTTCCCGAGTATCCCCGAGAGATCAAGCGCCGGCTGGGCCGCGGGCCTCAGGGCGCCTCGGGCGCCTGACCCTGGATGTAGCGCTTGAGCTGCTCGATCTCCGAGTCGCGCTCCTTGATCTCGTCGAAGAGCAGGTCGCGGATCGAGATCGTGTCCACCACCTGACCCTGGACCAGGATCGGCAGGTGCCGGCAGTCCATGGCCTGCATCTTCACGATCGCGCTCTTGCGGGTCTCGCTCGGCGTCGCCGTGATGGGGTCGGGCGTCATCACCTCGCGCAGCGGCGTCTGCTCCAGGTTCCGCCCCTTGGCGATCACCCGGCGCAGCAGGTCACGCTCGCTGAAGATCCCGACCAGGCGGCTCTCTTCCGCCACCAGGACGCAGCCCACGCGGCGGCCGGCCATGGTACGAACGGCCTCCGCCACACTCTGGTCCGGAGCGAAGACGTTCACGACCGGGGACCGCTTCTGGAGGATCTCGGCCAGATGGGCCATCGCGCGCTCCTCTCGCTCGCCTGGCGTCATTCTGCGTCAGCGGCGGCCGGGAGACAAGCCGGCGCAAGCCCCTAGATCCGCTCGCCCCGGGTGACCCGCGCCTTGAGCGCCCGGGCCCGGGTGCGGATCGATTTCAGCAGCTTCGGGTCCTTCTTGTCCAGGTTGCGTAGCTGGAATCCCATGCGGTGGTTGGCCCGGAAGCGGTCCTCGTGCCGGGCCAGGAAGTCCCAGTAGAGCGTGGTGAAGGGGCAGGCCTCCTCGCCGTCGGCCTGCTTCGGGTCGTAGCGGCAGCCCTTGCAGTAGTTGGACATGCGGTCCACGTAGTTGCCGGTGGCGCAGTAGGGCTTGGTGCCCACCACGCCGCCGTCGCCCCACTGGCTCATGCCCAGGGCGTTGGGCAGGCTGACCCAGTCGATGGCGTCCACGTACATGGCCATGTGCCAGGCGTGGAAGCGGCCCGGATGCACCCCCAGCAGCTGGGCAAAGAGCCCCAGCACCATCAGCCGCTGGATGTGGTGGGCGTAGCCGTGCTGGATCACCGCCTTCATGGCGTGGGCGATGCAGTTCATGTCGGTCTCGCCGTCCCAATAGAAGCTCGGGACGTCGCGATCGTCGCAGCCGAGCGCGTTGCGCTCGCCGTAGCGGGGCATCTGGCTCCAGTAGACCCCGCGGATGAACTCGCGCCAGCCCAGGATCTGACGCACGAAGCCCTCCACACTGTGGATGGGAGCGTCGCCGGCCTCGTAGGCCTCGACTGCCGCCTCGATGCACTCCCGCGGGTCGAGGAGCTTCACGTTGAGCGGAAACGAGAGCCGCGAGTGGTACAGGAAGTCGCGATCGGTCCACATGGCATCCTCGTAGGGACCGAACTTCGCCAGGCGGTGCGCCACGAAGTCGCGCAGGGCGGCGCGGGCCTCCTTGCGGTTCACGGGCAGGTCGAAGTGCTCGAGCGAGCCGGGATGGTCCCCGAAGCGCCGCTCCACCAGCTCGACCACCTGCTTCGTCACGTCGTCGGGGCGGAAGCGGCGCGGCGCCTTGATCTCGCCGGGACCCTGCTTGCCGAAGGACTTGCGGTTGTCCTCGTCGAAGTTCCAGCGTCCTCCCTGGGGCTCGCCGTCGTCCGTGAGCAGGACGTCGTGGCGCTTGCGCAGCATGCGATAGAAGCTCTCGAGGACCAGCTCCTTGCGACCCTGCGCCCACGATTCGAACGCGCCGAGGTCGGACAGGAAGTGCACGTCCTCCAGCACCTCGAGCTCCACGTCGCTCTCCAAGGCCTGCTGCCCGAGCGACTCGAGCACGCGCCAGTCGCCGGGACGCGTCACCACGAGCTTCTCCGGATCGAGCCGCTTCACGTCCTTGCGCAGCACCGTGGCGAAGTCCTCGCCGCGATCGTCGGACTTGCGCTCCGGGAGCTCCGTGTAGTGCACCGTCACGCCCTTCGCGCGCAGCTCGTCCCGGAAGTGACGCATGGCGGCGAAGAAGCCCGCGATGCGCAGCTTGTGACACCAGACGTGGGTGGCCTCCTGGTGAACCTCCGCCATCCAGACCGCGTCCCGCTCCGAGTCGAGCTCGCGCAGCGGCGTGGCGCGGTGATCGAGCTGGTCGCCGAGCACCAGCACCAGGTTCCGTGGTCGCTGCTCCGGGTCGGGCTTCCGGGAGGCCACGGCTCAGGCGGGGAAGCAAGCGGCCCGCGGCGGGCGCCGCGGGCCGCTGCAAGCCAGCGGTCGGCTCGCCGGGAGGCTCACTCCAGGTGGCTTCGCAGCATCCAGGCGTTCTTCTCGTGCGCCTGCATGCGCTGGACGGCCAGGTCCACGCTGGCGTCGTCCCCGGCCTTCTCGGCCGCCTCCACCACCTTGCGCGCCGCACCGGCCACGATCCCCTGATCGTCGGCCAGGGTGCGAATCATCTGCTTCGCATCCGGCGAGCCCGGGTCCTCCTTCACGCTGCCGAGCCGGGCGAACTCCGTGAAGCTGCCCGGGGCGCGATGGCCGAGCGCCCGGATGCGCTCCGCGATCTCGTCCACGGCGAGCGCCAGCTCCTGGTACTCCTGCTCGAAGAGGGTATGGAGCGTGGTGAACATGGGTCCGGTCACGTTCCAGTGGTAGTTGTGGGTCTTCACGTAGAGCGTGTAGCTATCGGCGAGCAGGCGCGAGAGTGCGTCGGCGACCTCCTTGCGCGCCGCATCGTCCATGTGATGGGCCAAGCGTCCGTCCTCCTTTCGAGTACGAGAGCCTAGAGCGTCCCCGGGGGCGGTCAAATCGGCGCCGCCAGGGGGCCTGCGAAGTCGGGGAAACGTCTCGCGTAGTCGTGGTGGACGAAGAAGCCGAAGTGCGCGCCCACCTCGTGGGCGCGAAGGCGGGCGTATGCGCGCCCCGGGCCCACGGCACCGAGCGCTCGCCCTCGCGCCATGAGACGGAAGGCCGTGGCGAGCACGAGGTCGTTGCGGGCGAAGTAGAGGTGCGTGCGTCCACGGGCGAGTCCGGACAGCGAGGCGGCGACGTCGCGCTCGCGGCAGGCCGCGGCGCACAGGTGGATCTCGTTTGGGCGCTCGGCCCGCGGGAGATGTGCCACGGCCTCGATCACGTGGCGGCAGCCCAGGGAGTGGGCCACCACGCGGACGCGCTCGTAGCGACGGGCCAGGCCGGAGAGCCGGTCGGCGAGAACCTCGGCGCGCGCCTGCGCCGCGCGCGTGGCGACCACGTACTGGCCGGCCAGCCGCAGGGCGAGCTCCGCCACGCCCACCGCCAGGTTCCCGGAGAGGCCCACGGCCCGGGCCCCCCGCAGCCGCCGCGCCACGTCCCAGGCGAGCTTCGCCGCGCTCGCCACCGGTACCGGCGGCCTCCCCGGGCGCCCCGTCTCCCACGACCAGCCGAGCACGCGCGGCCCCCAGCCGCG
>JBFGJV010000012.1:0-30061 GCA_041577015.1 Myxococcota bacterium
CAAGGCCGTCCTCCGCCTCCGCGCCAAGCTCAAGGCCCTGCTGGAGCGTTAGGATCGAAGCGAGGCAGGGCCTCCACCCCGCCACCCGGCCCCCGAGAGGCAAAGCCCCGCAAGCGCGGCCGCAAGGCCGCGCGCGCAGCGAGCCGCAGGCGAGCGAAGGTCAGCAGCCAAGGCGAGCGAAGGTCGGCAGCCAAGGCGAGCGAAGCTCAGCAGTCGGCCTTTTCGCAGCGCACCGCCACCACCGTGATGTTGTCCTCGCCCCCGCGTTCGTTGGCGAGCGCGATGAGTCCGTCCACGGCGGCCTGGAGATCGACGTCGCCGGCCAGCGCCCGTGCGATCTCCTCGTCGTGCACGTGGGCGGTGAGGCCGTCCGAGCACAGCAGGAAGCGGTCGTCCGGCGCCAGCGTCAGCTCCACCAGGTCCGGCTCCACCGACGAGCGCACGCCGAGCGCGCGGGTCAGGACGTGCCGATGGGGGTGCCCCCGAGCATCGTCCGGGCTGATCTCACGGCGTCGCACCAGCTCGGCGACGATCGAGTGGTCGTCGGTCAGCTGGCGCAGGCGCTCGCTCCGGAGCAGATACGCGCGGCTGTCGCCCACGTGGGCCAGGGCCGCCCGCCCCTCCGCGGAGAACAGCGCCACCAGCGTGGTCCCCATCCCGGCCAGGGCCTCGTGCTGGCGGGCCGTCCGGTAGATCTGCCGGTTGGCCGCCGTCACCGCGTAGCGGAGCTTCTCGGCCAGGCTGGCGGAGGCCCCCTCCAGCGTACGAATCGCCCGCAGGGCCTCCTCGGCGGCGAGCTGGCTGGCGATCTGGCCCGCGGAGTGACCGCCCATGCCGTCCGCCACCAGGTAGAGACCGAGCTCCGGCGCCAGGGCGTAGCGGTCCTCGTTCACCGAGCGCCGCTGCCCCACGTCGGATCCGGCGGTCGCACGTAAGATCACCCGGGTCCCCTCCCCGTCCGGGCGGACGGCTGCTTTCCCCCACGCTTGCGCGGGGCCAGCCGGTCACCTATCGGAGCGTTCTTTCGGCCACTTGACGCTCGCTCGGCCGCGCCCCGCGGGTGGCCCGGCTCCCGGCCCCGAAACAGGCAAAAACCATTCAATTCGAGGGCGGGAGCCGTCGATAATAGGGCCCGGAGAGCCGGGCCGGGCCAGCCAGCCCGTCCGGTCCGGGCTCGTGTGGGGGGACCATGTCCAAGACGCTGCTCCTCGCTGACGACAGCGTGACCATCCAGAAGGTCGTCGGCATCAGCTTTGCCAACGAAGACGTCGTTCTCCTCACCGTGGACAACGGGGACGACGCCATTGCGCGGGCGCGGGAAGCCCGCCCGGACCTGGTGCTGGCCGACGTCGTGATGCCCGGGAAGAGCGGCTACGAGGTGTGCGAGGCGATCAAGTCCGAGGCCTCCCTCCAGCACGTTCCGGTGCTGCTGCTGACGGGGACCTTCGAGCCCTTCGACGAGGAGCGGGCGAAGCGCGTCGGTGCCAACGGGCACATCACGAAGCCCTTCGAGGCCCAGGCCCTGGTGGACCAGGTGAACGCGCTGCTGGCCCGTGCCGCGGCCGCCCCGGCCACGGAGGCGACGCCCGAGACGGCCAGCGGCCCGGAGACCCCGCAGGCGTACGACTTCTTCGGCGACGAGGCCCCCCGGGCTGCCCGGGCCCCGGCACCGGTCGCCACCGCCGAGCCCCTGGAGCTGGACGAGGCGCCCGAGCCCCTGGAGCTCGAGGCCGCCGTGGAGGAGGACTTCGGCGCCGGTCCGGTGACGGAGACGCAGGTGGCCATGCCCGCCGTCGCGATGCAGGCGCAGCCCGAGCGCGACCCGCTCGGGGAGAGCGACTTCACCACCATGGGGCTCGAGCCGGCACTGGATTCGACGCCCACGGAGGCACCCCGGGCGCCCGCACCGAGCGCGCCGCCGCCGCCGCCCCAGGCCTCCCCGCCCCAGCCGGCGGCCTGGAACGACGTGACCGGAGGCGGGCCCTTCGACCTCGACTTCATGGGGACCCCCGCCAGGGCGGCCTCGCAGCCGACGCCCGGCGACGATCCCCTGGCCGGCATCGAGAGCGAGGGCCTCGGCGGCCAGGCGCAGCTGGACCCCGAGGCCGCGCGCGCCCACGAGGTGTCCTCCTCGGATCTGGGAGGGGGCTTCGCGAGCCCGCCCCCGGCGCCCGAGCAGCCGAGCGCGCCGCCGCCGCCGCCCGCCTTCGACGAGGTGCCTCTCGCCGAGCCGGCCCCGTTCGGGGCGTCCGCGCCGGGCCCGGAGCCGAGCGAGCCCCAGGCCCCGATCGCGTACGCGGCGCCCGTCGAGCCGCCGCCGCCGGTCGCGTACGCGGCGCCCGTGGAACCGCCGGCGCCCGTCGCCACGCCCGCACCGGAGGTGGACGAGGCGGCTCACCTGGGTCCTGCCCCCGGAGCGATCGGGCCCACGGCAGCGTCCGCTCCAACCCCCGCCCCTACCGCGGCGCCCACGCTCTCGCCGGAGCTGCGCGAACGCGTGCACGAGAGCATCGAGAAGGTCGCCTGGGAGAGCTTCGGTGATCTCTCGGAGCGCATCGTGCGCGACGTGGTGGAGCGCATCGAGGCCGTGGCGTGGGAGGTGATCCCGCAGATGGCCGAGTCGCTGATCCGCGAGGAGATCCAGCGTCTGAAGGCCGAGGACACGGAAGCGTCCTAGCGGCCCCCCTGCCCCGTCGGTAGAATCGCGCCCTGTTGGGCGCGCGCACCCCGCTTCCGACCCGTTTCGATCCGAGGCCGGTGGAGTCGCGCTGGTACACGGCGTGGCTCGAGGCGGGTCTGTTCCACGCGCGCGTCGAGGACCCCCGACCGCCCTGGTCGGTGGTGATTCCGCCGCCCAACGTGACCGGATCCCTCCACCTGGGGCACGCGCTCAACAACACGCTCCAGGACGTGCTGGCGCGTCACCGGCGGCTGCAGGGGTTCAACGTCTGCTGGATGCCCGGCACGGACCACGCGGGCATCGCCACGCAGGTGGTGGTGGAGCGCGAGCTGGCGAAGGAGGGCAAGACGCGCCACGAGCTGGGGCGCGAGGCCTTCGTGGACCGCGTCTGGGAGTGGAAGGCGCGCTCCGGCGCCCGGATCGTCGAGCAGCTCCAGGCGCTGGGGTGCTCCTGCGACTGGGAGCGCGAGCGCTTCACCATGGACCCGGGCCTGTCGCGCGCGGTGCGCGAGGTCTTCGTGCGCCTGCACGGCGAGGGCCTGATCTATCGCGACGCCTTCCTGGTGAACTGGTGCCCGCGGTGCAGCACCGTGCTCTCGGATCTGGAGGCGCCACACCGTCCCTCCCCGGGGCGTCTGTACACGATCCGCTATCCCTTCGTGGACGGCGACGACGCCATCGAGATCGCCACCACCCGTCCCGAGACGCTGCTGGGCGACACCGCCGTGGCCGTGCACCCGGAGGACGAGCGCTACGCGCGGCACGTGGGGCGCACCCTGCGCCTGCCGCTGCTCGACCGCGAGATCCCGCTCGTCGCGGACGCCTTCGTGGACCGGGAGTTCGGCTCGGGCGCCGTCAAGGTGACGCCCGGCCACGACCCGAACGACTTCGAGTGCGGACGTCGGCTGGGGCTGCCAATCGTGAACATCCTGAACCCGGACGGGACGTTGAACGAGAACGCGGGCCCCTACGCGGGGCTGACCGTATCCGAGGCGCGCGGGCGGGTGGTGGCGGATCTGGAGACGCGCGGGCTCCTGCTCGGGAGCCGGGAGCACCCCCACGAGGTGCCGCACTGCGACCGCTGCGACACGGTGGTGGAGCCGCTCGTCTCCGAGCAGTGGTTCATGCGCATGGAGCCCCTGGCCCGACCCGCGCTCGAGGCCGTCCGCGACGGGCGCACCACCTTCCACCCGCGCCAGTGGGAGAAGACCTACTTCCACTGGCTGGAGAACGTGCGCCCGTGGGTGATCTCCCGGCAGCTCTGGTGGGGGCACCGGATCCCGGCCTGGCGCTGCACGGCCTGCGAGCGCTGGACGGTGGCCGTGGAGGATCCGAGCGCCTGCATCCACTGCGGCGAGGCGGAGCTCGAGCAGGACGCGGACGTGCTCGACACCTGGTTCTCCAGCGCGCTCTGGCCCTTCTCCACCTTCGGATGGCCCGATGCCACGCCGGAGCTCGAGCTCTTCTATCCGACCTCGGTGCTCTCCACCGCCCACGATATCATCTTCTTCTGGGTGGCACGCATGATGATGATGGGCCTCCACTTCATGTACGACGTGCCCTTCCGCGACGTCTACATCCATCCGCTGATCCGCGACGCCGAGGGCAAGAAGATGTCGAAGTCGCGGGGCAACGTGATCGACCCCCTCGAGGTGATGTCGGCCCACGGCACCGACGCCCTGCGCTACACGCTGGTCTCCCTCTCGGCCCAGGGACGCGACATCAAGCTGGGGGAGTCCCAGCTCGAGGGGGGACGGGCCTTCGTCACCAAGCTGTGGAACGCGGCGCGCTTCGCCCTGATGAACCTCGAAGCCGACACGGCGGGCCAGGCCGGCGGCGCAGCGGGCCTGTACGACCGATGGATCCGGCATCGCATGGACGTGGCCCTGGCCGAGACCCATGCCGCGCTCGACGCCTACCGCTTCAACGACGCGGCCGCGGCCCTCTACCGCTTCGTCTGGGGCGAGCTCTGCGACTGGTACATCGAGCTGGCCAAGCTCGCGCTGCAGGGCGACGAGCCCCGGGCGCGGCTCGCGACCCAGGCCCAGCTCCGCGAGGTCCTGGCCGGCGCGCTGGTGGCGCTCCATCCGATCATGCCCTTCGTGACCGAGGAGATCTTCCAGGCCCTCCCGGGTCGCGACGGCGACTTCCTGATGCGGCAGGGCTATCCGAAGCCGGGGGCGCCGCTCTCGGATGCGGAGGCGGCCGAGATGGACGCGCTGGTAGAGGTGGTCGCCTGCATCCGCCGCGTGCGCGGCGAGCTGGGCGTGCCGGCCGGCGCGAAGGTGCAGGCCACACTCCCGACGGCGGCCGGCACCCTGGCCGCGCGACACGGTGCGGCCATCCGCAGCCTCTGCCAGGTGGGCGAGCTGCGCGTGGCCGACACGGCTCCGAGCGCCACCGCCGCGGTGGCCAGCGCCGCCGGCTTCTCGGTGCAGGTGGAGCTCGCGGATCCCTCCTTCCTGCGCGACGAGGTGCGGCGCCTGGAGAAGACCCTGGGCAGGCTCGAGAAGGACCTGGGCTTCGTGATCCGGAAGCTCGAGAATCCGAAGTTCGTGGCGCGCGCCAAGCCGGAGGTGGTGGACGCCGAGCGCGAGAAGCGCGCGCGGCTCGACGACGAGGCGGAGCGGGTGCGCGAGCGCCTGGAGCGTCTGCGTCGGGCCGTGGGCGGCGCGTCGTGAGCGGACGCCCGACCCTGCCGCCGCTCTCGGCCTGGCGCCCGCTCCTGGAGCTGGCCCTGGCCGAGGACCTGGGGGCGGGCGACGTCACCAGCCGGCTCGTCATTCCGCCGGAGGCCCGAGCACGAGCGCGCGTGGAGGCCCGGGGGGAGCTCGTCGTCTGCGGGCTCCCGGTGGCCCGGAGCGTCTTCGAGGCCGTGGACGCGGACCTGCGCCTGGAGACGGGCGCCGAGGAGGGCGAGGCCGTGAGGCCGGGACGCGCCATGCTCCGCGTCGAGGGATCCACCCGGAGCATTCTGGCCGCGGAGCGGACGGCGCTGAACTTCCTGGGACGGATGTGCGGCGTGGCGAGCCTCACGCGCCGCTTCGTGGAGGCCGTGGCGGGGAGCGGCGCCCGCATCGTGGACACCCGCAAGACGCTGCCCGGCTGGCGGGCCCTCGACAAGTACGCCACGGCCGTGGGCGGCGCGCAGAACCACCGCATGGGTCTCTACGATGGGATCCTGCTCAAGGACAACCACCGCGCGGCGGCGGGAGGCGTCGGGGCGGCGGTCAAGGCGGCCCGGGAAGGCGCCCCGGCGCACCTGCGCATCCAGGTGGAGGTGGAGTCCCTGGAGGATGCGGTGGCTGCGGTGGAGGCGGGGGCGGACTCGCTGCTGCTGGACAACTGCTCGCCCCCGCAGCTGCGCCGCATCGCCGAACGGCTGCAGGGCGACGTCGTCCTCGAGGCGAGCGGCGGCGTCACCCTTGCCGACGTCCGCGAGGTGGCGGCCACGGGCGTGCAGCGCGTCTCGGTGGGAGCCCTCACGCACTCCGCCCCGGCCGCGGACGTGGCCCTGGAGCTGGAAGGATTCCCGCCGGAGGTCTGAGCGACGGCGCGGCGCGCGTGCTGGAGGCGCTGCGCCGGAGCCCCGGCGGCCCCTGCTCCGGCGAGACGCTCTCCGCCGCCCTGGGCGTCTCCCGCGCCCAGATCTGGAAGCACGTGCGTGCGCTGCGCCAACGGGGCTACGCGGTCGAGGGCGAGCCCGGCGGGGGCTACCGCCTGATCGCCGTGCCGGACCGCCTGTATCCGGAAGCGATCGCCGCGTGCTTGGAGACCCGCTGGCTGGCGCGGCGCGTGCACTGGTTCGACTGCATCGACTCCACCAACCGCGTGGCCCTGGACCTCGGGCGCGATGGGGCGCCGGCCGGGACCACCGTGGTCGCGGAGCAGCAGAGCGCCGGGCGCGGCCGGCTCGGGCGTGCCTTCTTCTCGCCTGCCGCCCTCAACCTCTACACCTCCGTGGTGCTGCGCCCGGAGCTCTCCACCGCGGAGGCGCCCACGCTGATCCTGGCCGCCGGCCTCGCCGTGGCGACCTGCGTCGCGGCCGAGCTCGACGATCCGGGCGCCGTCGGGATCAAGTGGCCGAACGACGTCCTGCTGGATGGTCTCAAGACCTCCGGCATCCTGATGGAGCTGGCCGCCGAAGCGACCCGGGTGCACTTCGCGGTCCTCGGCATCGGTGTGAACCTGAACGTCCCCCGGGAGATGCTGCCCGAAGCCTTCCGCGCCTCGGCCACCAGCGTGGCGGCGCATCGGGGTCGGCCCGTGGACCGGGTGGCCTTCGCCTGTCGTCTTTACGGTACTCTCGAAGCCGTGCTCGAGCGCCACGCGAGAGGAGGCTTCGAGGCGTTGCGTCCGGACTTCGAGGCGCGCTTCCCCATGAAGGGACGAACCGTGCACGTGAGCGAGCCGGGCGGAGCCGGCTTCTCGGGCGTCGTGCTCGGCGTCGACCCCGACGGCGCCTTGCGGCTCAGGACCGGCGAGGGAGAGAGCCGACGCGTGCTGGCGGGCGACGTGACCCTGGCCCGGGAGGGGGCGCGGCGTTGAGCGGGACGGTCCTGCTCGCGGTGGACGTGGGCAACACCAACGTGACGCTGGGCGTCTTCGAGTACGAGGGTTCGCAGGGTCGCCTCTCCCGGCACTGGCGCCTGGGCACGCACCGCGAGCAGACCTCCGACGAGGTGGCGGTGACGCTGCGCTCGCTGTTCGACCAGAGCGGGATCGACAGCGCTCGCATCACCCACGTGATCGTCTCGAGCGTCGTGCCCCCGCTGCTTCCCATCTGGGAGCGCGTGTGCAGCAAGCTGCTGGACCGGGCCCCTCTCGTGGTGGGTCCCGGCATCCGCACCGGCATGCCGGTGCGCTACGAGAACCCCCACGAGGTGGGCGCCGATCGCATCGTGAACAGCGTGGCGGCCTTCTCCCTGACGGGAGGGCCGCTCGTCGCCGTGGACTTCGGCACGGCCACCACCTTCGACTGCGTCTCCGCCGCGGGCGAGTATCTGGGGGGCGCCATCTTCCCCGGCATCCACGTGGCGATGGAGGCGCTCTTCAGCCGGGCCGCCATGCTGCACCGCGTGGAGCTCACGCGCCCGAAGGCCGTGATCGGCAAGACCACCACCCAGTCGCTCCAGTCCGGTCTCTTGTATGGCTACGCCGCCATGGTGGACGGCATGGTCGAGCGACTGCGGGGCGAGCTCGGCGGGGAGGCGCACGTGGTGGCCACGGGGGGCCTCGCCCAGCGCATCGCCGCCGAGAGCGCCACGATCGAGCGGGTGGAGCCCTTCCTGACCCTGGAGGGCCTGCGTCTGCTGTTCGAGAAGAACCGGCCGGAACGCGGCGCCGTGCCGCGCAAGGAGAGGTAGACAATGCAGAACGTCGACGTCCGCGACACCCGCAACTTCGCCTTGATCGGTCACGCCGCGGACGGCAAGACGTCACTGGGCGAGGCGTTGCTGTTTCGGGCCGGCGCCACGCATCAGCTCGGCAAGGTGGAGGACGGAAGCTCGGTCCTGAACCACCTGCCCGAAGAGGCGGAGCGCCACACGACGCTGGCCGCGAAGGTCTACGGCTTCGACTGGGAGGGAAGGCACCTGACCCTGGTCGACACGCCGGGGGACCCCAACTTCCAGGCGCAGGGGCAGATCGCCCTGCACGCCCTGGACGCGGGCGTGCTGGTGGTCTCCGCCGTGGAGGGCGCCAAGGTGGGAACCGAGCGCATGTGGCGCACGGCGCGCGACCTGGGCCTGCCGCTGCTCGCGTTCGTGAACGGACTGGACCGCGACCGCGCCGACTTCGCCGCGGCCGTGGAGTCGCTGGAGAAGATCGGCGCGAAGGCGGTCCCCATCGTGCACCCGGTGGGCACCGGGCCGGGCCTCCAGGGGATCGTGGACCTGGTATCCATGCGTCTGCACCGAAGCGACGGCGACGCGGACGTGCCGGCGGACGTCGCCGAGGCCGCCCAGGGGGCCCGCCAGGCGCTGCTCGAGGCCGTGGCCGAGTGCGACGACGCCCTGCTGGAGAAGTACCTGGAGCAGGGCGAGCTCGGGGAGGACGAGTTTCGCGGCGGCCTGGTTCGAGCCGTTCGGGCGGGCGAGCTGGTCCCGGTGCTGGGCGGCGTGGCCACGGCGAACCTGGGCAGCGATCTGCTGCTGCGCGCGATCTGCGAGCTGCTCCCCTCCCCCGCCGACCGGCCGCCGGCCCGGGCCCAGTCGCTCGGCGGCGGCGAAGCCGTGGAGCTCACCGCCGACCCGGGAGACCCGTTCGCGGCGCGCGTCTTCAAGACGGTGATCGACCGCTACGCCGGAACGCTCTCGATCTTCCGTGTGGTCTCCGGCTCGATCAAGGCGGACGAAGCCATCCTCGACGCCAGCACCGGCGCCCGGCAGCGGCTGGGCAAGCTCTTCGTGCTGCGCGGCTCCGAGAACGTGGAGGTCCCGGAGGCGGGGCCGGGCGACGTGGTGGCGGT
This sequence comes from Myxococcota bacterium, assembly GCA_041577015.1. GTDB lineage: Bacteria > Myxococcota_A > UBA9160 > UBA9160 > PR03 > JBFGJV01. The sequence goes on from JBFGJV010000012.1 coordinate 9,150, forward strand.
GGCGAAGCTGAAGGACGTGCACACGGGCAACGCCCTCACCCGCGAGAAGAACGGCGTGCGGCTGCCGGAGATCCCCATCCCGCAGGGCGTGCTCGCCTACGCGATCCGCGCCAAGGCGAAGGGCGACGAGGACAAGGTGTTTGCGGCCCTCGGCAAGCTGGTGGAGGAGGACCCGACGCTGCACCTGGTGCGCGACGAGCACACCGGGGAGTTCCTGCTCACGGGGATGGGCGAGCTGCACATCCGCACCGGCGTCGAGCACCTGAAGACCCACGCCAACCTCGAGGTGGAGCTGCGGACGCCCAAGGTCCCCTACCGGGAGACGGTGACCCGCAAGGCCGAGCACGTGGAGGGCAAGCTCAAGAAGCAGACCGGGGGCAAGGGCATGTTCGGGGTCTGCTACCTCACGGTGGAGCCTCTTCCCCGCGGGGAAGGATGGCAGTTCGTGGACGAGATCGTGGGCGGCGCGATCCCCCGCAACCTGATCCCCGCGGTGGAGAAGGGCATCCAGGAGGCCGCCCAGGCCGGCCCGCTGGCCGGCTACCCGGTGGTGGACTTCCGGGTGCGCTGCGTGGACGGGAAGTTCCACTCCGTGGACTCCAACGAGATGGCCTTCAAGCTGGCGGGCTCCATGGGCTTCAAGGCCGCCGTGGAGCAGGCCCGGCCGGTGCTCCTGGAGCCCATCATGGAGGCGGAGATCGTGGTCCCGGACGAGAGCGTCGGAGACGTGATGGGGGACGTCTCGAGCCGGCGGGGGCGGGTCCAGACCACCGAGGCGCGGGGCTCCGGCCAGGTCGTCAAGGCCCAGGTCCCGATGGCCGAAATGCTCGAATATGCGAGCGTCCTGAACAGCCTGACCGGCGGGAAGGGCGCCTTCCACATGGAGTTTTCGCACTACGACGAGGTCCCGGCGCAGGCGCGCGAGAGGATCGTCGCCGAAGCGAAGGCAGCCGAGAAGGCGGACTGAGCTCGGACGCGGCCCTCGGCCGGCGACGTCCGGGGGAACCGCCCGTCGGGGGCGTCGGAGGGGAGCCACCGCGGGGTGAGCCAGAAGCGCACGATCCGCATCACGCTCTCGCCCGAGGCGGAGCGCTACATCCGGCGCGACGCGCCCCTCGAGGCACGCCGGATGGCGGCCCGCGGCGTGCTGCCGCTGCCGCCGCTCGAGATCGCCACGGTGCTCTTCGTCCTCACGCGGGATCCGGATCCCGGCGTCAAGGACGAGGCCCGCGGCAGCCTGGAGAACCTGCCCGAAGGCGTGCGCAACGAGACGCTCTCCGGGCCGGCCCACCCCGCCCTGCTCTCGTGGCTAGCGCAAGCCTGGAAGGACCACGCCGACCGCATGGAGCGCCTGGCCCTCAACCCCGCCACCGACGACGCCACCTTCAGCTTCCTGGCGACGCTGCCCCACAAGCGCGTGGTCGACATCGCGGCCAACAACCAGCAGCGGCTGCTGCGCTGCCCGGACATCGTCGAGGCCCTCGGCGCGAACCCGCTCACCGGCCGTGCCGTGATCGACCGCATCCTCTCGTTCCTGGGGCTGGACCGGCCCGAGGCGGAGGTGCACGACGAGCTCGAGGGCGAGCTCCCGCCGCCCCCGGAGGAGGTGAGCGATGCCGAGGCCCAGGCCGCGCTGCAGGCCCTCCTGGGCGACGACCTCTCCGGCTTCGCCCGCGAGCTCGTGGACGACGGCGCGGAGCTGGGCGAAGAGGAACGCGCCGGTCTCTACGCCGCGATCCAGAACATGTCGGTGTTCCAGAAGATCAAGCTGGCGCGCATGGGCAACAAGGAGGCGCGCAGCATCCTGGTGCGCGACCGCAACAAGATCGTGGCGACGGCGGCGGTCCGCAGCCCGAAGATCACGGAGCTGGAGATCACCGCCATCGCCAAGGCGCGCAACGTGAGCGACGAGGTCCTGCGCCTGATCGCGGCCAACCGCGACTGGACACGCAACTACCAGGTGAAGCTGGGCCTGGCCATGAATCCCAAGTGTCCCCAGCCCACGGCGATGCGCTTCCTCAACTATCTGCAGGACCGTGACCTCAAGACGATCATGCGCAGCAAGGACGTACCGTCGGCCATCTCGGGCCATGCCCGACGCATCCTGGCCAAGAAGGGGAAGTTGTGAGGGACGAAGCGACCGCCATGGAGGCTCGGATCGTCTACTGGGGGATTCCTGGAGCCGGCAAGTCCACGAACCTCACCGCCCTCGAGCGCAAGCTGCGGGCCGATCATCGAGGCGAGCTGCGTCGCGTTCCCACGCCTCTGGATCCCAGCACGAGCTACGAGGTGCTGCCCATCTCGATCGGGAACGTGGGCGGCGTGCCGACCCGGATCCAGATCGTCGCGGTGCCGGGCGCTCCCGAGCAGGCGCCCACCCGCAAGCAGCTTCTGGATCGCGTGGACGGCATCGTGCTGGTGATCGACTCCCGCCGGGAGTCGATCGACGCCAATCTCGCCGGCTTCGACGAGCTGCGCAGCGCGATGGCAGCCTACGGCCGCTCCCTGGACGACGTGCCGCTGGTGCTCCAATACAACAAGCGCGACGTCTCCGACCCCTACGCCCTGGAGGAGCTGCACCGCAAGCTCGACCTTCCCGGCAGCGGGGCCTTCGAGGCCGTGGCCAGCGAGGGGACGGGCGTGATCGAGACGCTGACGACCGTCTCCAAGCAGGTGATCCGCGCCCTGCGGCGGCCGGAGGCCGATCCCGAGCCGGCGCCGGCCACGGAGCCCGGAGCGGAGCCCGCCGCGGAGGCCGGCGAGTCCCAGGCCGTCGAGCCCATGGAGCAGCCGGAGCCGCCCGCGCCCCGCGAGGCGGAGCCCGGGTCGGAGGCGGAGCGCGCGGCCGACCGCGCCGAGGACCTGCTCGGAGCTTCCTGGGGCGAGGTGACCGCGTCCCTGGGCCCGGAGCCCACGCGGGAGACATCGGACGCCGAGGGCTGGCGCGTGGTGGAGACGGGGCCCGCCCACGTGGGTGAAGACGGGGAGCTGGCCCTTCCCCTTGTCCTCGAGGACGGAGAGGGGCGCCAGACGCGCCTGCGTCTGCGCCTGGCCCTGGAGGCGGACGACGCGCTCGAGGAGAGCGATTGATGCGCCGCCGCATCGCCCTCTATGGCGGAACCGACGAGGCGATCCAGCTCGTCCCGCTGCTGCAGGCCAATCCCGACGTCGAGATCGTGTGCGTCTTCGATCCCCGGGCCGCTGCCTTGCGCGACCGTGTCGCCAGTCTCGACTACGAGAGCGTGGCCCTGCTCGATCGCGTGCTGACCGACGATCCCGACGCCCTGGCGAGCCTGACGGACCTCGACGCCGTGGTGGATTCCGGCGTGGAGCCGCTCTTTGCCACGCGCTTCCCCGAGCTGGCGGCCAGTGGCGTCCAGATCGTGGCGCCACTCACGGCACGGCTGCTGTGGGGCTACGGCGTATCCGCCCGCGACCGCAAAGCCGAGCTGCTCCAGGCCCTCCACGAGGTGGTGGAGTCCGTCGAGCTCACCGTGGACGCCGACGAGCTGTTCTCCCGCATGCTCGAGATCGCCATCGGCGTCACCGGCGCCGATCGCGGCTCGCTCATGCTGCTGGACCAGGACACCCAGGAGCTCAGCGTGCGCGTGGCGGTGGGCATCGAGCCGGAGCTCTGGTCGAAGATTCGCGTGCGCGTGGGCGAGGGCGTCGCGGGCCGGGCGGCGGCCGAGGCGCGGCCGCTCCGACTGCGCGGCAAGGCGGATCGCCAGGCCTTCCAGCTGGTGCGGGAGCGCCTGGACGTGGAGTCCGCACTGTGTGTGCCCCTGGTGCAGGGAGGGCGCGTGCTGGGCGTCCTGAACCTGCACCACACCACGCGGCCGGACGTCTTCACCGAGGACGATCTGGCCTTCGCCGAGCAGCTCGGCCGGCTCGACGCCCAGATCATCGCCCGGGCCCAGGAGCGCGAGGGACTGCTGACCCAGGCCGCGCGCTACGAGGCGGTGCGCGAGGCGCGTAGCATCCTCTCGGGCGCCGGGCCGCTGGCCGACCGGCTCGGGCGGCTCTGCAGCTGGGTGGCAGAGCGCTCCGGCGCCGGCGTGGCGACCCTCTATCTGCTCGACTCCGGCGACGGAGAGCTGCGTCTCGCCGCCACCTCCTTGGAGGGCGGCGGTCTCGGCGGCGAGTATCGGGTGCCTCTCGGTCAGGGCCTCGAGGGGCGCGCCGCCCGGGAGCGCACGCCCATCTTCCTGCGCGAGGGTGACGGGCGACTGGCGTACACGGCGCTCCCGATGCTGGCGTCCGACCAGCTCGTGGGCGTGCTCTCGGTGCAGACCGGGCCGGACGCGCCCCGCGGCCGGCCGGCCGAGGAGGGGCTGCTGGAGGTGGCGGCGGCGGCGGGCGACGAGATCGCCCAGGCGGAGCGCGAGTCGCGCATGTCCACCCACGCCACCCAGGTGAGCGCGATCAACGAGGCGGGCATCCGCATGATCTCCGCCGGCGATCCCTCCGAGGTGGTGCGTCTCGCCACCTCCTCGGGCGCCATGGTGCTGGAGGCGGACCACGCCGTGCTGCGGCTCCAGGACGACGCGACCCGCCGCTTCGTGGTGCGCTCCTACTTCGGATCGGCGGACGGACGCATGCAGGAGCGACTGTTCAAGCTGGACAAGCAGGTCTGCGTGGACGTGATCAAGCGCCGCGAGCCCCTGCTCGTGCGCGACCCGGAGCACGACGAGCGCTGGAGCGAGAGCTCCCTCGGCATCCGCTCCTTCATGGCGGCACCGCTTCGCCACGAGGACCGCCTGATCGGCATGCTGGCGCTCTACGAGAAGGTTTCGAGCGACCGCTTCGCGCCCAGCACCTTCACCGAGGAGGACTTCCAGACCTTCGTTCGCTTCGCCTCCTACGTGGAGCGCGCCATCGAGAACTCGCGCTTCCGCGCCCACGCGCGCCGGCTGCGCAGCTTCGACGAGGAGACCGGCCTGCCCACCGCCGCCTATCTGGGCAAGCGACTCGAGGAGGAGATCGCGCGCGCCGCCGGCCGGCCGCACGCACTGGCGCTCCTCACCTGCCGGGTGGACAACCTGGCCGAGATCCGAAACGCGACGGACCCGATTCGGGCCGAGCGCGTGGTGCTTCGCACCGCCGACGCGCTGCGCGACCAGCTGAGGGAGTTCGACCTGCTGACCCGCACCGGCGAGGCGGAGTTCTCGGTCTTGCTGCCGGAGCCCGGAGCCGAGCCCGAGGAGACGGTCTCCCGCCTGGCGCGGTCGATCGCGGAGGACGTGGCCAAGGACGACGCGCTGAACGAGCCGGTGCGCGTGGCCCTCGCCTTCGGCTACGCCATCCACCCCGAGGATGGCGCGGACCGCGACGCCCTGCTGGCCCGGGCGGCCCGCCCCCGCATCCGCATGCTGTAAAGCATCCGGAAGCCGCCGTCCTCGGCTACCGACCCTCGGCCCCTGCGAGCAGCTCCTCCAGCATGCCCCAGATCCGCGGCGCCACCTCGTTCACGTCGTGCTGCTTGCGAACGATCTCCCACCCCCGGCGCCCCATGGCGGCACGGCGCTCGGGATCCGCCAAGAGCGCGCGGATCTGGCCCGCCATGGCGGCGGCATCCAGATAGGGCGCCACCGTGGCCGCGCCGTCGCCGAACACCTCCGGCGTGCCGCCGGAGCCGGCGAAGCATGCGATGGGCACTCCGTGCCGCGCCGCCTCGATGGCGGCGAGTGGACACGGGTCCTCCCGGGAGGTGAGCGCCAGCACGTCCATGAGCTCGTAGTAGGGCCGGACGTCGGCCACCGATCCCGTGAAGTGGAGCGATCCGCCGAGACCGAGCCGCTGCGCGTCGTGGCGGAGGTGTCGGGCGTACGCACTCTGCTCCGGGGACGGGGACGACGAAGGGTTGGCCGAGCAGGTCCACCACGCAGCGCTGGTAGCGGGGCACGTCACAGAGCTCGACGTAGCGGTGGCGCGATGAGCGGCGCCGGAAGATGCGGCGGAGGTTCTCCCTGAACTTCTTCACCGGGAAGCACGCCCCCGGACGCACGCAACGCTAGCGGTGCCGCCCGGGCAGGAAAAGACGGGATGGAGGAGCAAGTGCTCTCGCGTGCGCGCCAGGCGCTCGAAGATCTCGGCGTCGCTCAGCTTCGCCTCGGCCCGCTCGCGGGCCCGAAAGGCCGCCAAGCCTCCGCGGCGAGCGAGCGCTCCCGCCAGGCCCCGTACCACCGAGGCATCCCCGCGCAGCAGGGATCCGACCAGGTAGGCCGGCAGGAGCGCCAGGTGTCGGCGTCCGAGGGCACCGGGATCGATCAGGTTCCTCCATATCAGCAGGAACCGGTTGCGCTTCCGGATGGCCTTCACGAACCCACGCCTCTGGGTGCTCGGAATCGCACCGTCCGACCGATGGGTGACCAGGCTGGCGGGCTCGATCACGCTGGCCCAGCCCCGCCGCCAGGCGCGCCAACCGAGGTCCGCGTCCTCGTAGTAGAAGGGGCTGAACGCATCGGCGAACCCGCCCAGGGCGAGGAAGCGCTCCCGGCGCACCAGGAGCGAGCCACCCGAGCCGAAGAGGGTCTCGAGGGGTCCGAGAGACGCCAGGGCACCTGCTCGACGCAAGCGATCCAGATCCACCGAGCGCAACCGGATCTGGCCCCGCCGCATCTCGGGTGTCACCTGGTTCGGAGGCCGGACGTTGCCCGCCTCGTCGAGATTGACGGACGTCGCGGAGAAGCGATCGTCCACCTCGAGCCGCTCCACCAGCGGCTCCAGGAATCCCGGGTGGACGCTCACGTCGGAGTTCAGGAAGAAGACCCGAGGCGCCCGGGCCTCGCGGGCGCCGAGGTTGCACGTGGGCCCGAAACCCTGGTTGAAGGAGTGGCGAAGCAGCGTCACCCGGGGATGTTCCCGCGCCACGCGTTCCGGACTGCCGTCGGAGCTGGCGTCGTCGACCACGATCACCTGGACGCGCAGGGAGCTCAACTCGAGCGCCTGCTCCAGGGAGCGCAAGGTCCGTGGCAGGACACGGAGGCCCTGGTAGTTGGGGATCACGACGCTCGCGTCCGGTGCCGAGAGGGCCACGACCGCATCCTAGCGCGCCGGTCCCTCTGCTACCGTGCGGCCATGCGACCGGTCGCCGAACACAGCACGCCGAAGCCTCGGGAGTACTTCGAGTACTTCAACAGCCACGTCCTCGAGGTCCTCCCGGAGGAGGCCCGGCGTTTTCTCGAGGTCGGCTGCGGCGGCGGCCGGCTCGGCGAGGAGCTGAAGAAACGGCGGCCAGGCGCCGTGGTGCATGGCCTCGAGCTCGATCCGCATGCGCAGGAAGCCGCGGGGAAACGCCTCGACCGCGTCTTCCAGGCGGATCTCAACCGGCCTCTCCCACCGCTCGAAGCGCCCTACGACTGCGTGATCTGCGCCGACATTCTGGAGCACCTCGTCGACCCATGGACCACCCTGCGGCGGCTGGTGGCGACGCTCGACGCAGGGGGCCACGTCGTGGCCAGCATCCCGAACCTGCGCTTCTACAAGGTGCTCCGGGAGCTGGTCGTGCGGGGCCGGTTCACCTACCGCGAGTCGGGAGTCCTGGACTCCACTCACCTTCGCTTCTTCACCCTGCCCGAAATGAGGGAGCTGTTCACGGGAGCGGGTCTCGAGGTCGTGCGGGTGAAGCCACGCTTGCGCGGCGGCAACTTCTTCGTCCGGCTCCTGGACCGGGTCGTACGCGGTCGCCTAGAGCCGTTTCGCGCGGTCCAGTACACTCTCGTCGGGCGCAAGGTCGAGTCCGGTCCGCCCGTTTAGCGCGGAGGGTGGCCGTTGACGGGCACAGGACGCCGCAAGGGCCTGGTCTCCTTGGTCAGCTGCGTGTCCGACCCTCTGGCCTACGAAAGAAACGTCTTGGCCTCCCTCCCCTCGCAAGGGGTCGAGCGCATTCCGGTGGACAATCGGGGCAATCCCTACTCCGCCGCCCAGGCCCTGAACCTCGGCTGGCAACGCGCGCGCGGGGAATTCGTCGTGTTCTGTCACCAGGACGTCGTGTTCCCGCCGGGCTGGACGGAGCGGCTCCGGGCACAGATCGATGCAATCGATCGGCGCTCCGACGCGCGCTGGGGCGTCGCGGGGACCTTCGGACGCCGGCGTGACCAGTGGATCGGCCACGTCCGGGACCGCTACGGCGACCGGCGCTGCGGCCACCTGCCGAGCCTCGTGGAGACCCTCGACGAGCATTGCTTCCTCGTGCGGCGGGAGCTCGGCTTCCGCTTCGATCCGCGCCTGAAGGGCTTCCACCTCTACGGCGTGGACCTGTGTCTCGAGGCCCTGTGCCGGGGACTGGCGAACTACGCCGTGGATTGCTGCGTGACCCATCTCGGGCACGGCGCGAAGAACGAGGACTACTTCGCCAAGCTGCACGGCCCCAACGGGCGGCTCCGCTTCGGGTTGCGCCTTTCGAGCTACTGACTCGCGCCTCGCCCGTCCGAGGCGGCCTCCCCCGGCTACAGGCGCTTCGCCAGCGCCGTCACGGGGATTCCGTGTGCGTCGCCGACGCCCTCGCACACGAGCTCGCCGCGCCACACGTTCGCGCCGAGCAGGAGGGCGGAATCGCTGCGCAGCGCCTCCTCCACGCCCACCTCCGCCAGGCGCTCCACGAAGGGGAGCGTGCTGTTGGTGAGCGCAAAGGTCGAGGTGCGGGGCACGGCGGCGGGCATGTTCGCCACGCCGTAGTGGATCACGTCATGGAGCACGTAGGTGGGGTTCGAATGCGTGGTGGGATGGATGGTCTCCACGCAGCCGCCCTGGTCCACGGCCACGTCCACCACCACCGAGCCCCCCTCCATGGCCTCGATCATCTTCTCCGTCACGAGATGCGGGGCGCGTCGTCCGCGCACGTAGACGGCGCCTACCAGGAGATCGCTGGTGGTGACGGAGCGCTCGATGTTTCCGCGGTTGGAGTAGAGCGTGTTCAGCTCGCCGCGGAACAAGTCGTACACGTAGCCGAGGCGGCTCAGGTTCACGTCGAGGACGTCCACCTCGGCACCCAGGGCGCTGGCCACGCGCACGGCGTTGATCCCCACCGTGCCCGCGCCGATCACGGTCACCCGCCCCCTCGCCACGCCCGGCACGCCACCCACCAGGAGTCCCTTTCCGCCGCGATCCTTCTGCAGCAAGGTGACGCCGATCTGCACCGCGAGCCGGCCGGCCACCTCGCTCATGGGCGCCAGCACGGGAAACGATCCGTCCTCGTTCTGGATCGTCTCGTAGGCGATGCCCACGATCTCGGAGGCCAGCAGCGCCTCGGTGAGCTCCTTGGAGGCGGCCAGGTGCAGGTACGTGAAGAGCGTCTGCCCGGAACGCAGGAGCTTCACCTCCTGCGGGTTGGGCTCCTTCACCTTTACCACGAGCTCTCCCTCGGTCCAGGCGTCCTCGGTGGAGACCAGACGGGCTCCCGCCTGCCGATAGGCCTCGTCGTCGAAGCCGCTACCCTCGCCGGCTTCCCGCTCCACGAAGACGCGGTGGCCGGCGGCCACCAGCTCGCGGACGCCGTTGGGCACGATTCCCACCCGGTACTCCCGGTCCTTGGTCTCCTTGGGGACACCGATCTTCACGCGTGCCCCTCCCGGTAGGCCCGGATCAGGATGTCAGCGATCTCCGCACGCATGACGCGCGGATCGGGCCGCTGCCCGCCGCGCAGCATCTCACGCACCTGGGTGCCGCTGATCGCGAAGGGCTTCTCGTCCGGATGGCGCTCGGTGAGGTCCACCCGGCCCAGCGACTCGTAGAACGCCGCGAACCCGATCTTGCAGGGGCGCAGCGCGAGCTCTCCGCCCAGGTGGTCGAAGATCTGCTGAGCGTCGAAGTCGCCCCAGATCGGACTGCCGTCTTCGAAGGGCGCGTCGGCGTGCTTGCGGCCGATCACGAGATGGGTGAAGCCGTGGTTCTGGCGGTAGATGGCGTGCATGATCGCCTCGCGGGGACCGCCGTAGAACATCTTCATGTCGAGCCCGATCAGCTCGAACACCTCGGTGAGGTCGTAGCCCACCGACTCCCACAGCTGCCGGTCCTTGTCACCCTGACCGAGCAGCTCGCGGTCGTGCAGCATGCGGTAGCAGCGCATGCGCACCACGGCGTGCACGTCGTCCCCCTTGAGCTCACCGGTGAGGGGGTGAAGCACGACGCCGGTGAAGTGCCCCTCGCCCGTCAGGCGCTCGGCCCCCGCCACCAGAGCGTACTCGTGGGCGCGGTGCAGGGGATTGCGGGTCTGGAACGCGAGCGCTCGCTCCCACTTGCGCTCGTGGATCAGCGCCCGGGTCATGCGCGGCGAGAGCATGAACTCCTCGTACTCCGGATGATGGCGCTGGGGGAGCGTGCGAATACGCCCGCCCACGAGCATCGTGCGGGGATCGTCGGTCACGGAGCGCCCGCCCGGATGATCGACGCGATCCGTGCCGTAGACCCCCTTCACGTACTTGGGCTTGTCCCAGGGAAAGAGCTCGATCTCGTCGAGAATGCCCACGAAGGCGCCCGCGTCGTCGCGCAGGGCGGCCGAGCCGCCGGCCACGAGCCGACCCGCCTCCTCGTCGCCAGCCGGGAGCGAGAGCGGGATCCCCCACGCCCAGCGCCGGCCGCCGTGCAGGCACACCGCCTCGTCGAGGACGCGATGCCACGCCTCCGCACCCATCGGCCCCTCGAGCGGCGAGAGCGTGCCGTCGGCGATCCGATGCACGATGGAGAGGTCCGCGCGGCTGACGCGCAGAGTGGGCAGCTTCTCGCCCTCTCCCAGCAGTCGTCTGCGCTCCTTGAGCGGCACCACCCGGTCGACGGGCTCGCGGCCGCCGCCGTGGACCGGAACCAGATCCGCGCCTCGCACCTCGTCCGCCGCCATGCGCTCGCCGCCCTCCTTCGCTCCCTACCAGACCGGCGCCATCGCGTCGCCGGCATCGAACAGCGGCCGGTCGCCGCTTCCGTCCACGCGCCTGACCCGCAGCCGTTGACGGTCCTTCTCCTCGACCACGTACACCACGAAGCGCCCGTCGGGCGAGACCGAGGACTCGATCTCCTCCAGATGGCCGCTCCCCAGGCTGCGCCGTCCCGAGCCGTCGGCACGGACGCGCCACAGGCGCCGCCCCCGCGAGGTGTCGGCACTGTAGACGATCCAGGCCCCGTCGGGGCTGAAGGACGGAGCCACGCCCCGCCCCACGGCCCGGGCAGGTGCCTCGCCCGAGGAGGGAATCACGACCACGTCCGTGCGCCCCCGTGCCACCAGCCGGACGAAGGCGATGCGGCTTCCGTCCGGCGCGCAGGCAGGCTGCACGTCGAAGGGTCCGGCGGTGAGCTCGCGGAGCAGGCGACCGCCGCGACCGAACAGCACCAGACGGGTGGTCGTCTGGTCGCCGCGCCCGCGGCGCTCCACGGCCACCAGGCGTCCGTCGCCGAGCAGACAGCCGAGCGAGTGCTCGTAGGGCCCACCGGTGCGACGGCGCACCTCGCCGCTCTCGCGATCGAGCACGAACAGCTGGAAGGCGCCCTGGTAGGGCGCCGCGAACAGGAGCTTGCGCCCGTCCGGCGATCGCGACAGCGGACGCGAGCCCCGCGGCGCCGCCTCCAACCGCGTCAGGTCGCCCGTGCGCGGATCGAGCAGCGCCAGGCGCCCCGGAGCGAGAGCGTCGCCCCCACGTCCGAGCCTCCGGCGCACGTCGTCCAGCTCGAGGACGCTCGCCTGGGTCCGCCGGGGCTGCTCTCCGCGCAGCCGCTGGAGCAGCTCCGCCCTGCGGCGCGACTCCTCCGGCGTGCGATGCAGGATCGCGATCGGCGACGCCGGCAGCTCCGCCTGCTCGATGCGATGCGCACCGGCGCAGGCCACGGTCGACGCCCCCAGCAGGCCCACGGAGAAGGCGAGCGCGGCGCGCTTCACGGCGGGGTCGGCCGGGCGCGCGCTCCCACGAAGCGGCCGGTCTGCGGGTCGCGCCAGAACACGTTGACCTCGCTCACCCGTCGCGCCCGGACCCGCCCATCGGCATCGCGGTCGCCCACCACCGCCACGACCACGTGATCCGCATCCGGAAACGGAAACCGCTCCTGCTCGGCCCATTGCTGGTCGTGCTCCGAGAACCAGGCTCCGCAGTCGAGGTGGGAGTGGTAGACGGCCGTCACGCGCTCGCCCCGGTCCGAGGCCCGTTTCTGGATCTCGAGCACCTCCTGGGGGTTGATCCAGAACGCCGTGCGCGCATCGCGCGGATGGGCCTCGGGGTCGCGCTCGTGCTGGAGATCCTGCGCGTTGCGGCAGCGCCACACGCGCCCGTAGCGCTCCGCACCGAGGCCGGTCACGAGCCCGCAGCACTCCTGGTCGGGATAGGCCTCGCGTGCGTGGGCGCAGATCTCGTTCAGCGCCGCGGCTGGAATCGCCACCGGCTCCGCGTCGGGATCCGCCTCGATGCGTTCGACCACCGCCCCTCCTCGAGGTCGCGGCGCATTCTAGCGATGCAGCAGGTGGGCGGCGCGCTCCGCGGACGAAGCGAGTCACGCGCGGGCAGAGGTGAGGCGCCGCTCGAGGCAGCGCGAGCTGCCGCCGTGTGCCCGTGGCCCCGCGGGGATCGCGGCCTAGATGAAGTACATGTGCGAGTCTGTCTGGGCGCGCGGCACGCCCGCCCGGGCGGCGTCCCGGCAGAGCTGCTCCAACGTCGTCTCCGCCAGCGCGCCCGCAAGCTGCTCGGCGAGGCGCGGCCACAGGAACGTGGGCCTGCGGGCCGCGCTCTGGCGAGCGCGCCCGCTCGGTACGAGCCAGCGCTCCGCCGGGCCTTCGAGGGCCTCCACCACGTCCCGGAGCGAGATCTTTCCGGGCGCCCGGGTCAGCACGTAGCCGCCCCCGGGGCCACGCTTGCCCTCCACGAGCTTCGCGCGCCGCAGCCGCTGGAAGATCTGCTCCAGGTAGCGCGCCGGAATGCCCTGCCGCTCCCCGATGACGCGCACCTGCACCGGCTCCTCGTGCCCGTTGTAGGCGAGATCGAACAGACCGCAGATCGCGTACTGCACCTGGAGCGAGAGGCGCATGTCCGTGCGCCAGCATGCGGCCGTCCCCAGAGGCCGTCAACCGAGCTATGCTCTTGGGACCCCTCCGACGCCGCTTCCTTCCTGCGCCGGCCCGCGGACGTAGCTCACGGGTTCGTTCCGTCGACGCCGACGCGTGATTCAGGCGGCGCGCCTCCGAGCGATGGAGGTGCCGTGAAGGGGATCGCCGCATTCCTGGCCGCGCTGAAGGAGAGCGCGCCGCTCCGCGAGGCGTTGCGCCACCACGAGATCCTGGCGGCGCAGCCGCCCCGCTTCGCGGCCCTGCCACCCGGCTTCGAAGCGGCGGCCGCCACGCTGCCTCGTCACGGAATCGAGCGCCTCTACGAGCACCAGGCCCGCGCCCTGGAACGTCTGGCCGCCGGGCGCAACCTGGTGCTCGCCACGCCCACGGCCAGCGGAAAGACGCTCGTCTACAACCTGCCGGTCCTGGCCCGCCTGCTGGACGACCCCGAGGCGCGCGCGCTCTACCTGTTCCCGCTCAAGGCCCTCTCCCAGGACCAGCGCAAGCGTCTGGCGGGAGACCTGGAGGCGCTGGGCCGCGACACACGCGACGTGGAGATCTACGACGGCGACACGCCCACCGGGCGACGCCGCAAGATTCGCGAGTCGCCCCCACGCATCCTCATCACGACACCAGACATGCTGCACGGCGGCATCCTCCCGCACCACGGCGCCTGGCGCGAGCTCATGGCGAATCTGCGCACGGTCGTGGTGGACGAGCTGCACGCCTACCGCGGCATCTTCGGGGCGCACGTCGCGCAGGTGCTGCGCCGCCTGCAGCGGGTGGCGGCCTGGCACGGGGCGCGGCCGCAGCTGGTGGCGGCCTCCGCCACGATCTCGAACCCGGGCGAGCTCGCTGCGGCGCTCACCGGACGGCCCTTCGACGTGGTGCGCGCCGACGGTGCGCCGCGGCCGCGCCGGCACGTCCTGCTGCTGAACCCCGACGGGTCGCCCTACACCAGCGCGGCCCGCCTCTTCCGCCTCGCCGTCGGGCTCGGTCTGCGCACGATCGTCTTCACCAAGTCGCGCCGCGTGACCGAGCTCATGCACGCCTGGGTGGTGGAGGCCGAGCCGGCGCTGCGCGAGCGGGTCACCTCCTACCGCGCCGGCTTCCTCCCCGAAGAGCGCCGCGAGATCGAGCGCCGGCTGTTCGCCGGGGAGCTGCTCGGGGTGATCTCCACCTCGGCGCTGGAGATGGGCATCGACGTGGGGTTCCTGGACGTCTGCGTGCTGGTGGGATACCCGGGCAGCCAGATCGCCACCTGGCAGCGCGCCGGCCGCGTGGGCCGCGCGCGCGAGGCGGCGATCGCCCTGGTCGCGCAGCCGGACGCCCTGGACCAGTACCTGGTGTCGCACCCGCGCGTCTTCTTCGACCGCGGCTTCGAGCCCGCCGTCGTCGATCCGCACAACGCCGAGGTGGCCGGCGCCCACCTGCCCTGCGCCGCCGCCGAGCAGCCCTTGCGCGCGGACGAGCCCTGGCTCGCCGAGCCGGGCGCACGGGCCAACGTGACGCGCGCCGAGGAGCGCGCCACCCTCTTGCGCAGCGAATCGGGCCACGAGTGGTTCGCGGCTCGACGCCGGCCGCACCGGGACGTGGACCTGCGTCAGGCAGGGTCGAGCTTCACGATCCAGCTGCAGGACGACGACGCGGCGCGGCCGCGCGTGATCGGAACGGTCGGCTCGGCCCACGTCTTCGGCGAGTGCCACGAGGGCGCCGTGTACCTGCACCGCGGCCGTCAGTTCCTGGTGACGTCACTCGACCTGGAAGGCCGGCGCGTGGGCGTACGCCCGGTGAACGTGCCGTTCTACACCCGCGCGCTCTCGGAGAAGGAGACCGAGATCCTCGCCCGCGACGCGGCCCGTCCGGCCGGGAACGCCCGCCTCGTGCGCGGACGCCTGCGGGTGACCACGAGGGTCACCGGCTTCGAGCGACGGCGCGTGCACGGCCAGGACCTGATCGCCACCGAGCCGCTCGAGCTGCCGCCCACCTCGTTCGAGACGACCGGAATCTGGCTGGAGATTCCCGACGAGATTCCCGAGGCGGTGCGCGAGGCGGGCGGGCATCCGATGGGTTCGCTTCACGCCACGGAGCACGCCGCGCTGTCGCTGTTTCCCCTGTTCGCCCTGTGCGACCGGCACGACGTGGGCGGCATCTCCAGCGTGCAGCACCCCCAGGTGGGCCGCGCGGCGATCTTCATGTACGACGGTCTTGCGGGCGGCGCCGGCATCGCCGCGAGCCTGTTCGACCGCACCGAGGCCCTGCTGGCGGCGACCCTGGAGCTCGTCGAGGACTGCCCGTGCGAGCAGGGCTGCCCCGCCTGCGTCCACTCGCCCAAGTGCGGCAGCGGGAACCGGCCCATCGACAAGCCCGGCGCCATCCAGGCGCTGCGCCTGCTGCTGGCCCACGAGCCGCTTCCGGCGCGGCGCGAGGCCGCAGCCCTCTCCCTCGAGCCGACCGAGGCCGCGCGTGCCGCGGCGGCCGGACCCGAGCCGCCGCGGGTGGTGTTCTTCGACCTCGAGACACGACGCAGCGCCGAGGAGGTCGGGGGCTGGCACAACGCGCATCTGATGCGACTCGCGGTGGGCGTCGTGTGGGACACCCGCAGCGAGCGCTTCGAGAGCTTCGGCGAGGCGGAGGTGCACCGGCTCCTGCAACGCCTGGCGGAGGCGGACCTCGTGGTGGGCTTCAACGTGCTCCGCTTCGATTACGCCGTGCTGCGCGGCTACACCGATAAGGACCTGGAGCGCCTCGCCACCTTCGACGTGCTCGAGGCGATCCGGGATCGCATCGGCTTCCGCCTCTCCCTGGGGCACCTGAGCGAGATCACGCTCGGGGCCGCCAAGAGCGCCGACGGCCTCCAGGCGCTCCAGTGGTGGCGCGAGGGCCAGGTGGAGCGCGTGGCCGACTACTGCCGGAGGGACGTGGCGTTGCTGCGCGACCTGTTCCACCACGCGCTCGAGCGGGGCCACCTGCTCTTCCGCACTCGCAACGGCGAGCGTGTGCGCATCCCGACGCCCTGGTCGCTTCCGGAGCTGGTGGAGCGTGCCCGCGCGGGGCGGGTGGCTCAGTGACGGGTCTGGGACGCGGCCAGGCGGCCGTCCAGGACCTCGAAGTAGAGCAGCACCAGAACGTACTGGAGCTCGCGCGGCAGCGAGGCGATGAAGCGGCGCGCCTCGACGGCGTCGGGCAGCGCCAGGAGCTGCACCAGGATCAGCTCCACGTCCGTGCGCCGGTGCTCGGCCATCACCTGGAGCGCCAGCTCGTCCTGCTCGAAGGCCTCCACGATGGTCTCGATGTCGAAGAGCACGTGGATGCCGCGCTCTGCCGAGAAGAAGATCCCTTCGGCATCCATGGGGAGCCTCCGGGGTCGGGCTCGGCAAGCCGCGCCTCGTCCCCTGGGGATCTCATCGGAGGGGCGGGCGTGGAAGTTGAGCGGGAGGGCCGCCCTTGAACTGGGAGCGGACGCGCAGCTTCTTCCCGGTCTGCCGCGAGCTCGTCTACCTGAACCACGCCGGGGTGGCGCCCATCTCCACCCGGGCCGAGGAGGCCCTCGCCCGCTACGCGGCGGAGGCCACGCGGCGGGGAGCCTTCGAGTACGCGGCCGTGTACGACGCCGAGGTGGAGCGCGTGCGAGGCCGGGTCGCGACGCTGATCGGTGCGCGCCCCGACGAGATCGCCTTCGTCAAGAACACCACCGAGGGCCTCGGTCTCGTGGCGAACGGGCTGGACTGGAAGCCCCGCGACCGCATCGTGAGCTGCGACCTCGAGTACCCCTCCAACGTCTACCCCTGGTGGAGCCTGCGGGAGCGGGGCGTCGAGACGGTGATGCTGCGCGGCCGCGAGGGGCGGCTCCCCTTCGAGCGGGTGGACGAGGCGCTGCGGGATCCGAACGTGCGGCTGCTCGCCCTCTCCACGGTCGAGTACGGCAGCGGGTTCCGGAACGACTGGGAAGCGCTCGGCCGGCTGTGCCGCGAACGCGGCGTGCTGTTCTGCGTGGACGCGATCCAGAGCCTCGGCTGCCTGCCGCTCGACGTGGAGGAGGCGGGCATCGACTTCCTGGCCGCGGACGGACACAAGTGGCTGCTCTCCGTGGAGGGCTGCGGGATCTTCTTCTGCTCGCGGCGTGTCCTGGACCGCGTCGAGCCACGCATCGTGGGTTGGCGCAGCGTCACGGAGAATTGGGACTACGACCGCTACCACCTGGACCTCCAGCCGGGCGCCGGGCGCTTCGAGGAAGGCTCCACGAACACCGCTGGAATCTTCGCGCTCGGAGCGGCAATCGATCTGCTGCTCGAGCTGGGCGTCGAGCCGGTGTGGGAGCGCGTCCAGACCCTCACCGAGCGGCTGGTCGAAGGGCTGCGCGGCCGCGAAGTCACCCTGAAGACGCCCCGCGGGCCGGCGGAGTGCTCGGGGATCGTCTCCTTCGTACTCCGCGGCGAAGACCCCGCACGAACCGTGGAGCGCCTGCGCGCCCGGCGGATCTTCGTGGTGAGCCGGCGCGGCGGCGTGCGCGCCTCGCCGCACTTCTACAACTCCGAGGCGGAGATCGACGCGCTCCTCGCCGCGCTCTAGGCTAAGGCCCCCTTGGCCCCCGATCGGGAGCGCTCGTGCGCATCGCCCTCGTTCACGACTGGGTGATCGGCCTGCGCGGCGGAGAGCGGGTCCTCCACGAGCTGGCGGGCCTGTACCCGCATGCCGAGCTCCATACGCTCTTCCACGCTCCGGGTGCGACCACGGCGCGCATCGACGGGCTGCGGATCCGCACCAGTGTCCTGGATCGGATCCCCGGCGCCCGTCGTCACCATCGCGAGCTGCTTCCCCTCCACCCCTGGGCAATGCGCCGCTTCCGTCTCGAGGGCTACGATCTCGTGCTGTCCGTCAGCCACGCCGTGGCCAAGGCCGTGGGGCACGACCCGGCCATCCCCCACCTCTGCTACTGCCTGACCCCCATGCGCTGGGTCTGGGACCAGGCGGATGCGTACCTGGGACGCGGCGCACTGCGGGCGCTGGCGGCGCCGATGGCCGGGCTGCTGCGCCGTTTCGACCGGCGCACCAGCGGGCCCGAGCAGGTGACACGCTTCCTGGCCTGCTCCCACACCGTCGCGGACCGGGTGGCCCGCCACTACGGGCGGGTGGCGAAGGTCGTGCACCCGCCCGTGGACGTGGAGCGCGTTCGGCCCAGCGGCGCATCGCCCGAGGACTTCTATCTCGTGGTGGGCGGCTTCGTGCCGTACAAGCGCGAGGACCTGGTGCTCGAGGCGGTGCGCCGGCTGCCGCGGCGCGTGGTCGTGGTGGGCGACGGACCGCGGCGCGCCGCCCTGGCCCGCCACGCCCCTGCCGACGTGGTCTTCCCGGGCCGCGTCTCCGAGGCGGAGCTGGCGTCCCTCTACGCGCGCTGCCGCGCCTTGATCCATCCTCAGGAGGAGGACTTCGGCATTGCGGCGGTGGAGGCGCAGGCCGCGGGGCGTCCCGTGGTCGCCTTCGCACGGGGCGGGGCGCGAGACACCGTGCGCTTCCTGGCGGGCCCGCCCGAGTCGGCAGCCTCCGCCACCGGCGTCGGCTTTCGTGCGCAGACGGCGCAGGACCTGGTGGACGCCTTGCGCCGCTTCGAGGCGGCCGAGCCCTTCTTTGAGGCCAAGACGATCCGGGCCCAGGCGGAGCGCTTCGGAACGGCTCGCTTCCGCCGTGCCATCGACGAGGAGGTCCGGCGGCTGGTGGACGGCGTGGTTTGACGCGGCGCGCGCCGGGGCGGTACCGTGCGGGTCCCCGCAGCCCCGAGCGACGCCATGACCCCGCCCCGCGTACCCCTCCTCGACCTGAAGGCGCAATACGCCTCGATCCGGCAGCCGGTGCGCGACGCGATCGAGCGCGTGCTGGAAAGCCAGGCCTTCGTGCTGGGTCCGGAGGTGGAGGGGCTCGAGAAGGAGCTCGCCGACTACTGCGAGTCCGCGCACGCCCTGGGCTGCGCCTCGGGGTCCGACGCCCTGCTGCTGGCGCTCATGGCCTACGGCGTCGGCCCGGGCGACGAGGTGATCTGCCCGGCGTACACCTTCTTCGCCACCGCGGGATCGATCGCTCGGCTGGGCGCCGTTCCTGTCTTCGCGGACATCGATCCGGCCACCTACAACCTGGACGTGGGTGCCGTGCGCGCGGCCGCGGCCCGCTGTCGTCGTCTGCGGGCGATCATGCCCGTGCATCTCTTCGGCCAGGCTGCGGACCTGGACGCGCTGCTGCAGCTCGCCGCGGAGCGGGGTGTTCCGGTGCTCGAGGACGCCGCCCAGGCGATCGGCGCCCGCGACGCCGCCGGACGCCGCGCAGGATCCCGCGGTGCGGCGGGCTGCTTCAGCTTCTTCCCCTCCAAGAACCTGGGTGGCTACGGCGACGGAGGTCTCCTCACCACGGCCGACCCCGAGCTCGCCGACCGCTTGCGCATGCTGCGCATGCACGGCTCCCGCGACCGCTACGAGCACCCCCTGCTGGGCATGAACTCACGCCTCGATGCGCTCCAGGCCGCCGTGCTGCGCGTGAAGCTCCGCCACCTGGACAGCTGGAGCGACGCGCGGCGGGAGCATGCGGCCTACTACGATCGGAGCTTCGCGGAGCGTGGGGCCCGCCCCTCTTCCGACCCGCTCGACGCGGGGGGGCCTCCGCTTCGGACGCCACGCCCACCCGCGGAGCCCGCGCGCCACGTCTACAACCAGTACGTGATCCGCGTTCCGGCGGAGCGGCGCGACCCGCTCCAGAAACACCTGGCGGGCCGTGGAATCGTAACGGCGATCTACTATCCCCTCGGCCTGCACCTGCAGGAGTGCTTCGCGAACCTGGGCTGGCGACCGGACTCGCTGCCCGAGACCGAACGCGCCTCCCGCGAGACGCTCGCCCTGCCGGTCTACCCGGAGCTCACGCGCGAGCAGCTGGACCACGTGGTGGCCTCGGTCATGGCGTTCCTGGAGCGCTGACGCTGCCCGCGCGGCCGCGCCGCGTTGACTGGCATCGGCCCGGGATCTAGTTTTCGCATGCCCCGCCCGGGTGGCGGAATTGGTAGACGCGCTAGATTCAGGATCTAGTGGCCGAAAGGCCGTGCTGGTTCGAATCCAGTCCCGGGCACCATCCTCCAAGCACGGCCGCGCAGCGAGGCGCAGCCGAGCGAAGTTCACCGGGCCGGCCGTGCTGGTTCGAATCCAGTCCCGGGCACCATCCTCCAAGCACGGCCTCCACGCTTCCCGAGCACGGCCTCCACCCCCGATCCCCCGGGGCGGCTTGACCCTGCCGGCCCCGCGCTTAGGGTTCTTCGGCTAGACGGAAAGGGCATCTGTGTCCGAAACATCCCCCAGGATCGTCACCAGCGTGGGCGGCGAGACCCTCGAGCTTCCCGAGGTGCTTCCGCTCCTGCCGGTGCGGGACGCGGTGGTCTTCCCGGGCGTGACGCGTCCGCTGGCCGTGGGGCGCGCGCGCTCCCTGGCGGCCCTGGATGAGGCGGGCCAGGGCGGCCTCCTGGTGGTGGGGACGCAGCGCGACCCGCAGACCGAGGAGCCCGGGCTCGAAGACCTGCACCCGATCGGGTGCATCGTGCGCGTGGCGCGCGTGATCGACGCCCGGGGCAACGGAAAGCAGGCCATCGTGGTGGGGCTGGCTCGCACGCGTTACGCCGGCGTGGTAGCGAGTGAGCCGACGCTCCGGGTGCGGATCGATCCCATCTCCGAAGTGGACGTGGCGTCCCCCGAGCGGGAGGCGGCCTGGCGCCGCGTGGTCGAGCTGGCCCAGCGGGTGATCGACCTGCGCGAGGACCTCCCGGACGAGTGGAAGAGCTTCGTGTCCGGCCTCCCCAGCGCAGGCCTGCTCGCCGATCTGGTGGCCTCCACCCTGCCTCTGGCACCCGAGGAGCAGGTGG
>JBFGJV010000013.1:0-29597 GCA_041577015.1 Myxococcota bacterium
CCGGGTCGTCCTCGCTCCAGCGGTGGTTGTGCCAGATCACCTTCCAGGGCTCGCCCTTGCGGTCGTAGGCGAAGGAGTAGAGCGGCTCGAGGGTCTGTCGGTCCAGGTAGAGATCCTTGTGGTGGTAGGGATGGTCCGGGTCCTTTGGCACCATGCGCACCTTCACGGCGTGGCGCAGCTCCCAGCGGTCGTCGGCGTAGGAGAGGCCGTAGGGGCCGAAGCCGTGCTCCCGCGTGTACGGATAGGCGCGGACGCGGCTGTTCGTGGGCGCCAGCAGGTCCATCTCGCCCAGACACGTCCAGCTGTACTGGGGCACGATGCCGAAGAAGCTGAACAGGTCGTCGAAAGTGAAGTCGGTGCCGGAGACGGCGTCCGAGCGCTGGGCGGTGGAGATCCTGCGCACCCGACGCAGCGTCGGCACGTAGACCCAGGTGTCATCGTTGCGCGTGGTGGCGAGCGGGCCGTCGGCGGCCTTGTAGCGATAGGTGAGGAGCTTGGTGCCGCGCGCGTCGAAGGGGGCGGACACCTCGATCCCGAAGGCCAGCTTGCGGCTCTCCCCGCGGAAGAGGTCACCCTGGTTCTCCTCCAGTAGACGCTGCTCCACGCGATGCGCCAGCTGCACGCCCTTGGAGTGCCGCTCGAGGCGATCGACGAGTCCCATCTGGCGAGCCTCGCCCGCTGGTTCCCGGCCCCCGCCATGCCGCGGCGCCCCGGGTTCGCGGCGGTGGGCATGGCGGCGGCGGTCGTGGGTTTGGCCTTCACGCTCTCCCTGGCCCAGTGGATCCCGCACTCCGCCGACGCCCGCGCCGGGACGAGCTTCCGGCCCGCCCACCCGGAGATTGCCTATCTCCCCATGGGGCTCCGCTAGCCCCGATCGGGCCAGACCGGGGGCCCCTTGCCGGGCTTCGGCCCGTGCTTAGGGTTGCCTTCGCAAGACGGAGTCGCGGCCCGAGCCCCGTGCGGGGCCTGTGGGCGCGGACGCAACAAGGAGGCGAGAGATGGACCTGTTCGGCTTCTCGAGCTGGCCGAGCGATCCCTTCGACACGCTGGACCGCATGCGGCGTGACATGGATGCGGTCTTCCAGCGCTGGGGTCGTGAGGCGCTGCCCGCACGCGGGCAGGTGCATCCGCCCGTGAATCTCTACGAGACCGAGGATGGCTACGTCCTCACCGCGGAGCTTCCGGGCCTGAGGCACGGAGATCTCGAGGTATCGATCGAAGGCAACCGGGTGACCCTGCGCGGCGAGCGCAAGATCGAGTACCCGGAGGACGCCGGTCTGCATCGTCGCGAGCGCCAGGCCGGGATCTTCCGGCGCGTGCTCGAGCTCCCCGTGGAGGTGGAGTCGGAGAAGGCCGAGGCCACCTACAAGCACGGCGTGCTCATGCTGCGCCTGCCCAAGGCGGAGCGCCATCGTCCGCGGCAGATCTCGGTGAGCCGCAGGTAGAAGGGGGAAAGAGGATGTCCAACGAAGCCCGACGCGAGATCGAGACGCGGGAGAAGCAGACCCTGGGGCGCGAGACCACGCGCGAGGGCCCGTCCTTCCGCCCCGACGTGGACATCGTCGAGCGCAAGGACGCGTATCTGCTGACGGCGGACATGCCGGGCGTCGACGAGAACCACGTGCAGGTGCGTCTGGAGGACGGCGTGCTCAGCATCGACGCCACGCTGGCCGTCGAGCCCGATCCGGGCTGGACGCCGGTGCACCGCGAGTACCGCATGGGCGGCTTCCACCGGGAGTTCACGCTGTCGGAGCGCATCGACGCCGAGAAGATCAGCGCCCGGATGCGCGACGGCGTGCTCGAGCTGGAGCTGCCCAAGGCGGAGGCGGTGCGACCGCGCCAGATCCCGATCCACGCCTGAACCGGCGTCTCGAAAATCGAACGGACCGGGGGTGGCCCGCCAGGGCGCCCCCGGTTTCCTTTTCGGCTCTCCTCCCTCGGGGAGCGGTTCCCGCCGCCGTCGGGAAGCGGTATCGTCCGCTCATTCCCCCCCCGGTCCTCCGACGGAGGCGCGATGACGGCCGAGCTCGACCCGGCGCTTCGGGAGCGCATCACGAACACCATCCGGTTCCTGGCGGTGGACGCCGTGGAGCGCGCCAAGTCCGGCCACCCGGGCGCGCCCATGGGCCTGGCCGGCCCGGTTCTCGAGCTCTGGGACCGTCACCTGCGCTTCGATCCGACGGACCCGGCGTGGCCGCTGCGCGACCGGTTCGTGCTCTCCGCCGGTCACGCGTCCATGCTGCTCTACGCGCTCCTGCACCTCTACGGGTTCGATCTCCCGCTGGAGGAGCTGGTGCGCTTCCGACAGCTCCACTCGCGCACGCCCGGGCATCCGGAGCACGGGCTCACGCCCGGCGTCGAGACCACGACGGGCCCCCTGGGCCAGGGCTTCGGAAACGGCGTCGGGATGGCGCTCGCGGCGCGCATGACGCGCGCGCGCTTCGCCCGCGCGGGCGAGGGTCCCGGACACCACTTCGTGTACGGGGTGGTGAGCGACGGCGACGTGATGGAGGGGGTTGCGAACGAGGCGGCCTCCCTGGCGGGACATCTGGGCCTCGGGAACCTGATCTACCTCTACGACGACAACCGCATCACCATCGACGGGCCCACGCGCCTGGCCTTCTCCGAGGACGTGCCCCGGCGCTTCGAGGCCCAGGGCTGGCACGTGCAGCGGCTCGAGGCCGACGACCTCCCGGGTCTCTCGCGCGCCCTCGAGGTCGCGCGCGCGGAGACCGAACGGCCTTCGCTCCTGGCCGTGCACACGACGATCGGGTTCGGAAGCCCCAACAAGGGTGGCACCTCGAAGGTGCACGGGGCGGCGCTCGGCCCCGACGAGGTGCGTGCCACCAAGGAGGCGCTGGGCTGGCCCCTCGAGCCCGAGCTCCATGTGCCCGAGGACGTGCGGGCCTGGTTCGCCGGGCGAAGCCAGGCGAAGCGGGCGGAGCGCGTCGCCGCCGACGAGCGGCTCACCGCCTGGCAGCGCGCCCACCCCGAGCTCGCCGCGCAGTGGGCGCGCTTTCGCGCCCGGCGGGTGGAAGGGGTGGGCCCCGAGCTCGTAAAGGCGGTCTCCGGCAAGGACGCCGCCACGCGCAAGCACTCGGGCGCCGTGATCCAGGTCCTGGCGGAGCTGGCGCCCTTCCTGGTGGGCGGCTCCGCCGACCTGGCCGAGTCGAACCTGACCCGCATCCAGGACGGGGGCGACGTGGGGCCGGCGGCGGAGCCGGGCGTCGATCCGTTCGCCGGGCGCAACATCCACTACGGTGTGCGGGAGCACGCCATGGGCGCGCTCAGCAACGGCATCGCCCTGGACGGCAGCTTCCTTCCCTACGCCGGAACGTTCCTGATCTTCAGCGACTACATGCGGCCGTCGATTCGGCTCGCCGCGCTGATGGAGCAGCGGGTCGTCTACGTCTTCACCCACGACTCGATCTTCCTGGGCGAGGACGGGCCCACCCACCAGCCCATCGAGCAGCTCGACGCGCTCCGCGCCATCCCGGGGCTCACGCTGTTCCGGCCCGCCGACGGCGTGGAGACCGCCATGGCCTGGGCCTGGGCGCTGGAACGGGCGCGTGGTCCCGTGGCCCTGGCGCTCACGCGCCAGACGCTGCCCGCGCTGCGACGGGAGGCCGCCTTCCGACCCGAGGACGTCTGGCGCGGTGCCTACGCGGTGGTGGAGCCGGATGGCAAACCGGACGTGGTGCTGCTCGCCACCGGCTCGGAGGTCTCGCTCTGCATGGAGGCGGCGGCGAAGCTGCGTTCGGAGGGCGTCGCGGTGCGCGTGGTCTCGGCGCCCAGCCTGGAGCTGTTCCGGGATCTGCCCGAGGCGGAGCGACGCACGCTGCTGCCCGGTGGCACCACCCCGGTGGTGGCCGTGGAGGCGGCGCGCGGCCGCAGCTTCGAGGGGCTGGTGGCGCCGCGCGGCTTCGTGTACGGGATCGACCGCTTCGGGGCTTCGGCGCCCTACGCGGACCTGGCCCAGGAGTTTGGCTTCACGCCCGACCGCGTGGCGCAGCGCGTGCTCCAGCGCCTGCGGAGCGCCTAGGGGCCGCGGCCGCGCAACGGCTGGTCCAGCTGGTAGTCGGTGGGAACCGGAACCCGCGCCACCCCCGCCCGCTCCGCGGCCTTCACCACGGCGCGAGCCACGGCCCGGTGCACGTCGCGGCGCAGGGGATTGGGCACCAGCTCGTTCTCCCCGGCCCGCTCCGCGATGGCCCGCGCCGCGGCCACGTACATGGCGGGGTCGATGCGCCGCGCCCGGCAGTCGATGGCGGCGCGCAGGATGCCGGGGTAGCCCAGCAGGTTGTTGACGGAGCGTCCGTCGGCCGCGAAGGCGGCGCCCGCCTCGAGCGCGGCCTCCGGGCGGATCTCCGGGTCGGGATTCGTGAGGGCCAGGATCACCTGCCCCTTGCGCACCAGCTCAGGGTCGATCAGCTCCGCCCGGCCCGTCACCGCGACCACGAGATCGGAGCGCCGCATCAGGTCTTCCAGGTTGCCCGCCGGCTCGCCGCCCAGGGCCCGCAGACGCTGCTTGGCGTCCGGTGCCGGGTCGTAGCCGAGCACCGCGGCGTCCGTCACCTGGTTCAGCATGTGGGCGATGGCCGTGCCCGCGGCGCCGAGCCCGATCACGCCCACGCGCTTGTCGTCCAGGCCGAGGCCGGCCCGTTGCATGGCGTTGCGGGCGGCGGCCAGCACCGCCACCGCGGTGCCGTGCTGGTCGTCGTGGAGCACGGGCATCTCGAGCCGCTCCACCAGCCGGCGCTCCACCTCGAAGCAGACCGGCGACTCGATGTCCTCCAGCTGGATCGCGCCGAAGCCCGGAGCCAGTCGCACCACCGTCTCGACGAAGGCGTCCGCGTCGCGCGTGTCCAGCACGATCGGGAAGCCGGAGAGTCCCACGAACTGGTGCAGCAGCGCAGCCTTGCCCTCCATGACCGGGAGCGCCGCCAGGGGGCCCACGTTGCCCAGGCCCAGCACGCGCGTCCCGTTGGTGACGATGGCCACCGTCTTGCCGCGGATCGTGTAGCGGTAGGAGTCGTCGGGGCGCGCCTGGATGCTGCGCGCCACCTCGGCCACGCCCGGCGTGTACACCCGGCGCAGGTCGTGCAGCGTGCGCACGGGGTGGGTGGGGCGCACCTCGAGCTTCCCGTCCAGGTGGAACTCGTGGACCTCGTCGATCACGTCCAGCAGGTCCACGTCTTCCACGGCACGCACGGCGTCGATCGTGCGCGCGAGCATCTTCGGGTCGTCCACCAGGATGTCGAGGTCGCGGACGATGTGCTCCGGGCCCACCCAGACGGTGCGGATGTCGCCCAGATTGGCGCCCGTGGAGCCCAGCGCGGTGGCCAGACGGCCCAGCACGCCGGGGCGGTGCGTATTGCGGCAGCGCAGGGTACGAAGCAGGAGTTGCTCGGCCATGATCGTCCGCTTCGATGCGGGAGCATAGGCGATCGTCGCCCCGGCGGCCGCTTGAGCCGGCGTGCAACCGGTGGTACCCATCCGGCTCGCCGGAGGATCTCGATGAGTGGGCTGGCAATCGTTGCGGTGTCCGCCGCGGGTGTGGCCGCGCTGGCGTGGCTCGTGGTGTCCTTCTCCGAGCCGGGAGGACGGCGCATGGTCGCCGAGTGGATCGGCACCTGGGCCCTCTACGTGGCGCTGCTCGCCTTCTTCCTGAACCTGGCGCGCTCGGCATGGCTCCAGGATCGCATCGTGCCCCTGGTGGCCTTCGGTTTCCTGGCCGCCGTCTTCGCCGCGGGGACCGTACTCAGCTCGTACCGCCTCGTGCAGGTGATCCGCGGTCGCGGCGCGACCGGCGTCAGCAGCGCGACGAACTGACGCGCTTGACTCAGGGGCCGAGCACCCGCAGGCGGAAGGTCTGCGGCGCTCCCTCGCCCGGAACCAGCTCGACGTCATACATGCCGGGTGCGAGCCAGCCGGGCGGGACCGCGAGGACCAGGGTTGGGGGCCGCGTCTCCCAGCCTCGGCGCTCGCGCAGCTCGCGTCGTCCCGAGAGGTCCCGAAGCCGGATCTCGGCGCTCCCGGGCGCCGGCAGGTCGGGGGGCAGCGGAACGCCCAGACGCAGCCCCGCGGAGGCGGCCTGCGCGGAGACGCGCAGCTCGCCCTCGCGCCGGAGCTCGAATCGGGCGGTTGGCTGGCGGCTCGGGGTCGCCGCCTCCGCCTGGGCGAGCCCCGCCGCACCCGCGGCGGCGGCCTTCTCCTCGAGCGCCCGGCGCCGCCCGGGGCCCGGCATCGACTCCTCGACGGGACGAGCCACCTCCTTCAGCGCGGCATCGAGGGCGTCCAGCGCGGGTGCGGGGCTCGGCGCCGCGGGGCGGCGCCCCGCCTCGGCGGCGAAGCGCTCCTCGGCCTCCGGGGCCACGGGCACCTCGGCCTCGTCCCGCTCCGCGTCTGCGCGGGCCTGCTGCTTGCGCAGCGCACTCGGCTCGGTCACAGGTCGATCGACCGACGCCACCACGGGCCCGGTGGCTGGCTGCGTCTCCATGCGCCACAGCCACACGAAGGAGACCAGGAGCAGGCTCGCGACCCCGTAGGCGAACGCCGGATGCCACAGCCAGCCGCGCAGGCGGGCGAGCAGCGGCTCCCGACCCGGCCGCGGTGCCGGCCCTCCCGCCGCGACCGCCGCGCGCAGCGACTCCGGAGCGAAGCGCTCCAGGCCGGCCAGCTCGTCGCGGCAGGGCGCGCAGCGCTCCAGGTGCGCGGTGAGCGAGCGGCGCTCGGCGGCGTCGAAGGACGCGGCCTCGCGTGCGTATGCCGCCAGTCGCTCCGGAGTGGGGTGGGCGGCCTCCAGCTCGCGCTGGAGCTCGGTCCACACGCGCAGCTCCGCGGCGCACGCGGGACAGCGCGGGTAGTGCTCGCGGAAGTCGGCGTAGTCCGGCGCGCGCGGCTCCGCCAGGAAGCCGGCCAGATCGATCTCCAGCGCGCGTCGGCAGCTCACCGGGCTCTCGTTCCCAGACGCCATCCATCTCCCCGGAAGAGGGTCTGCGCCATCCCGCGCCGCGGATCAGCCATGGGGCTCCGCCTCGCCCAGGCGCACGCGCAAGGCGGCGAGCCCGCGCGTCAGGCGGCGCTTCAGCGTGCCGAGGGGAACGCCCGTGGCGTCGCTCACCTCCTGGTAGGACCGGCCCTCCCGATACACGCCTTCGAGCACACGGCGCTCTTCTTCCGGGAGCTCGGCCACCGCCGCCCACACCTCGGTCCGCTCGGCCCCGGTCGCTTCGCGGGGCGAGGGTCCGGCCGTCGCGCGGGCGGTCTCCTCGTCCCAGGGGAGCGCGCGGCCCTCCGGGTGGCGGAGCCGGCGCTTCAGCCGGTCCACGAACTTGTTGCGCGTGATGATGCGTACGTACCCCACCAGCGCCTGGGGATCCCGCAGCCGCCCTGCGCGCGCGTTCTGCAGCACCGCCACCAGCACCTCCTGGCGCAGGTCCTCCCACTCCTCGCGGAAGTCGTAGGCACGCAGCTGGACCAGGAACCCCGTGAGCAGCCGGTTGAAGCGCGCGAAGGCCAGGGCGTCCCCGGCGAGCAGCCGCTCCAGGACCTCGCCCCAGTCCTCCGGCGCATCGGGCATTCGCCGCGCAGCCTAGCGCACGCGTGATCCGTTTTTCCGGTGCCCGAGACCTATCGAGCGGAATCGGAGGAGGCGCTCGTGGACGCTCGAAGGCGAAGAGCCGGGTGGGATCCCCGTCTGGCTCAGATCGCGACACTCGGCGCGCTGCTGGTCTACGGATCGACCGCCCTCGCCTTCGAGATCGAACCCGGTCAGGTGGCGGCGGTGCTGGCGACGGTTCTCGCCACGCAGTGGATGGCCCAGCGCTGGAAGGGCGTCCCGGGCTTCGATCCGCGCAGCCCCCTGATCTCCGGCCTCTCGCTGTGCCTGCTGCTGCGCGCGAGCGCGTGGCCCTGGGCGGTCGCCACCGCGGTCGTGGCCATTGCCAGCAAGTTCGTGCTCCGCGTGCGCGGCAAGCACGTCTTCAATCCCACCAACTTCGGCCTCGTGGCGATGATCGGGGCCAGCGACCAGGTCTGGGTCTCGCCCGGCCAGTGGGGGAGCCTGGCGCTCTTCGCGTTCGGGGTGGTGTGCGCGGGCGTCCTGGTGGTGAGCCGGGCCTCGCGCGCCGACCTCACCGTCGCCTTCCTGGCCTGCCATGCCATCCTGCTCTTCGGCCGCGCCCTCTGGCTGGGAGATCCCTGGACCATCCCGCTGCACCAGCTCCAGAGCGGCGCGCTGCTCGTCTTCGCCTTCTTCATGATCTCGGACCCGAAGACGACGCCGAACTCGCGGCGGGGCCGTCTCGTCTACGCCGCCCTGGTGGCGGGCCTGGCGGGAGCGATCCGCTTCGGCCTCCACGAGCCCAACGCGCTGCTCTGGGCGCTCGTCGCCTGTGCGCCCGCCGTCCCGCTGCTCGACCGGCTGCTTCCGGGTCCCGCCTACGCGTGGCCCGGCACACCCGACCCAACCCCTGCCTCGAAAGGAGACCCTCATGCCTTCCCTACGCATGCGCAGCTTCCTGCTGGCACTCGGGTTCTGCCTGCTCGGCCCTGAGGCCGCCCCGGCCTTCTGCGGCTTCTACGTGGCCCGGGCGGACGCCAAGCTCTTCAACGACTCTTCGCGCGTCGTGCTGGTGCGCGACGGCGACCGCACCGTGCTCACCATGGCCAACGACTTCCGCGGCGATCCGCGCGAGTTCGCCATGGTGATTCCGGTGCCGACCCGGATCGAGCGCGAGCAGATCCACGTGGCGGAGCCCGCCCTGGTGGACCACCTGGACGCCTACACCGCGCCGCGTCTGGTGGAGTACTTCGACGGCGATCCGTGTCTTCGGCCCTACCCGCTGGCGGAGCAGAGTCTGGATGCCGCCCGCAAGAGCGCTGCCCCGGGCGAGGCGGGCCGCCGTGCCCGCAGCCTGGGCGTCACGATCGAGGCGTCCTACACGGTCGGTGAGTACGACATCCTGATCCTGTCTGCGAAGCGCAGCCGCGGCCTGCTTCGCTGGCTGCGAGAGAACGACTATCGGATCCCCGACGGCGCCGAGCCCGTGGTGCGGAGCTACCTGAAGCAGGGCATGCGCTTCTTCGTGGCCCGGGTGAACCTCGCCGAGCAGGAGCGCCTGGGTGCACGTTTCCTGCGCCCGCTCCAGGTGGCCTACGAGAGCCCGAAGTTCATGTTGCCCATCCGCCTGGGCACGGTGAACGCGGACGGGCCGCAGGATCTGGTGCTCTACGCCCTCACGCGTACCGGCCGGGTGGAGACCACGAACTACCGCACGCTCAAGCTGCCCTCGGATGCCGAGCTTCCGCTCTTCGTGAAGGGCGAGTTCGAGCGCTTCTACCGCGACATGTTCGCCGAGCAGGTGCGGCGCGAGTCGATGCGCGCCGTCTTCCTGGAGTACGCCTGGGACATGGCGTGGTGCGACCCGTGTGCGGCCGATCCGCTCTCGCCCGCGGAGCTGCGCGAGCTGGGCGTGTTCTGGCTGGAGGGCGGCGTCGCCAAGGGCGGACGCGCGCCGAACGTCTTCGTGACGCGCCTCCACGTCCGCTACGACGCGGAGCACTTCCCGGAGGATCTGCGTTTCCAGGAGACGGGGGATCGGACCAACTTCCAGGGGCGCTACGTGCTGCGCCATCCCTGGAGCGGTCCGATGGCGTGTGCCGAGGGCGAGCGCTACCGGCGCGAGCTGGCGCAGCGGCTCGAGCGC
The DNA here is from genome assembly GCA_041577015.1 of Myxococcota bacterium. GTDB lineage: Bacteria > Myxococcota_A > UBA9160 > UBA9160 > PR03 > JBFGJV01. The sequence continues at coordinate 9,711 of JBFGJV010000013.1, forward strand.
CAGGCCACGACGCTCGCCTCGCTGACGGGCTGGGATCCGACGGAGATCCGGGCGCGCCTGGGCCTCGACGGCGAGGGCTCGTCCGACCCGGAGCCCTGGTGGCGACGGTTGTGGACGCCGTAAGGGTGCCGCAAGCGGAGTCCGAAAACCGCCAGCCCGCCCGGGCCGCCCGTTGCATACTCCGGGCATGGAGGGGCTCGATCCGCTTCGCTGCTACCGGGCGGTCCGCAGCCGCGACCCGCGCTTCGACGGCCGCTTCTTCAGCGGCGTGACCACCACGGGCGTCTACTGTCGCCCGATCTGCCCGGCGCGCACGCCGCGGCGCGAGCACATGCGCTACTTCGCGTGCGCGGCGGCGGCGGAGGACGCGGGCTTTCGCCCCTGCCGGCGCTGCCGGCCCGAGACGGCGCCGGGGACGCCGGCCTGGCTCGGTTCGTCCACGACCGTGCGCCGCGCGCTGCGCCTGATCGGCGAAGGGGCGCTCGAGGACGCCGGCGTCGAGACCCTCGCCGCGCGCCTCGGGGTGGGTGCACGCCAGCTCCGGCGGCTCTTCGCCGAGCACCTGGGGACGTCGCCCCGGGCGGTGGCGCGCACGCGGCGTGTCCACCTGGCTCGTCGGCTGATCGACGAGAGCGAGCTCCCCATGGCGCAGGTGGCGCTGGCGGCGGGGTTCCGGAGCCTGCGCCAGTTCAACCACGCGATCCAGGCCACCTTCCAGCAGCCCCCCACGGCGCTACGCCGGGCAAAGCGGCCCGGGCGGACGAGCGATCCAGGGGAGTTGGTGCTGCGCCTGCCGTACCGCGCGCCCCTCGCTTGGGATGCACTGCTGGACTTCTTTGCACCGCGTGCCACGCCGGGCGTGGAGTCGGTGGGCGCGGGGACGTATCGGCGCGCGGTCGGCCTGGAGGAGGCCTGCGGCTGGATCGAGGTGCGTCCGGGTGCCGCCGCGGCGCTCGAGCTGCGGGTGCATCTCTCGCACCTGGGCGCCGTGGCGCGGCTCGTGCCCCGGGTGCGACGCCTCTTCGATCTCGAGACGGATCCCCACCGCATCGGCGAGGATCTGAGCCGGGATCCCGTGCTGGCCCGTCGCGTGGCGGCGCGCCCCGGGCTGCGCGTGCCGGGCGCCTTCGACCCCTTCGAGCTGGTGGTGCGCGCCATCCTGGGCCAGCAGGTGAGCGTGAAGGGCGCGACGACCCTGGCGGGCCGGCTGGTGCGCGCCTTCGGCAAGCCGCTCGACCTCGCCGGCGCCGGCGAGCTGAGCCACCGCTTTCCGGATGCGGACGCGCTGGCGGAGGCGCCGCTCGAGCGTGTCGGCCTGCCGCGTGCACGCGCCCGGGCGATCCGCAGCGTGGCCCGCGCGACGGCCCGGTGCGAGCTTTCGCTCGACGGCGGAACCCACGCGGATACCCGCGCGGCGTTGATGCGGGTTCCGGGCGTCGGCCCGTGGACGGTGGAATACGTGGCGATGCGTGCGCTCGGCGAGCCCGATGCCTTCCCGGCCGGCGACCTGGCGCTGCGCAAGGCGCTGGCAGGCGGCGGGCGTCCGCTCGCCGAGGCGGCGCTGCGCCGCCGCGCCGAGGCGTGGCGTCCCTGGCGCGCCTATGCCGCGGTCTGGCTGCTGGCAGGGGCGACGCCGCCTCAGCGATAGTCGTGCGAGGGCGGGAGCGCCTCGCGGGGGTGGAGCGGCGCGAGCTTCTGGACGCGCACGTGGACCACGCCGTCCACGTTCTGGAGCGGACCGGCCAGCTCGAGCAGCGCGGCGGTGTGGAGCGGGACCCGGAAGCGCTGGAAGACCTTCGGCGTCAGCACCGCGTTGGCCGTGCCGGTCTCGTCCTCCAGGGTGAGGAAGCAGAAGCCCTTCGCAGAGCCCGGCCGCTGGCGCACGATCACGTGCCCCGCCGTGCGCACCCAGCGGCCGTCCGGGACGCGCCGCAGCTGCGCCGCGCTATGGATGCCGCGCGCCCGCAGGCCCTCCCGCAGGTGAGCCATCACCTGGGGGCCGGTGGTCATGCCGCTCGCGCGGTAGTCGGCGAGCGTCTCCTCCCAGGGCGACATCTCGGGAAGCGGGGAAGTTGCGGCGGGCGGCTCGACGCCGGCGAACAGCGCGTGCGGATCGCGTTCGAGGCCCGCCACCTGCCAGAGCGCCGCGCGGCGCGTGGACGCGCCGGCGTCCAGGGAAGCCAGGGCGCCGAGCTCGGCCAGGATCAGGAGCTCGTCCCGGCGCAGGCGCGCCCGGCGGGCGAGGTCGGCCGCGCTCGTGAAGGGGGCGTGGTGGCGTGCCTCCTCGATGGCGCGTCCGGCTTCTTCGCGCAGGCCCGCGACGTAGCGCAGCCCGAGTCGCACGGCGGGCTCCGGCGGCCGCGCTTGCTCGAGGGTGCACGACCAGTGGGAGTGGGAGACGTCGATGGGGTGCACCGGGACGCCGTGGCGCTGGGCGTCCTTCACCAGCGTGGCGGGTGCGTAGAAGCCCATGGGCCAGGCGTTGAGCAGCCCGGCCAGGAAAGCCGCCGGGTGGTGCGCCTTCAGGTACGCCGAGGCGTAGGCGATCAGGGCGAACGAGGCGGCGTGGGACTCCGGGAAGCCGTAGAGCGCGAAGGAGGTGATGCCGCGCACGATCGTGTCCTGGATCTCGCCCACGATGCCGCGCGCCGTCATGCCTTCGCGCAGCCGCGTCTCCAGGCGCGCCATGCGCGTCGTGGAGCGCTTGAAGCCCATGGCCCGACGCAGCTCCTCGGCCTCGCCGCCCGAGAAGCCGGCGGCCGTCATGGCGATGCGCAGCAGCTGCTCCTGGAAGAGCGGCACCCCGAGCGTGCGGCGCAGGATCGGCTCGAGGGCGGGGTGCGGGTAGACGACCGGCTCCAGGCCGGCGCGCCGTCGCAGGTAGGGATGCACCATCTGCCCCACGATCGGACCGGGCCGGATCAGCGCCACCTCCACCACCAGGTCGTAGAAGCACGCGGGCTTCATGCGCGGCAGCGTCGCCATCTGGGCGCGGCTCTCGATCTGGAACACGCCCACGGTGTCCGCGCGCTGGACCATGGCGTAGGTGCGGGGGTCGTCGGGCGGCAGCCGGGCCAGATCGATCTCGACGCCCTGGTGCTCGCGGGCGAGTCGGAGGGTCTCCTCGAGCGCCTGGAGCATGCCGAGCCCGAGCAGGTCGATCTTGATGATGCCGAGATCGGCGCAGTCGTCCTTGTCCCACTGGATCACGCGGCGGTCCGCCATGGCGGCGGGCTCGATGGGCACCACCTCGTCCAGACGGCCCGCGGCGATGACGACGCCGCCGCTGTGCTGGCCCAGGTGTCGAGGCAGCCCGCGGACGTCCTCCACGAGGCGAAGCAGCGTCGACACGCGCGGAGCGTCGGGATCGACGCCCCCCCGGCGCAGCAGCTCGCGCAGATCGTCCGCTCCGTCGTGGTGCCCCATCCCCGAGAGCACCTTCGCGAGCCGATCGATCGCGTCCGCGTCGAGCCCCAGCACCTTGCCCATCTCGCGCACGGCCAGACGCGAGCGATAGGTGATCACCACGGCGGTCATGGCGGCGCCGTGCGCTCCGTAGCGGTCGAAGACGTACTGGATCACGCGCTCGCGCGGGTCGCCGGAGGGGAGGTCGAGGTCGATGTCGGGCCACTCGCCGCGCTCCTCGGAGAGGAAGCGCTCGAAGAGCAGCTCCATGCCCACCGGATCCACGGCGGTGATGCCGAGCGCGTAGCAGACGGCACTGTTGGCCGCGGAGCCGCGCCCCTGGGCGAGCATGCGCTGCTCGCGGGCGAAGCGCGCGATGTCGTGGACGATCAGGAAATAGCCGGCGAGGTCGAGCTTCTCGATCACGGCGAGCTCGCGTTCGAGCTGGGCGCGCACGCGCCGGGACGGGGAGGGGCCGTAGCGGGTCCGCGCACCCTCCCACACCAGACGCCGCAGCCAGGAGCCCTGGGTCTCGCCAGGTGGAGCCGGAAAGGTCGGGAAGCGATAGCCCAGATCGCCGAGCGTGAAGGAGCAGCGCTCGGCGATGGTACGCGTGGCGCGTACCCACGCGGGCCGGTCGGCGAAGCGCGCCGCCATCTCGGCCGGTGTGCGCAGATGTCGTTCGGCGTTGGGGGCGAGCCGGCGGCCGGCCCGATCGAGCGTCGTCTTCTCGCGCAGGCAGGTGAGGGCGTCGAGCAGGCGGCGCTCGTCGGGCGTGGCGTGGCGCACGTCGTTCGTTGCCACGATCGTGACGCCGCGTGCTTCGGCCAGATGGACGGCGTACCGGGATTGGGACTCGACGTGACGATCGAGATGGCGGGAGACGTCCACGGCCACCCGTTCGCGTCCGAAGACGCCGAGCGTGCGGTCGAGCTGTTCGGGCGTGAGACGCGTGTCGCCGCGCAGCAGGCAGGTGAGCTCGGCGGCGTGCTCCTCCAGCTCCTGCCACGTGGTCCACGCCTCGCCCTTGGCACCGCGTGCCTGGGCGCCGGTCAGGAGTCGGGAGAGGTTGCGGTAGCCGCGTCGGGATTCGACGAGCAGGAGGAGCTCGGTCGACGCGGCGTCCACGGCGAGCCGGGCGCCCACGAGGGCGCGCAGGCCGGCGCGGCCCGCGGCCTGGTGGAAGCGGGGGATCCCGTAGAGGCCGTTGCGGTCCGCCAGGGCCAGCATCGGGTGGCCGAGCCGTGCCGCCTGCTCGGCCAGGTCTTCGGGGTTCGACGCGGCCTCCAGGAACGAGAAGGCGCTGCTCGCCCGCAGCTCGACGTAGTCCGCCACGACGGGGAGCTATTTTCGTCTTTTGTTCGTCTGCTGGCAAGGGTCGGAGGACGCTCCCCCCTCTCTCTCCGACGGAGCGGGGTATGATGCCGCCGATGTCGGACACCCCCCCGGCGACGGTCCTCGTCGGCGACGACGAGCCGCTGCTCCGCAAGCTCACCGAGCGCATCCTCGCGCCCCGGGGCTTCCAGGTGGTGACGGTGGCCGACGGCGACGCCGCGGTGCGCGCGGTGGAGCGCCGACCGGACATCGGCGTCGTGTTGCTCGACGCGAACATGCCGCCCGAGGGAGCCGGGGCCGCCCTGCGCGCGATCCGCGAGCTGCGTCCGCGCGTGCGCGTGATCCTGACCAGCGGCGAGGCGCTCCCACCCGACCTCGACCGGGAGATCGCCGACGGAGAAGGCCTCTTCCTGCGCAAGCCCTTCGCACCCGAGGCCCTGGTGCGCGCGGTCTCCGACGCGCTGGTGCAGGTCGAGGAGGGCTGAGGTGGCCTCGGTCGTCGTCGTGGGGGCGGGAGTGGCCGGTCTTACGTGTGCCTGGCGTCTGCAGCGAGCGGGACACCAGGTCCAGGTGCTCGAGGCCGAGGACGCGCCGGGCGGGCGCGTGGCCACGGAGCGCCGCGGTGAGTACGTGGTGGAGTGCGGCGCCTCGCACCTGGAGGTGGGCCGGCCCAATCTGGAGCTCCTGGTCGGGGTGCTGGGCCTGCGCAAGCGTCTGCGTCCGCTCGCCTCCCACGCGGGCGCCATCTGGGACGGGCGGCGCCTCACCGTGCCGGCGCTGGGCTGGCGGGGGCTGCTGCGAGGGTCCCGGCTCGGCGTCGAGGCGCGCCTGCGCCTGGGCCGGCTGCGGGTCGAGCTGGCCGCGCGTCGGAGTCGCCTGGATCCGGCGCGGCCGGAGCGCGCCGTCGCCCTCGATCGAGAAGATGCGGCGCGCTGGCTGCGCCGTCTTGCCGGCGACCCGCTGCTGGACGCCATGCTGGAGCCGCTCCTGGCCGCGCGTCTCGACGCGGCTCCGGAAAGCCTCTCGGCCGCCCACGCCGCGATCGCGCTGCACGATCTCGCCACGACCCGCCCGCTGGCGAGCCTCGAGGGTGGCATGGGCTTGCTGCCCGAGGCGCTCGCCGACCGTTCGACGGTCCTCACCGGCTGCGAGGCGATCCGGATCGAGACCGAGGAGGACGGAGCCCGGATCCACTACCGCACGCTTCGGCGCGAGGGAAGCCTGCTCGCCGACGCCGTGGTCGTGGCGGTGCCCGGGACGCGGGTGCCCTTCGTGTGTCCCGATCTCACCGCGAGCGAACGCAGCTTCTTCCAGGGTGTCCGCTACGGCCGCGGCATCTCCGTCTCCCTGCTCCTGGACAAGGAGCCTCCGAACCTGCCGGGCTGGTCTCTCGCCGTGGCCCGACGCACCGGCCTCGGTCTGCGTGCCCTCGAGGCGAGCCACCGTCGCGTGGGCGCGGCGCCGCGCGGGACGGCACTGGTGCGCGTCCTCCTGGACCAGGAGACCTCGAACCGCCTCTGGTGGGCGCCCGACGAGGCGCTGCTCGAGTGCCTGGACGACGCCCTCGCCCGCACCCCCATCGGTCGCCTCGCGCCCCGGGAGTGCGTGGTGCGGCGCTGGGATCCGCTGCTGCCGCGCTTCGAGCCGGGCTCGCTGCTTCGCCTGCGCAGCTTCCTGGCGCGGCGCGAGCGCTCGCCTCGCCTGGCCTTTGCCGGCGACTACCTGGTGGGGCCGCATCTGGAGGGCGCCGTCACCAGCGGCCTGCGCGCCGCCGGCGAGATCGCGGCGACGCTCGAGGAGCGCAGGCCACCGCAAGCGGGAGCCTGAGCCGCGCTCAAGACACCCCCCCGATCGTCCGAGTTCGGGTGTCTCACGGAGCGCGCGCATGCCGAGGATTGGTGCGGTTCTGCTGGTCGCCGTGGCCGCGCTGGCGCTCGGGCTGCCCTGGTGGGGCGGTCTGCGCGCGGAGCGGAGCTACGAGCGCTATCGCGAGTTCATCCAGCGCGACTGGCCCGCCCAGGTGCAGCGCCACGAGTATCGGCGCGGCTGGTTCCGCTCCCACGCACGGACGGTATTCGGGCTGACGCGTGAGGAGAGCGCCTCGTCGCACGCCGAGACGCTCGGCTTTCGCATCGAGGTGCACGACGAGATCGTGCACGGACCCCTGCCCCTGCCCGCGATCCTGCGCGGCGAGGCGGCCCTGACGCCGGTTCTCGCCCTGGTTCGCTCGGAGGTCCGCTTCGGCTGGAGCGATCCTCGAGGCGACCGAGAAACCGCGCGGATCGCGACGCTCCGCGCGGACACGGCGATCGGACTCGACGGGCGCGGCACGGGCCGCCTGACGATCCCGGCCTTCGAGCGCGTCCTGGCGGGAGATCGGACCGTCAAGGGCGAGGCGATCGAGGGGGAGTTCGAGTTCGCGCCCGAGTCGAATCGCTTCACGGGTCGGCTTCGGGCGCCCGCCCTGGGGCTCGCCTCGCAGCAGGAGCGCTTCGAAGCCCGCGGTCTGGAGGTGGACTGCATCTACGAGGAGAGCGAGGCGGGGCTTCCCCTGGGCGAGGCCTCCTTCGCCGTCCAGCGCCTCGAGGCGCAGACCGCCGGGGAGCAAGCGCCTTCGCAGCTGGAGGGGCTCCGAATCGCCCATTCCCAGGACATCGAGGGGACCGACGTGCACGCCGAGCTGGCCGTGGACTGGGAGGCCCTCCGCCACGCAGGACATCGCTATGGCGCCGGGCGCGCGGAGTTCGCCGTCCGGGGCCTCCACGCCGAGACGCTGGCCCGGCTCGTGCGCGCCTCCCGGGAGGCCGACGCCCTCGACGACGAGACGGCGGCCATGACCATGAAGCTCGCCCTGCTCCAGCTGGTGCCCGCCTTGATCGAGCACGCGCGAGCCGAGCTCGACGTGCGTTTCGACACCGATCCTTCGCCCGTGGAGCTCCGGGCGCGCGTGGCGCTGGACGAGGCCGCGCGCGGCGGCATGGACTTCTCCGCGGCCGCGCTGACCCTGGACCTGGAAGCGAGCGCTCCGGTGGGCTTCGTCGAGGTGCGTCTCGCCGAGGCCCTGGCTGCCCGCGGTCCGGCGTCGGGTGCGAGGGAGGAGCGCCTGCAGCGCACCCTCGATCAGCTCCGGGAGCGCTGGCTGATCGTGCGCGACGAGGACCGCTACGTGACCCGGATCCGCCTGCGCGGGGGCCAGCTCGACGTGAACGGCCGCAGCATGAATCCGGCCGAACTGTGGACCCCCGAGGTGACGCCCGCGGCCCCCGAGGCCTCCTGGGCCCCGGCCGCCCCGGCGCGTTGAGGCAGGTCAGGAGCCCAGCTCGGCCGCCAGCGCCTCCGCCTCCTCGACCATCCCGGTCAGCAGCGCGATCCCGCGGCCCCAGAAGCCCGGGTCGCCCACGTCCAGCCCCACGCGCGCCACCAGGTCGCGGGGAGGCGCGCTCCCGCCGGCGCGCAGCAGCTCCAGGTAGCGCGGCACGAAGGCGGCCCCTTCCTCGTCGTAGCGCTGCACCAGGGCGAGCACGAGCAGCTCCCCGAAGGCGTAGGCGTAGCAGTAGAAGGGTGTGTGGACGAAGTGGGGGATGTACAGCCACCACCAGCCGTAGTCGTCCGTGAGCCGCACCGCGTCGCCGAACATGGGACGGTTCGCCGCCAGCCACAGCTCGTTCACGCGCTCGATGGGAAGCTCGCCGTGCTCGCGCCGGGCGGCGTGCAGCGCCTGCTCGAAGCGCGTCATCACCACCTGGCGGAAGACGGTGGCGAAGGCGTCCTCGAGCTTCCCGCACAGGAGGCCCAGACGCACGGCAGGGGCCGTCTCTTCCCGGAGCAGGCGGCGGAACACCAGCATCTCGCCGAAGACGCTGGCGGTCTCGGCCATGGTGAGTGGTGCGTCCTGCTCGTAGAGGCCGTTCTCCCGCGCCAGCACCTGGTGCACGCCGTGACCCAGCTCGTGGGCCAGGGTCATGACGTCGCGCAGGTGGCCGGTGTAGTTCAGCAGCACGTAGGGATGGACACTGGGCACGGTGGAGGCGGAGAAGGCGCCGCCGCGCTTGCCGGGACGCAGCTCGGCGTCGATCCAGTGCGCGTGGAAGAAGCGCAGCGCCAGCTCGGCCATCTCGGGCGCGAAGTCGGCATACGCTTCCAGCACCAGGCGCCGGGCGTCCTCGAAGGACCGCGTGCGGGAATCCCCGTCCAGGGGGGCGTAGCGGTCGTAGTCCTCCAGAAGCTCGAGCCCCAGTCGTCGCGCCTTGAGTCGGTAGTAGCGCTGGACGAGGGGGAAGCTCTCCTCGCACGCCGCGAGCAGCGCATCCACCGCCTGGGGCTCGATCTCGTTGGCCAGGTGGCGCTCGGCCATGGGCGTCGCGTAGCGGCGCATGTCGTCGCGTAGCGCCTTGTCCTGGGTCAGCACGTTGAAGACGAAGCCGAGCAGGCGGGCGTTCTCGCGCAGCCCCCGCGTGAGCGCGCAGGCCGCGGCGCGCCGCACCGCTCGATCCGGCTCGTACAGCCGGGCCAGCACCTCCTCTTCGCCGAGCTCCTCGGTTCGGCCCGCGTGCTCCAGGCGGAAGCGCAGCGCCGCCACGGTCTCGTCGAACAGACGCCCGAAGGCCCGCGGCCCCGTGTTCGCCGTGGCTTCCAGCAAGCGCTCCTCCGCTTCGGAGAGCAGGTGGGGTCGGTAGCGACGCAGCACGGAGAGGAAATGCCGGCGCCGCGCCAGTACTGGATCCGTCAGGAGCTCGGCCGCGCGCTTCTCGTCCAGCTGCACCCACTCCAGCTGGAAGAAGATCAGCGTGTTGCGGATCTCGCTGTTGCGCTCCTGGACACGCTGCAGCAGTGCCCCGTGGCTCGGGTTGGCCGTGTCGGCGGCGAAGAGGAGCTCCGCGTAGGCCGCCACGCGCGCCGCCCGCTCCTCCAGGGCCTCGAGCCGGTCCAGCGCTTCCGCCAGGCACGGGGCGTCGAGCTGCGCCACGCCTCCTCGGTGACGTGCGGCGAAGGACCGTGCGGACTCGAGCGCCGCGTCGAGGTCGGTCGCCAGCGCGGGATCGTCGGGGCCGCGGTAGAGATCGCCGAGGTCCCAGCGCACGCCCGCGGCGGGCCCCCTGCCTTGCTCGGGCGCTGCTCCTCCCATGCCTTGCGCGCTCGCCTCCCGAGCGCGGAGGATACGACAGGAGGGTTTCGGCTAGCCTGTGTCGGGGACGCCACCGAGAGACGAGCCGTGACGGACGACCGTGTCATCCTGCACGCGGACATGGACGCCTTCTATGCGTCCATCGAGCAGCGGGATCGCCCGGAGCTGCGGGGCCGCCCCGTGATCGTGGGAGGGCTCTCGGACCGCGGGGTGGTCTCGGCGGCGAGCTACGAGGCCCGCCGCTACGGCGTGCACTCGGCCATGCCCACCGCGGAGGCCCGGCGACGCTGCCCGGACGGCGTGTTCCTGCGCGGAGACATGAAGAAGTACGGGCGCGAGTCGCGCAAGCTCTTCGAGATCTTCCGCCGCTTCACGCCCCGCGTCGAGGGCCTTTCGCTGGACGAAGCGTTCCTGGACCTCACCGGGAGCGAGCGGCTGTTGGGATCCGCGCGGAGCGTGGGCAAGGAGTTGCGGGCCAGTGTGCGAGCCGAGCTGGGGCTCACGGTCTCCGTGGGCATCGCCGCCACCAAGATGGTGGCGAAGATCGCGAGCGCCGCCGCCAAGCCGGACGGCCACCTGGAGGTGGAGCCCGGGCGCGCGCGGGCGTTCCTGGATCCGCTGCCGGTCGGGCGCCTCTGGGGCGTCGGGCCCGTTGCCGAGAGGCGGCTCCAGGCGGCGGGATTCACCACGATCGGGCAGCTGGCCCGCGCCGAGCCCGAAGAGCTGCGCGCGAGGCTCGGCTCGTTCGGGGCGAACCTGGCGCGACTGGCCCGGGGCGACGATCCGCGCCCGGTGGACCCCGGGCGGGAGCCGGTCTCCCTGAGCGAGGAGAACACCTTCGAGCACGACGTGGTGGATCGCGATCGCCTGGCGGCCACGCTCCTGGAGCACGCGGACTCGGTGGCGCGCCGGCTGCGCCGCGCGGGCTTGCGTGCACGCACGGTCGTGCTCAAGGCGAAGCTCGCCCGGCGGCGGGCGTCCGGCCGCTACGGTCATCCGCAGCTCACGCGACGGGCCACGCTGGCGGAGCCCAGCGACGACGGCGCCCGCATCGCGGAGGCCGCGAGCACGCTGCTGGCGCGCCTCCCCGCCGAGCCGGTGCGCCTGCTGGGGGTCGGCGTCACGAACCTCGTGCATTCGAGCCGCGACCAGCTGGCGCTGTTCGACGCCGCGCCCGGCGGGCGGCGGCGGGAGCGGCTGAATCAGGCGCTGGACGCCATCACGAGCCGCTTCGGCGCGCGTGCCGTGGTGCGGGGCGGTGGCTCCGAGCCCGAGCGGGCGGGCCTCGCGCTCCAGGCGAAGCCGGGCGACGAGGACGACGAGGATCGGTCGCCCTCGCGAACCCCCTAGGCGCTCGTGGCGGGCGGCTTCTCGAAGCGGTAGACGCGCATCGGCGGCACGTTGCGCGGCTCGAGCTCCCGGGCCGGCGGTCCGAAGACCGTCCGACCCAGAATGGCCACGCGATCGCGCACCTGGTAGGCCACGAAGCGGCCACCCGGGGCGAGTGCATCCCGCACCGCTTCCAGGACCGCGAGCGCGATCCGGCGCGGCAGCGTGGAGAAGGGGATCCCCGAGATCACCACGTCCGGCGCCTCGAAGCCGTGGCGCGCGAGCGCCTCCCGGAGCTGCTCGGCGCTTCCCACGTGCACCACGAGACGCGGATCCGGGTTGCGCGCCCGCACGATGCCCGCGAGGCGCGGGTTGATCTCGATGGAGAGCAGGCGCGCGTCGGGTCGCATCGCCTGGAGCAGGGCGCGCGTGGTGCCGCCCGTGCCCGGACCCAGCTCCACCACGGTATGGGCGCGGTCGAGGCCGGCGCAGCGCACCACGCGGCGCTCGAGGAAGCGCGAGCTCGGAACGATCGAGCCCACCTGACGCGGTCGACGCAGGAAGCTGCGGAGGAAGGCCAGAGGGGCGTCCGGGCGCGAGCCGCGCTCGCGCTGCCTGGGGAGGGGGGACGGTCGTGTCATGATGCCTGCCTTGTAGCCGCGGGCGATGCGGACGGCAAGAGGTCAGTCGTAGACGGCGTCCACGTGCCACGTGCTGCGCAGCCGGTCGCGCCGCAGGCGCACCAGCAGCCCGTCGTCGGTCTGCACGTCGAAGTGGTCGAAGACGAAGCGCTCTTCGGGAGACCACCAGGCGCCCTCCACGCGCCAGGGGCCCGCGCAGCGCACCACCATTCCGTTCGCCACGGCGCTGCGCAGCCAGTGTGGCCGTTCGCCACGCGTGCGCACCTGGGCGGGGAGGGGAGGGCGAAGGGCGCGCATGGCGAGCCGGAGACCTTCGGGGCGATCTTGGGTCACGTCGTGTCGGGTGGGGGAGAACGGCACCAGGGCGAAGGCGTCGGGACGCAGGGAGTCCGGCACGAAGGGGGCTCCCACGCGTTCGGGTCCGCAGAGCGCCGCGAGCTCGGCGACGAGGGCGTCGAGCTCGTCGGGCGCGGGCCCCGCCGGGCGGAAGAGATCGAGCTGGTCGCTGCGCAGAGGTCGTCCTTGGCAGGTGAGCTCCACCGACTCCACCGCGGCAGGCGGGGGAGAGGCTTCGAGCGCGAGGACGAGCCGGCGCAGCAGCACACGCGCGTCCAGGGTGGGCGCCGCCAGGCCGACGCGACGCATCTCGCACCCGCCGCCCTCGAGGCCGAGGCCGAGGTCGAGCTCGCCGCAGGCGAGATGTCGGACGGCGAGGCGCGCCAGCAGACGCGAGAGCAGGCCGCGCAGCACGAAGCCGAGCGTCTCCAGGCGATCCAGCGCCGCCTCGAGGTCCGCGCCCTCGACGAGCCGTTGCGCTCGGGGCGCGGGCAGCACGGGCTCGCGCTCCGTGCCCCGCAGGCGCGCCACCAGATGCTGGGCGGGAGGTCCGAGTCGCGTGACGAGGCTCCGGGGCGGAAGCGCCAGCAGCTGCTCCAGGCGTCGGATCCCGAAGCGGGTGAACGTCGCCGCGAGCGCGTCGTCGGGGTCGAGCAGGTCCACGGGCAGCGGCGCGAGGAAGTCCGCCTCCTCGCCGGGCTCGATCACCTGGACGGCGCCGGACTCCGCGTCGGCGGCGAGGCGTCGGGCCGCGACGCGGGCCAGGAAGCGGGAGGAGGCCACGGTGGCCACGGAAGGCAATCCCAGTGCGGTGGCGCGGGCGTTGAGCGCGGTGGCGAGCCCCGCCTCGGAGCCGAACACGCGTGCGATCCCCCCGGCGTCGAGCCAGACGGCGGCCTCGCTGCGGTGGGCTCCGGCGAGGGAAAGCGCCGCCTCCACCCGCGGCGAGGCGGAGAGCGCCACGTCCCGCAGCGCATCCCGGGCGGCCCGCTCCCGGCTCGGCGAGGCCGTCCGCACCACCAGCGCCGCGCACGCCGCGCGGGCGTGGGACAGCGCGTGCCCTGGATGCACGCCGGCGCGACGCGCCTCACGGGAGACGGAGAGCACGCTGGCGCGAGGACCGACCTCGGAGACGATCACCAGGGGGCGGGCCCCGAGCTCCGGCTGGGCGCGCAGCTCCGCGGCGAGAGGCAGGTCGGGAACCAGCATGCAGCCGATGCGCACGACCGCGCCCCCCCGGACGGATGCCTACGCGACGTCGCTGCGCAGCGAGAGCGCGGCGCCTGCGCCCCGTGGTCCCACGCGCTGGCGCGCCAGGACCAGGCGGGTCTCGATTCCTTCGAGCCATTCCGGAGCGACGTCGAAGCGCGGTCGCGCGTCGTGCATCTCGACGGCGAGGGCGACGCCGGTCTCCGCACCGCGCGCGGAGGCCAGGCGCAGCAGCGCCGTTCCCGAGGCTGCCGCCCGACGCGAGAGACGCAGGCAGCTCGAGGCGCGGAGCGGCTGGTCCAGGTCCAGCAGGACGAGGGCGAGGCCGCGGGCCTCGAGCAGGCGCTCGGCGCTGCGCAGGGCCTCGCGTACGCCCGGCGGGCGTACCCAGAGCACGCGCGTGAGCTCGACGCCGGCCGTGGCGGCCGAGCCCGGCTCGAAGGCATCGGCGGCGTCCACCACCGCCACCGTCTCGCCGCCGCGGGTCGCCGTCGCCAGCACGGCGAGGGCGAGGGCCGTGCGGCCCGAGCTCGGGCGGCCCGCGATCTCCGAGAGCCGCCCGCGTGGAAAGCCTCCCCCGAGCAGCCGGTCCAGCCCCTCGAGGCCCGTGGGCAGGCGGGCGGGGGGCTCGTCGGGGATCCCTCCCGGACGGACCCGGTCGCCCAGGTCGCGCACCAGGTCCGCGAGCGCCGCGGCCCGACACCGGGGGGTGGGGGACACCCCGCTATTTTCGTCTTATTTTCGCTTCTCCGTCAAGCCCCCGGATTTCCGAGGCCGAGCCTCTGCGCCCCGTTCCACCCCGCGCCCCAACGCCCCCGCAAGCCGGCGCCCGCCGCGCGCGCAGCGAGCCGCAGGCGAGCAAAGTCCACCAAGGCCGAGATAGACTCCCCCCGTGCGCCTCCTCCACACCATGCTCCGCGTGAAGGATCTCGACGAATCGCTGCGCTTCTACTGCGACGTCCTCGACATGAAGCTGCTGCGCAAGAAGGACTACCCGGGTGGCCGGTTCACGCTCGCCTTCGTCGGCTACGGCGACGAGTCCGAGACCACGGTCCTGGAGCTGACCCACAACTGGGACCCGCACGACTACGATCTGGGCGACGCCTTCGGGCACGTGGCGATCGGGGTGGACGACATCCACGCCACCTGCGCTCGCATCCGCGAGGCCGGCGGCAGGATCGTCCGCGAGCCGGGGCCGATGAAGCACGGCACGACCGTGATCGCCTTCCTCGAGGATCCCAACGGCTACAAGATCGAGCTCATCGAGCGTTCCTAGCCCCTCCGCAGCTCGCGATCCTCACGGACTGCCGGCGCCCGCAAGCGCGGCCCCAGGCCGCGCGCGCAGCGAGCCGCAGGCGAGCGAAGTCACCAGCCACAGGCGAGCGAAGTTCAGCAGACCTTGACGCGCTGCCCCTGGATCTCCAGGCGTCCCTCCGCGAACAGGCGGATCGCCTCGGGCACGAGGCGGCGCTCCACGGCCTGTACGCGTGCGGCAAGCGTCTCGGGCGTGTCGTCGTCGCGCACGGCCACGGCCTCCTGCAGGATGATCGGGCCGTGATCGTAGTGCTCGTCCGCGAAGTGCACGGTGGCGCCGCTCACCTTGACCCCCGCCTCGAGCACTCCCTCGTGCACCCGCCGTCCGTACCAGCCCGGTCCCGAGAAGGCGGGGATCAACGCCGGATGGACGTTGAGCGTCCGTCCCTCGTACTTGCCCCGCAGCTCGAAGATCGACAGGAAGCCCAGCAGCGCCACCAGGTCCACGGGATGCCTGGCGAGCTCGGCGTGGAGGGCATCGTTGAAGCTGCGGGCGTCGGGATGCTCCCGGCGCGGGATGGCCACGGCGGGGATGCCCCTTCGGCGCGCCCGCTCCAGGCCGCCGGCTCCCGGCTTGGATGCGATTACCACGACCACGCGCGCCGGTACCTCGCCGGCGTCGATGCGCTCGCAGAGATTCTCGAGACTCGTGCCCTCGCCGGAGAGCAGGACGGCGACGTTCAGCGTTCGGCGGCCGGGGTGCTCGCTTGCCTGCGGTGTGCCACGAGCTCCGCCCCGCCTCGTTCGCCTCATGCGGCGAAGAGCGCCTGGTACACCCGGCGCGTGGCCGGCGACTTGTTGAGGGTGTAGAAGTGGAAGCCGGGAACGCCGTGCTCGAGCAGGGCGCGGCACTGCTCGGTGGCCCAGTCGATGCCCACCTCGAGGGTGCGCTCGGCGTCGTCCCCGGCGGCGGCCAGGCGCCGCTCGAGCGGAGCGGGGATGCACGCGCCGCACAAAGAGGCCATGCGCCGGATGTTCTCGTGGCTGGTCACGGGCATGATGCCCGGCACGATGGGGACCCGGATCCCGGCGCGTCGCGCCTTCTCCTCGAAGCTGAAGAAGTCGCGGTTGTCGAAGAACAGCTGCGTGATCAGGAACTCGGCACCCACCTCGACCTTGTGGGCACAGTGGCGCAGGTCCTCCTCCGCGCTCGGCGCCTCGGGGTGCGTTTCCGGATAGCAGGCGCCGCCCACGCAGAAATCCCAGCGGCTCTTGATGAAGGCGATCAGCTCGTCGGCGTGGCCGAAGCCCCCGGGCACCGGACGAAAGCTCGACTGGTCCCGCGGCGGATCGCCGCGCAGCGCCAGCACGTTCTCGACGCCGACCTCCTGCATGTGATCCAGGCTCGCGGCCAGCTCGTCCGCCGTGGATCCCACGCAGGTGAAGTGGGCCATGGCGGTGATCCCGATCTCCTGCTCGATCCGCGTCACCAGGTCGATCGTCTTGCGACGCGTGGAGCCGCCCGCACCCCAGGTGACCGACACGAAGGAGGGATCGAGCCGCTTGAGGTCCGCGATGGTGCGGACCAGGTTGACGTAGCCCGCATCCGTCTTGGGCGGGAAGAACTCGAACGACACCACCGGGCCGCGGCGCGCGTACATCTGGGCGATGCGCATCCCGCGTAGTCTACCACCTCGGGCGTTGACGCTCGCGCCCCGGGCGGCGAGACTGCCCGAGGGAGGCCCAATGTCCATCCTGGTTACCGGTTCCGTCGCGATCGATCACATCATGGTCTTCCCGGACCGCTTCAAGAACCACATCCTGCCGGATCGGCTGCACATCCTGAACGTGTGCTTCCCGGTCCCCCGGCTCCGCCGACACTTCGGAGGGACGGGAGGCAACATCGCCTACAACCTGCGGCTGCTCGAGGAAGAACCGATCCTGCTGGCCACGGCCGGCAGCGACTTCGCGCCGTATGCGCAATGGCTCGACCTGCACGGGATCCGCCGCGATTGGATCCGCTTGCTGGAGGACGAGAGCACCGCCCAGGGCTTCATCACCACCGACCTGGACGACAACCAGATCACCGCCTTCCACGCCGGCGCGATGGAGCGCGCCCACGAGGCGCCGGTGGACGGCGTGGCGGCCGAGGTGACGCTGGCCATCGTGGCCCCGAACGGCAAGCGTGCCATGCAGGAGCACGCCCGGCGCTTGAAGGAGCGTGGCGTTCCCGTCGTGGTGGATCCGGGCCAGCAGCTTCCCACGTTCGAGGGCAAGGAGCTGGTGGAGCTCCTGGACGGTGCGGCGATCTACGTGGCCAACGACTACGAGTGGGCGCTGACGCTCGAGCGCACGGGCCTGGACGAAGACGCCATCGCGCGGCGCGTGGACGCCGTGGTGGTGACCCGGGGCGGGGAGGGCTCGATCATCCGCCAGGGGGACGCACGCATGGAGATCCCGCCCGTGCGCGCGGAGAAGGTGGTGGACCCGACGGGCTGCGGCGACGCCTACCGCGCCGGACTGCTGTACGGGCGCGCGCACGGCCTCCCCTTCGAGACCGCCGGTCGTCTCGGCAGCCTGCTCGGTACCCTGACGGTCGAGCAGGAAGGGACGCAGAGCGTGCGCATCGATCTCACCGCGCTCCGTGAGCGCTACGCCCGGGAGTTCGGCACGCCCTTCTGATGCATCGGCCTCCGTGCCCGAGAGCGATGTCGTGACCGCCGAGGTGGACGTCGCGGTCGTCGGAGGCGGCGTGGTGGGGCTGGCGTGCGCGGCGGCCCTCGCCCGTCGGGGCCGCTCCGTGGTGCTGCTCGAGCGCAACCCGGGCCTCGCCCGCGAGACCACGAGTCGCAACAGCGAGGTCGTCCACGCCGGCCTCTACTATCCGGAGGGCTCGCTCAAGGCGACGCTCTGCGTGGCCGGGCGTGAGGCCCTCTACGAACGCTGCGCCCGGCTGCGCATCCCGCACCGTCGCTGCGGAAAGCTCGTCGTCGCGGCCGACGGCGACGAGGTCTCGCGCCTGGAAGAGCTGGCGCGGCGCGGCACGCGCAACGGGGCGCCGGGCCTCGAGATCGTCGATGCGGCGGCGATCCGTCGGCTGGAGCCGGCGGTGCGCGCGGCGGCGGCGCTGCTCTCGCCGAGCTCGGGCGTGGTGGATGGGCACGCGCTCTGCCTCTCGCTGGCCGCGGAGGCCGAGGCGCACGACGCCGCGCTGGTGCTGAACACCGAGGTGCGGGGGTTGGAGCGGCAGGGAGCCCTGTGGCGCGTGGAGGCGCGGGACGCCGACGGCGAGCCGGCGGACGTCCGCGCGGCGGCGGTGGTGAATGCCGCGGGCCTGCAGGCGGACCGCCTGGCCGAGCGGGCCGGCCTCGACGTGGACGCCCGCGGCTACCGCCTGCATCCGTGCAAGGGCGACTACTTCGCCCTGGCGCCCGGGGTGCCGCTGCGGGTCTCACGCCTGGTCTACCCGCTGCCGTCGGGACCCGGCCTGGGCATCCACGCCACCCTCGATCTGGGAGGACGCATCCGCTTCGGTCCGGACGCGGAGTACGTGGAGCGGCCCCGCTACGACGTGGATCCCGCCAAGGCCCATCGCTTCGCCGCGGAGGCGGGCCGCTTCCTGCCCGGGCTTCGCGCGGAGTGGCTGGCGCCCGACTACGCCGGGGTGCGTCCGAAGCTGGCCGGCCCGGGAGAAGGTTTCCGGGATTTCGTGGTCGCGGAGGAGTCGGCGGCCGGTCTGCCCGGCCTGGTGAACCTGGTGGGGATCGAGTCCCCCGGGCTGACGGCGGCACTGGCGATCGGAGCGCGGGTGGCGGAGTTGCTGGGCGCGCCCTGATCAGGCGTCGGGCCAGGCCAGGGCCACGGCCACGTTGTCGCCCGAGCCGTGGCGCTCCTGGGCCTCGAGGGCCGTCTCGGCCACGGCACGCGCCGCCTCCCGGGGGCGGAGCTCCGAGGCGCTGCCCTCCACGCGGGTCACCGCGTCCAGCACGGCGGCCTCGGGATCGGGCACGCCGACGCCCACCTCCGAGAGCCCATCGGTCGCCAGGACGACGGCGCGTACGCCGTCCAGCGGCAGCGTCGTCACCCAGGACTTCCTCGTCAGGGAGGCCGGGCTCTCCGGGACGTCGCCCAGATAGAAGGCGCCCTCCGGCGGACACGCCAGGTCCGCCGCTGTGTCCGTGCCCAGCCGGAACAGGTGGCTGTCGCCGATGGACGCGGCGACGATCCGCCTCTCCGCGAGGCGCAGCAGGGCGAGGGTCAGAGTGGTGCGTGGTATGCGGGGCTCGGATCGACAGGGGAGCTGGAGGATGGCCCGGTTCGCTCCGGCGAGGGCCTCGAGGAGCTCCGTCTCCCAGCCGTTGGAGGCACGCGGCGGGCCGTCCACCCATCCCTCCGCCCAGCGCGAGCGCAGGTGCTGTAGCGCCGCCACCGAGGCCTCGTGGCCGGAGTGGCCGTCCGCCACGGCCACGAGGACGCCCGCGCCGCCCAGCGCGAAGAGCGCCGCGTCCTCGTTCGGATCGCGGTGGGCATACAGCTTCGCCGCGCCGCCCCGGGAGAGGGCGAGGGCGGCGCAGCCCTCCGCCACCGTCGCCACCACCCCGACCCGCTCGTGGTCGTGGCCCTGGAGCAGCGCGTCCCTCAACCCGGGACGCCCTCCCGGGCGGGAAGCGGGTTGGTCGCGAAGCGTAGCTCCTCCACCGGACGTCCCTCGATCAGGTGCTCCTGGATGATGCGCTCCAGAGCCTGCGGGGTGCAGCGCCGGTACCACACGCCTTCGGGATACACCACCGCGATCGGTCCTTCTCGACACACCTGGAGGCATCCGACCTTGGTGCGGTACACGCCCCCGCGCACGCGCACCAGCTCGAGCTCCTTCAGGCGGCGCTTCAAGAACCTCCAGGACGCCAGCGCCTCCCGCCGCGGTGCGCAGTCGCCGTGGACGCAGAGCAGGACGTGGCGCACGTACTCGCCGATGCGTAGCGAGCGCGCCACGGCGTCGAGATCGGTCTCGTCCATGGAGGACGCTAGTATACCGAGGGCCGGCGGGGAGAACGCGATGGCCGCGGTGACGGCGGTGCTGATCGGCGCGGGGCTGCGCGGGCGCCACACCTACGGCCGCTGGGCCCTGCAGCATCCGGATCGCCTGCGTCTGGTCGCGCTCGCCGAGCCCGACGCGGAACGCGCACGCATCCTGGCCCGCGAGCACGGCCTTCCCGCGGAGCGCGTCTTCCCGGACTGGAAGGCGTTGCTGGA
>JBFGJV010000014.1:0-29536 GCA_041577015.1 Myxococcota bacterium
AGCGTCGGGTCGCCCGCCGCCAGCCGCTCGAGGGCGGCGAGCTTGG
Source organism: Myxococcota bacterium (assembly GCA_041577015.1). GTDB lineage: Bacteria > Myxococcota_A > UBA9160 > UBA9160 > PR03 > JBFGJV01. The sequence continues at coordinate 47 of JBFGJV010000014.1, forward strand.
ACGCGCCGGCGGCCAGCAGGATCGTCACCTGGGCGAGGGCCAGCAGCCCGCGCGTCAGCGTGATGCGCTCGGCGGGTGGCTTGGGGCTCGCGGTGACGTGCGCCACGCGAACGCCCGCCGGGTGGCGCGCGCCCGGAAAGAGCGACGCCACGTGGCCGTCCTCCCCGAGACCCAGCAGGACGACGTCGAGCCCGCCGTCGAAGTCGGCGTCGAGGGCCGCCTCCACGCGCTCGAGGGCGTCGCCAGGACGCTCCCCGTCCCGGAAGAGCGGAAGCTCGACCGCGGGCGGCGCCGCCTCGTCGAGCGCCCCGCTCCGATGCGCCCCGCCGCGGTTCGAGTCCGCATGCGCGAAGGGCACGCAGCGCTCGTCCACCCAGGTGAGGCGCACGCGCCGCCAGGCGGGACCGAGCGCCTCCCGGGCGGGGCGCAGCGCCGCCACGGCCGAGCCGCCCGGGATCGCCAGCCGCGCCGCGCCGCCCGCGCGATCCACCTCGGCCAGCGCCGCCGCGAGGCACGCTCCGGCCGCCGCGACGGGATCGTCGCAGCGCCGCCAGCGCGCCTCGTCAGCCACGCGACCAGCCTCCCTCGCAGCCGTGGAAGAGCGCGTCCGCCTCCCGGGGGCCCCAGGTCCCGGCGCGATACTCGAGCAGCGGTGGCGCGCCGGGCTCGCTCCAGGTGGCGCGCACCTCGTCCGCGTAGCGCCAGCTGGCCTCGATCTCGTCGGCGCGCAGGAAGAGCGTCGGATCGCCCTGGATCGCGTCCAGGAGCAGCCGCTCGTAGGCCTCCGGAGGCGCCGCACCGAAGTGCTCGCGGTAGTCGAAGCCGAGTCGCGCGGGGCTCATGGTCATGGCGCTGCCCGGCTGCTTGACACCGAAGGAGAGCTGGATGGCCTCGCGGGGCTGGATCGCCAGGATGAGCACGTTCGGCCGGATCTGACACAGCGAGCCGTCGCGCAGCCGGCGTCGGAACTCGGTGGTGCTCATGCCCTCGGGCCGGTTGAACAGCTGGAGCGGTGGCGTGCGGAACTGCACCTGCACCTCGGTGAAGCGGCGGGGAAGCCGCTTGCCGTGCCGCAGCAGGAAGGGGACGCCGCTCCAGCGCCAGTTGTCGATCTCGGAGCGCAGCGCCACGTACGTCTCGGTCTCCGAGTCCCCGGCCACGCCCTCCTCGTCCACGTAACCGGGGACCGGCTTGCCATCGATCTCCCCGGTCGCGTAGCGGGCGCGCACCGAGCTCCGGCCCGGCTCGTGGGGATCGGGCCCGCGCAGGCCGCGCAGCAGCTCCACCTTCTGGCTGCGGATCGCCTCCGGGTCCAGGGACGCCGGGGGCTCCATCGTCACCAGCGCCAGGATCTGGAGCATGTGATTCTGGAGCATGTCGCGCAGCGCCCCGGTGCCGTCGTAGTAGCGCCCGCGTCCCCCCTCCACGCCGAGCGTCTCCGCCACGGTGATCTGCACCAGCTCCACGTGGTTGCGGTTCCAGAGCGGCTCGAAGATGGCGTTGTGGAAGCGGAAGCCCAGCAGGTTCTGGACCGTCTCCTTGCCGAGGTAGTGATCGATCCGATAGATCTGGTCCTCCCGCAGCGCCTGATGCAGGTCGGCGTTGAGCGCGCGGGCGCTGGGCAGGTCGTTGCCGAAGGGCTTCTCGATCACGACGCGCCGCCAGGCCCGCGGCTCGTCCTCGCGCATGGCTAGGAGCCCGGCGTCGGCCAGGCGGGCCACCGCGGGCGCGAAGAGCGTGGGATCGAGGGAGAGGTAGAAGAGGCGGCCGCCCTCGGCGCCGCCCGGGAGCGCATCGAGACGCGCCACGAGCTTCTCCACGTCCGAGACCTGGAGCACGTCGCCGGCCAGATAGTGGACGCGCGGCGCGAGGCCCTGGAAGGCGTCCGCCAGGTCGTCGGGCATGGCCGCGGCCAGCTCGGCGCGGAACGCCTCGTCGCTCTTCGGGCGCCGCGAGACGCCCAGCACCGAGAAGCCCTCCCGGGGGCGTCCCGCCGCGGCCAGGCGGGCCAGGGCCGGCAGCAGCTTGCGGCGGGTGAGGTCGCCGCTGGCGCCGCAGATCACCACCTGGGCCGGTGCGCTCATGGGCTCCAGGGTAGCGGGACCCGCGCGAGCTCAGCCGGGCGCGCCCAGGAGCGGCATCACCACGCCGTAGGCCAGGCCGGTGATCAGCACGATGCCGATCAGGTTGAGCCAGAAGCCGGCCCGGCTCATCTCGGGGATCGTCACCATCCCCGAGCCGAAGACGATGGCGTTGGGCGGCGTCGCCACCGGGAGCATGAAGGCGCAGCTCGCCGCGATCGCCGCTGGAACCGCCAGCAGCAGGGGATCGACGCCCAGGCCCGGTGCCAGCGAGGCCAGCAGCGGCACCAGCGTCGCCGTGGTGGCGGTGTTGCTGGTGAGCTCGGTCAGGAACACCACGAGCGCCACGACCCCGATGACCACCACGAGCGAGGGCATGCCGGCGAGCGCCGTCACCTGCGCGGCCAGCAGCTCGCCCACGCCGTTGGCGTGAATCGCGGCGGCCAGGCTGAGCCCGCCCCCGAAGAGGATCAGGATGCCCCAGGGCAGCTTCACCGCCGTCTCCCAGTCGAGGACGAAGCCCCGCTCCGGGTCGCCGCTCGGCGCCACGAAGAGCAGCATCGCCGCGAGCATGGCGATCCCCGTGTCCGTGAGTCCGGCCAGGGGTCGGACGCCCAGGAGCGAGAGCTCGTTCAGGAGAGGACGCGTGATCCAGCACGCGGAGGCCAGCAAGAAGACGACGAGGGTGATGCGTTCGGGGCGGCTCATGGGTCCGAGCTCGGCGGCGGCATTGCGGACGAAGGCGGCGCACCCCTCGACGGGCCGGGCCGACACGGGGTGCAGCACCCGCGTCAGGAGCAGCCAGGCGAGCGGCAGGAACACCGCCGCGAGCGGCAGGCCGACGCCCATCCAGCGCACGAAGCTCACGTCGTGGTCCAGGTGCTCCTTCAGGTAGGAGAGCAGGAAGAGGTTGGGCGGCGTCCCGATCGGTGTGGCGATGCCGCCGATCGAGGCCGCGTACGCGATGCCGAGCAGCAGCGCCAGGCCGAAGGCGACGCTGGTCCGCTCCGCGCCCGGACCGGCCTGGCGCTCCACGAGGTCGATCACGCTGCGCGCGACGGGGAGCATCATGATGGCCGTGGCCGTGTTCGAGACCCACATGCTGAGCAGCGCCGTCACCCCCATGAAGCCCGCGACGATGGTGCTGGGCCGGTCTCCCACCAGACGCAGGGCCGTCAGCGCCACGCGGCGGTGCAGTCCCCAGCGTTGCATGGCGAGCGCCAGCAGGAAGCCGCCCAGGAACAGGAAGATCAGCTCGTGGGCATAGGGGGCAGCCGACGCGCGCATGGACGCGACGCCCAGCACGGGGAAGAGCAGCAGCGGCAGCAGCGCGGTGGCGTAGACCTCGATCGCCTCGGAGAGCCACCAGACCGCCATCCAGACCGCAACCGCGGCCGTGGCGCGCCCGGCGTGCCCGAAGGCCACGGTTTCTCCCGCGCTCCCGACGTAGGCCTCCGGAAGGGTCAGGTAGGCGAGGACGGCAAGCAGCGGCCCGCCCGCCAGGCCGAGGCGCTGCAGGCGCCTGCGACCGGCCGCGCGTTCCCCCTGCACGGCGGTGCGTTTCACCGGCCGATCCGAAAGCGCTTGTGACAGCCGGCGCAGGTGGCCTCGAGCTCCGCCGTTCGGACGCGCAGTGCGTCGATCTCGAGCTCGGGCGCGTGCTCCGCCAGGCCCAGGGCGCGCTCGCGCAGGGTCGCCGCGGCGGCCAGGAAGGCGGCGCGCTCGGACGCCTCCAGTGCCAGCTCGTCGACAGCCTCGGGAATGCGCGCGGCCGAGGCGGCGATGGCGCGCGCCACCTCCACGATCTCCTCCCTGCGGCCCGCCTGGGCGGCCTCCAGGTCCAGCGCCCGGGGCAGGCGCTCGCCGGCGAGCCGGTCGAGGCCGCGCATGAGCTCGACGAGCCGCTCGCCGTGGGCGGCGTGGGCCGCCGGCGCGGGCACGCGCTCGAGGCGCTCCTCGTAGCGGTGCTGGGCCGGCGCGCACGCCAGGAGTCCGAGCGTGGCCAGGGCGACGGCGCGTGCGACGTCCATCAGAACGCCACCCGCACGCGCAGCGCCGCGAGCACGGCGTCGTCGGCGTCCTCGAATCCGCCGGGGTGGGCGATCACCTGGAGGGCCGGCGTCACCACGAGCCAGGGCAGCAGGGCGATGGCGTAGTAGAGCTCGAGGCCCGTCTCGCGGTCGGCGTCCGGGGCGACGCGGTCGCGAAAGCGCCCCGAGGAGACCGCCTGCCAGGCGCCCATGCCGAGCACGTCCTCGCCCCGGCCGGGAATCGGTCCCGTGTACGAGAGGCCGAGCGATCCGAACCAGGCGAAGCGGTTCACGTCCGGGTCGGCGCTCCCGAAGCGCGCGAAGAGCCCGAGCCCCTGCGCGGCATCCCCCGTCTCGCGCAGCACGAGCTGGTCGAGGCTCAGGTACACGCCCCAGTGGCCGCGCCTCCGCCGGCTGCGCCCGAACACCGGCCTCTCGCGGCCGTCCCGGAAGATTCCCACCCGATACGTCCCCGGCCGCTTCCCCGGGAGCCGCAGCTTCACTGCCGCCTCCAGGTGTCCGGTCAGGCTCTCGAAGTCGTCGAAGGCGCTCTCGAAGCCGGAGCGACGCGGCACGTTGTCTGCGTCGGCGACGCCCGCCGCGAGCTCGAGCCAGTCCGTGGGCTCCCCGAGCAGCACCACGCCGAGCGCGCTCGGGAGCGGTACGATGCCGTTGTTGTCGAGGAAGCTCGCCATGAACTGCCGATCCTCGCTGTTCGCGTAGGCGTTGCGATCGAAGACGGTCTGCTGCTCGAGCAGACCGGCGCGCAGCCGCACGCGTCCGCCCAGGAAGCCCTGCTGGGCCCACAGCTGGGCCAGGTAGATGGCCTCGTCGAAGTCGGCGTCGTCGACGGGGTCCGAGAGGGCGCCGACCTCCCCGTTCAGGTTGGAATCGTACTGGCCCTTCGCCTGTAGCAGCAGCGTGAGGTCACGCAGGCTGGCCAGCTCCTCCAGGTCCAGGTGGGCGAAGAGATCGTAGCTGGCGCTGTGGCCGCGCTCGTCGTCCCGGGAGGCGCCCCCGCCCGCGGCCTTCCAGACGCCGAAGTGGTTGGTGAAGAGCTGGAGCGTCACCCCCAGGCGTTCCAGCCGGCTGCGCAGTCCGGCCGGATCGTCCAGGAGCTGCGGTGACTGGCGCAGGTGGCGCAGCGTTCCGCCCGGGGCGGCGGCCGGCGCCATGGTGGCCAGCAGCAGGACGGCCAGACCGAGCCCCCGCCCTCGTCCCGCGACCGCCGGGCCGCTCGGGCCGGCGCGCCTCACGGAAAGATGCCGCCCTCCAGGTAGGCGCTTCCCACGCGCTCGATCGCCATCAGGTAGGCTGCCGTGCGCAGGTCCGGCAGGCTTCGCGTCCGGAGCGTCTCGCACATCCGGTCGTAGGAGATGGCGAGCGTGTTCTCGAGCGCCGTGCGCACGAAGTCGATCTCCTTCGGCGGACGACACACGGCCTCTCGCGTCTCGTCCGGAAGCGAGCGTCCGGTGAGCTGCTCCAGGGCGTCCAGCAGGCGGCGGTTGGTCATCTCCTGGTAGCGGCGCGTCATGCGCTCGAAGCTGATGTGCGAGAGGTTCTTCACCCACTCGAAGTAGGACACGACGACCCCGCCGGCGTTGGCGTAGAGGTCGGGGATCACGACTTTTCCGGCCTCGCGCAGGAGGGCGTCGCCCTCCGCGTCCACGGGTCCGTTGGCGCCCTCGGCCACCACCGCCGCCCGGACGCGGCCGGCGTTCTCGGCCGTGATCTGGCGCTCGATGGCGGCCGGCACCAGGATGTCGCAGTCCTGCTCCAGGATGGCGGAGGGCTCCGGCAGCTCCCGCGCGCCCGGAAAGCCCTGGAGCGAGCCTCGTTCGCGGCGATGGGCCAGCACGGCGTCCACGTCCAGGCCGTCGCGCGCGTAGAGGGCGCCGTCGCTCACGCCCACGCCCACGAGCACCGCGCCCCGCTCGAGCAGGGCGCGCACGGCGTGGAGGCCCACCTTGCCGAGACCCTGCACCACGACGCGCTTGCCGGAGAGGCCCGCTGCGAGACCCAGAGGACGCACGTCCTCCGGCCGGGCGAAGAACCGCTCGAGCGCCATGGCCACGCCGAGGCCGGTGGCCTCGGTACGACCGGGGATGCCGTGCAGCGAGACCGGCTTGCCCGTCACGCAGGCCAGGCTGTCGAGCACCTCGGACGTCTGGCTCTTGAAGGTGTCGGCGATCCAGGCCATCTCGCGCTCGCCCGTGCCCATGTCCGGGGCCGGGACGTCCACGTCCGGCCCGATGAAGCGCTTGCGCATCAGCTCGTGGGTGTAGCGGCGCGTCACGCGCTCGAGGAATCCGGGCGAGGCGCGCCGCGGATCGATGCGAACCCCGCCCTTGGCCCCGCCGAAGGGCACGTTCGCGAGCGCGCACTTGTAGGTCATGAGCGCCGCCAGGGCCATGACCTCGTCCTGGTTCACGTGCACGTCGTAACGGACGCCGCCCTTGGTGGGGAGCCGATGGTGGCTGTGCTCGGCACGGTAGGCCTCGACGACCCGGATGCGGCCGTCGTCCTGCCGCACCGGGAAGCGGATGCGATACACGGCGTTGCAGGTGCGCACGTTCCGCAGCACGTCGGCCGGGAGCGAGGTGTGGCGCGCTGCCCGGGCGAAGTGCCGGTTCACGTCCCGGAAGAAGCCGTTGCGTCGGCGTGCCGCACTCACCGCAGGTTCCGTTACGGGGCGATCAGCAGCCGGTCGGCTTCCTCGATGCGCCAGGCGAGCTGGCGGCGCCAGGTCGGGTGGGCGACGAAGCGGCGCCGGGCCTGTTCCACCGGGAGGTTCCCCGTGACGTCGATCTCCTCGAGGTCGCCCCGGCCGAGCCCGAGGCGGCGGCAGTGCTGGAGGTAGCCCACGTGCTCGGGGTCGATGCCCATCAGGTGGGAGGCCAGCACGTCCACCGCGAGCGCGTCGGTCCCGGCCAGGGCCACCCGCCAGCGGACCGGGTCCCCGGTGCCCGGCCCCTCTCCCTCCATGGCCCGCCAGCCGTCGATCACCGTGAGCTGCGGCCAGACGTGGGGCGCCAGGCGGGCGAGGTTCAGGTTCAGGTGCGGAGGTCCCTGGTGCAGGGCCATCCCGAGCGGCCCGCCCTTCCGGCCGGCCCAATTCGCCTTGCTCCACGCGGCGAGGCGCGAGTGCCGCACCCAGGCTGGCGCGAGACGCCCGAGCCGGGCGCCGGCCGCCCGCTCGTGCTCACGTCCCGCCAGCGATCCCCTCACCATGTTCTCGATCCCGAGCGCCACCAGCGCCGCGTCGTGGGTCTTCGGCGGACAGACCGAGATGCGGAAGTCCGCCATCGCCAGGGTGCGCGCCACCTCGACCCGGAGCGGACGCAGCTCGCGGTCCCAGACCCGGACGGGGACCGTCTCGTCGGCGTTCAGGTCCACGAGGTCCACGTCGAACTCGGGGACCAGGTCCTCGTAGCCGAGCTGGCGGAAGGCCGTGTGCGTCGGGCCTCGAGCCGACCCCTCGGCCACGGCGACCGGCCCATCCCAGCGCGCGCGCACGAAGTCGAGCACGGCCCGCACCGCATCCACGTGGGTGGCCGCGAGCTGTCGGTCCGCGCGGCCCAGATTCGGCTTCACCACGACGCGCCACCTGCGCTCCAGGTGCACGTCCTTGGCGATCCGCTCCAGGGCCGCCGCCACGCTCTCGTAGCGGGCACGGCCTCGCGTCAGGGCGACCCTCGCGCGCATGCCCCGCAAGCATTCCGCGTCGCGAGCGCCGGCGCCAGTGGCCGCGAGACCGTTCAGCGGCCGGTGGCCGCCAGGCTGCCAGGCTCGAAGAGCTCGGCGCGGAGTCCCGTGTCGACGCGGACGTCGGCCACATCGACGATGGTACGAGTCTGGGTGCGGTGATCGATCATCTCCAGGCGCCGCCAGACCCAGATCGAGTCCTTCTCCACCCACTGCAGCCGGAGGGACTTTCGCAGCGTGCCCTTCCGCCCGTGGAAGTCGATCCGCTGGACCGTCCAGCTCGCCGCATCGACCCAGTGCACGCGCTTCGAGTAGTCGGAGGTGCCCGGGTGTGGTGTGGAAGCCACGATGTACTGGGGGGAGCCATCGACCGACTCGGTTCTGAGCAGCTCGTGCTCGTCGTGGTCCACGGCCCGCTCCGTGATGTCCTCGAAGGCAAAATCGGTTCCCATGAAGGCGGTGCTCCGGGCGTTCCCGGCGATACGCCTCACCTTTCGGTACGCCGCCATGTAGATCCACTGGTCCGCGGGTTGCTCGGGAGCGCGCGGGTTCCAGACCAGCAGCGCCGTGTCCTTGAGGTCGGGTGGAGAGTCGAAGACGAGGAGCCACCGGCTCAGGAGACCACCCGAGTCGGAGGGCTCCTGACGGCGGTAGAAGCGCGTCTTGCGGGTGCGCGTGCGCCCGGAGCGGCTGATCAGCTCCCAGACCGCGGCGACGCTCTGGTCGCGACCTTGAGGGCGGCCATCGACGCGCAGCATGATCTGGCGCCCCGTGGTCGGGGGGGGCGCCCCGGTCGGATCGGAAGCAGGCTGTGTCGTGGCGGCCGGCGCCATCGCCAGCAGGAGCGTCGCCAGCAAGGCTCGGCTGCGGATTCGGGGCGGCACGGGATCCTCTCTCGGGCGAGCTAGGGAGACGTGACGTCGCCGTGCGCCGCCACGAGCGCGCGCGAGAGCACGTACGTCTGGATCATCTCCATGTCCTCTTCGGTCAGGTGATCGGCGAACGAGGGACCTCCCCGGGCGAGATGCCGCCCGCTGCGGGCGATCCTCGAGAAGTGGCCGGGCACGTCGGGGGATGCGTGACGGAGGTCGACGAGCACGCCGCCCCCCACCGCCTGCTGCCCGTGACAGACCATGCACCACCGGTGGTAGAGCACGCCGCCCTGCTGCACGTCCTCGGGTCGGGTGAGGGCCTCGGGGTCGGGGGTGGGTGGCGGAGGCGCGGCCGGGATCGCTTCGAGAGGCGCGGCGTCGCCACCGAGGGCGAACGTGAGCACCCTTCCGATGCTGCGCACGCCAGAGGCCGCCGCCCGTTCGCCAGCCAGCAAGGGGAAGATTCCGCCCCAGCCGGCCATGACGGAGACGAACTGGACCCCATCGACCAGGTAGGTGACCGGAGCCGCGATCACGCCCGATCCGGCCGGGGCCTCCCAGAGCTTCTCGCCGTCGTTGGCGCGGTACGCCACGAAGCGCCCGTCGGCCGTACCCTGGAACACGAGGTTGCCCGCGGTCGTCAAGGTTCCTCCATTCCAGAGGTGGGCGTACGGCACGCGCCACGCCTCGCGCTGCCGGACGGGATCCCAGGCCAGGAGCGCTCCCGTCGCCGGCGGTGCCGGCAGGTACTGGTACACGCCCCAGTCCATCCCGGTGTTCCAGAAGCCCGGCCGATGCCGCCAGTCGGGATCGGCGGCGTGCGCGCCCGTCATCTCCTGGACGGGAACGTAGACGAGCCCGGTCTCGGGGTTGAACGACATGGGCTGCCAGTTGTGTCCGCCGAGGGACGAGGGGGCCACGACCACGATCTGCTCACGATCGTCCAGGTCCTCGGCCTCGATGGGCCGACCCGTGCGTGGATCCACGCCCGTGGCCCAGGTGACCTCCACGTAGGGCTCTGCGGAGAGGAACTCCCCGGTCTCGCGGTCGAGCACGTAGAAGAAGCCGTTCTTCGGCGCCTGGAGGATCACCTTGCGCTCGTGCCCCCCGATGCGGAGATCCGCGAGGATCATGTGCTGAGTGGCCGTGAAGTCCCAGCTCTCGCCAGGCGTGGTCTGGAAGTGCCAGACCAGACGACCCGTGTCGGGCCGCAGCGCCAGGATCGAGGCCAGATACAAGTTGTCCCCGCCCTCGGGGCTGCGGTGATGGCGGTTCCACGGTGATCCGTTCCCGGTTCCCACGTAGAGCAGGCGCAGCTCCGGGTCGTAGGCGAGGGAGTCCCACGCGGTGCCGCCTCCGCCCGCCTTCCACCATTCCCCGCTCCAGGTGCGCGCGGCGCGCTCGAGCGCCTCGCTCTCGAAGGGCTGCGACGGATCGCCGGGGACCGTGTACGTGCGCCAGACGAGCGCGCCCGTCCCGGCATCGTAGGCCGACACGTAGCCGCGCACGCCCAGATCGGCCCCGCCGTTACCGATGATCACCTTGCCTTCGACGACGCGGGGGGCACCCGTGATCGTGTAGGCCCGGCTGCGGTCGACCGTCACCACCTCCCAGACGAGCTCGCCCGTGGCGGAGTCCAGGGCCACCAGGCGGCCGTCGAGGGTCCCCACGTAGACGCGGCCCGCATAGAGCGCGACCCCGCGGTTCACCACGTCGCAGCAGGCGATCGCCCCATAGCGGCGCGGGACCCGAGGGTCGAAGCGCCAGATCAGCCCGCCCGTCCGGGCGTCGATGGCGTAGACGACGCTCCAGGTCCCGGTGGTGTAGAGGACGCCGTCCACGACGATCGGCGTGGCTTCGAGTCCGCGTCGCGTGCCTGTCTCGAAGCTCCACCGCAGCCCGAGCTCGTGCACGTTCCCCGCGTCGATCTGCGCCAACGGGCTGTAGCGCTGCTCGTCGTAGGTGCGTCCGTGCGTGAGCCAGTGGCCGCCATCCGTGCCCGCGGCGCGGAGTCGCGCGTCGTCCACATCTGCCGCGACACGTCGCATCCGCGCGCGATGCCCCTCCGAGCGCTCGGGCTCGCTCGCGCAGGCGGAGAGAGCGAGCAGGAGCGCGAAAACGCGGATCGGCCCGAGCCTCATGGATGCCCCGCGCTCGAGGTCGGGATCGCAGGGTCCGACCGCCGACCCCAGTTCGCCTTCACGCCGTACTCGAGCAGCGTGCGGAAGTACGTTCGTACGTCGGGCGCGCATACCCCGGTGTTCGCCAGGAACGCGGTCGCCTGGGTGGTGTCGAAGCGCGGGTTGGACACGAAGTAGGGCACATAGAAGCGCCCCGCCTCCACGATCTGGCGAAAGCGGCCGAAGGCGATGCGCCGGAGCAGCGGCTCCGTCGCGCGGACCCAGCGGTCCGCATCGACGAAACGGACGGGCTTGCGATCGGGGAAGAAGGATTCGACGATGGCCGCCAGCTCCCCCGACTTCGCATCTCCCTCCGGGCCCGCGGCCAGATGGAAGCAGCGGCCGACGCTGTCCGCGCGGCGACGGATCGTCAGCAGCGCGTCGCGGACGAAGTCCACGGGGACCACGTCCACGCGCGCGTCGGGCTTGCCTACGGCGATGCGCCACAGACCCAGCGCATAGATCTTGATCGGCCAGTAGAGGGTGTTGAAGGCCGGCGTGCGACCGGAGAGATGCTCGCCCACGACGATGCTCGGCCGGAAGATGGCGATCGGCAGCTCCGCCCGGGCCTGCCGGACGCACTCCTCGGCCTCGAATTTGCTCTGCTCGTAGGTGTTCTTGAAGCCATGTCCTCCGTCCAGCTCGTCTTCGAGGACGAGTCCCGTGCGTCGTCCGGCCACGAACGCCGTGCTGACGTAGTCGAAGCGGTCGACGCCGATGCGGCTCTGCGTGGCCAGGCGCAGCACGGCCCTGGTGCCGTCCACGTTGATGCGCCTGGCCTCGTCGAGCGAGAGATCGAAGCGCACGCTGGCGGCCGCATGCAGGAATCGCGAGCACCGGGAGAGCACGAGCTCGCGGTCTCCCGGTGCCAGGCCGAGGCCGGGGTGATCGATGCTTCCCGGACAGACGGTGACGCGTCGCTGGAAGGCTTCTTCCTCCAGAGGGTCCAACCAGTCGAGGGCGGCTCGCACGCGCTCCCGGGCATGCTCCGGACTCTCGCTGCGCACCAGGAGCACGACGTCTTCCCCTGCGTTGATCAGCCCGCGGGCGAGGTAGCGGCCCAGGAATCCGGTGGCCCCGGTCACGAAGACGCTCATTGGGATTCTCCAGTTTGGAGCAATTCGCCCTTCACCCGCACGACCGCATCTCCGACGGTGGCTCGTCTCGCATGGGGCTTCAGGATCAGCAAACAGGCCGGAAGCAGCAGGAGGTCGCCCACGAGCGCCGTCAGGATGGTGAGCGCGGAGAGCAGGCCGAAGTCGTTGTGCGGCGTGAACGAGGAGAGCCTCAGCGCCAGAAAGCCCAACGAGAGGACGATCGAGGTGATGACGATGGGGCGCCCCACCTCGCGCACCGAGGCGTAGACCGCCTCGCGTACGTCTCCGAGCTCCGACAGGCGACGACGATAGCGACTCAGGAAGTGGAGCGTGTCGTCCACCGCGATGCCGATGCAGATCGAGCCGATCATCACGGTGCCGATGTTGATCGTGATCCCCGCGTAGCCCATGAACCCCAGCACCATGAAGATGGGAAACAGGTTGGGAATCATGGCGATGGTCCCAAGCCACGGAGAGCGGAAGGCGATCATGACGACGACCCAGATCACCACGAATGCCAGTGCCAGGCTGCTCATCTGGCTGCTCACGAGCGTGCGCTCAGTGTTGACGTAGAGGAGGGTAATGCCGGTGACACGGGCGGCGATCTGCCCGCTCTCGAGCGCCGGCTCGGGCGCGGCGGGCGCAGCTGTGCCACGCACGATCTTTGCCATCGCGTCACCCACGTCGCGCAGCGCCGTGTCGACCAGCCGAATGCCGGTCCAGCCTGCCGGCGGGATCGTGCGGCGCACCGCGAGAGAGGGCTCGCTGGCCACGTGGGCTGCGAGGTACGCCCCAGCGCGATCGATCAGGTCGGAGAAGCCGGCCGACGTCAGGGACTCCACCCGGCGCGCCAGGATGCGCGCCTCCTCTGCGCCCTCCCACCCGGGGAACAGGAACGGCTCCGTCTCGCCGGACCCCTCCAGCAGGAGCAGGGCCGTGGCGACCTCGGCCCGTGTCTCGGGAATGCGGTGAAAGCTCGGATCGCCGTCGTTCAGCTCCTGGTGCACGCGCTTCACGTAGTCGACCGGGGAGAAGGTGGCGTCCACCTCGGGCTGCGCCTCGAGCCAGCGCTGGAGGCGGTCGATCCGCCGCAGCACGGAGGGCTCGAGCAGCTCGCCCGGCGGCGTGCGGACCGTCACGTCGAAGGGCGAGATGCCCCCGAACTCCCGCTCCATGTAGCGGTAGGCCTGCCGCAGCGGGTGACGTGCATCGAGAAACCCCAGCAGGTCGGTCTCCGCCCGGATGCGGTACATGCCGACGATGGCCGTGGCCACGAGGACCAGGCCCACCGCCACGATGGCCCAGCGCCCCCGGTCCGCGGCGCGGGCGAGCCGCTCGAGCGAGGCGCTGAGCAGCCGCCCGCCGCCACCGCCGGTGCGGACGGGTACGCGGGGTGCCAGCCACAGCACCAGAACGGTGCCGAGTGTCATCGCGATGAGCCACGCGGCCAGGACTCCGAACGCCGAGTAGTATCCCACTTCGCGCACCGCGAGGACCTTGCTGACCGAGAGCGAGAGGAAGCCGATCGCGGTGGTGAGACTCGCCAGGAAGCAAGGCCAGCCCACCGCATCGAGGGTCGCCCGGACCCGGCGTCGCGGGTCCGGTATCGCGGACTGCAGGCGGTAGAAGTGCGCGAAGAAGTGGATGGTCGTGGCGATCCCGATCACCTCGATCAGGAGCACGATCACGCTCGAGACCACGTTGAGGTGGCTTCCGCACAGGGCCATGAAGCCGATCGCCCAGATTCCCGCCAGCATCACCACGAGCAGCGGGATCGAGACCGCGAGGACGTTGCGGAACACCGCGAGCAGGATGCCGAAGATCACCACCCAGGAGAGCGGGGTGAGGCGCGTGAACTCGACCTCCGCGGTGTGACCCAGGGTGGACTTGATCAGCACCGTCCCGGCGACGTGGAACCCGTCAATCTGGGCGGACTGCTCCATCACGGCCCGGAGGGTCCGCTCCGCGAGGTCGGGAGTGGGAATCTCCCGCGCGAGCGCCTCGGCGAGGTGTACGCGGAAGTCGGCGGAGCTCTCCGGCACGGAGGACCGCAGGTGACGGAGCACCCGCTCCGCGAGCTCCGGCCGCCCCGTCTCGGCAAGCAGGACCTGCCGCACCGGCTCCTCCCGTCGCAGCTCCCGGTGCAGGATCTCCCGGATCCGGTCTTCGACGATCTTCCGGTACTCGAGGTCGTCTTCCCGCGTCACGATGCGCGCGAAGACCAGGCTGGTCATGGGCGCGTCGGGATCGTCGAAGCGCGGCTCCGCGATCACGTTCCCCACGTAGAGCGGGTCGTTGACGACGGTCTCCCAGAGCCGGCGTCGCTCCGCCGCGTCACCCGGAAGCTCCTCGAGCAGGGGCTCGACCACCAGCGTGGAGGCACCCTCGTCGTCGACCCTCGTGGAGATGTGGTTCGTCGTCGTGAGGCTAAGCACCCAGTCCACGAGCGGCGTGGCGGCGGCGCCGTCTTCCGATTCGCGCGTGATCTTGGCCAGGGCGTCCGAGATGCGTTCGATCGCCTCGAGCGCCGGGCGGTCGAACAGCCGCGGGGCGCTGAAGCCCACCACGGCGAACTCGTCCGAGCCATAGCGGCGCTTGGACTGGCGGTAGTAGACCATGTCCGGGTCGTCCTGGAAGATCAGGTTCTCGAGGGAGGGGTCCACCCGGACGCGCGAAGCCGCGACGCCGAACCCGAGGCTCACCAGGAGGATCGCGACGACCACGAGGCGGGGATGTGCGAGCAGAAGGCTGGCCGCACGCGTCACGCCCCGAACCTAGCCCAGGGCTGCTCCGCAGGCCGTCGGCTCGCAGACCGAGCCATGTTCCGGGCGCCGCGGCGTTGAGGCGACATGTCACAGCACGCGATGCCCTCCGCTCGTCCCCATCAGCCAGGGGACAGCTCGCTGCGGCACGGGGCTTGCAGTTGACGCCGCGAAAGTGCGTAGACCCTTCGACGCCGTCCTCTCGCGTCCTCGATTCACGCTGACGCTCCTCGCCGTCGTGACTCTTGGTCTCGGGATCGCGGGCTCTCGCGCTCGGGTGGACACGTCCGTCGAGGGGCTGCTCCCCGAGGGCGACCGGGACCTGCACTTCTATCGTGGCTTCGTCGAGCGGCTCGGTTCCGACGAGCTGGTGGCGATCGGCTGGGAGTCTCCACGCCTGTTCGACCGTCCCGCGCTGGAGGGGGTCCAACGCATCGCCGAATCGCTCCGCGACGTCACGCTCGAGCAGGACCCGACGCTCGCACGACCCACCTATCTGATCGATCGCGTGCTGTCGCTTCCGGAAGTGCCCATGGTCCGCGGCTTCCAGGACGAAGACGGGGAGTGGGTGGTGTCGGTGCGTCGCTTCCTCGATCGCGTGCCGGAGACGCGGGCCGAGCGACGCGCCCTGTGGGAGCGCGCGTTCTCCGAGAAGATGCTGGTCGGAACCTTCGTTTCCCATCCCACCTCGGACGATCCGGACGCGCCACTTGCCAGCCTCGTCTTCGGTCGGATCGTTCACCGAGCGGACGACGCGGACTATCGAGGCGTCATCAAGCGGCAGGTGGACGAGATCGTGCGTCGCGAGCGGGCTTCCGGCTCCGACGCGGTCCACGTGTACAGCGCCGGCATCCCGCTCGTGAAGGCAGCCCTGGGCGAGACCGGACAGGCCGAGCTCTTCAGGCTCGTGCCCGTCTCGTGGGCGGTGATTCTCGCCATCCTGTTCGTGGTGTTCCGGTCGCTTCGGGGCGTGGTCTTGCCGATGCTCGCGATCTGGATCGCCGCGATCTGGACGCTCGGCCTGGTCGTGGTGTACGGCGCGCGCATCACCGTCATGTCGGTGGTCATTCTCACCCTCATCGAGGTGATCGGGGCGGCGACCACGATCTATCTCCTGAGCGCGTACCACCAGTACGCCGCGGTGGTGCGGGAGCCGCGGCGTCTGGTCCGCAGCACGCTCGACGCGGTGGCCGCGCCCGCCTTCTTCGCCAGCTTCACCACGGCGGCCGGATTCCTGTCGCTCCAGGTCAGCCCGATCGGCGTCATCCGGGAGGTCGGCCTCTTTGCAGCCTTCGGGGTGATCGTGGTTTGGGCGGTGGCGATGACCTTGCTCCCGGCCACCTTGACGCGGATGCCACCCCCGCCCACCCCCCAGGGCGGAGCCGGTCGGCTGCTGGACGCCTTCTTCGCACGGTTGACGGACTTCTGCCAGCGCTTCCGGTGGCCCGTCTTCGTGACGGGACTGGCGCTGATGGCCGTCGCCGTGGTGGGAATCCTGAGGATCCAGGCCACCACCGAGCTGTTGGCGATGCTACGCGAGCGTCATCCGGTCGTGGTGGACCAGACCTCCCTCGAGCGGAGCTTTGGAGGCATGGCTCGCCTGGACGTCAGCGTGCGTACCGCCCCGGGCGCTCTGCTCGAACCGCATGTGCTGCGCAGGATCGAGCGCTTCCAGAGCTGGCTGGAGCGGCAGCCCGAGGTGAGCCGGACACGCTCCATCGTCGACGTGCTCAAGAGCATCAATCGCGTCATGAGCGCCAATGCTCCCGGCTCCTGGGTGCTTCCGGCTTCCCGGGAGCAGATCGCGAACTATCTGCTGGTGACCGACGATCCCACCGCGAACAACGTGACGCCCTATCTCTTCCCCCACTGGGAGGCGGCCGAGGAGACGCGCATTCTCGTCCTGATCCAGCGCACCGGAACCCGCGAGTACGCGGACTTCGTCCAGCGCTGCAACGATCGCCTGGCCCAGGAGCTGGTCAGCGACCCGGAGCTACTCTTCGACCGCGGTGCGCTCTACGGCGGGATCACGGGGTTGGGGGCGATCGACTCGGCCATCCACGGCCTGCGCAGGATCCTCGGCCTCGGGCCCCGGACCGCGGCGCCTCCGGAACACCTGCGACCCGGCGAGATCGCGGCTCGTGTCACCGGTGCCGAGCTCTTGTACGCGAACATGGCCAACGGCGTGGTGGAAGGGCAGGTGAACAGCCTGCTGCTGAGCTTCCTCGTCATCTGTGCCACGATGATGGCGATGTTGCGCTCGGTCGCGGTGGGCTGCCTCGGGATGATCCCGAACCTCTTCCCGATCGTGCTCCTGCTCGGAGTGATGGGCTTCGGCGGCGTGAACCTCGACATCGGAACCGCGATGATCAGCGCGATCGCGATCGGAATCGCCGTGGACGACACGATCCACTTCCTGGCTCGCTACCGCGTGCATCGAGGCGAGCTGGGCGAAGAACGCGACGCCGTGCGGGCGACCCTGGAAGAGGTCGGTCGGCCGATCTTGATCACGTCCGTGGTGCTCGCCCTGGGGCTCTCCGTGCTCACGCTCTCCGTCTTCGAGCCCCACTTCTGGTTCGGCATCTTCTGCGCCCTGGCCGTCCTGCTGGCGCTGCTTGCCGACCTCGTGCTGCTGCCGGCCGTGCTGTTCATCTTCAAGCCCCGCATCGCGCGACCGGGGGGAGGTGCGGCGCGCGGATCGGCGCGAGCCGTCGTCTCGGTCGGGCTGGGTCTCGGGCTCGGTCTCGCCTGGCACGTCCCGGACGCGGCCGCGGAGGGGAAAGCGGCCGCGGCGCCCGTAGCCCCGAGCGGCGAGCAGATCATGCGCCGCGTGGAAGCGCTGCCGCGCGGAGGGGATCAACGATCCCGGGCGACCTGGCGGCTCGTGGACGCCGGGGGGCGGGAGCGGGTCCGGGAGACGCGCGTGTACTGGCGCCGCTTCGGGCAGGAGCACGAGCTCCGCAGTCAGCTCCTGGTCGTCTTCGACACCCCTGCCGACGTCAAGGACGCGTCGCTTCTGGTCTGGAGCCCTCGCGATCCCCGGGAAGACAGTCTCCAATGGATCTATCTTCCGGCCTTCCGTCGAGTGCGCCGGGTCGCGGCTGGCAACCGCAGTTCCTCCTTCATGGGCACCGAGTTCTCGTACGAAGACCTGATCGAGCGCAGCGTGGACGCCGACGAGCACGCTTGGCTGCGGGACGAGTCGATGGACGGTCGGGTCCATCACGTGATCGAATCGGTCCCCCGGACGACGGATGCCGTCTACACCAGGCGAGTGCAATGGATCGACGCCGAGCATTCGACGCTGCGGCGCATCGATTTCTATCGGGCCGCACGGGTCGAGAAGACGTTGGAGCTCTGGCACGAGCACCGGGGAGGAGTCTGGATCTGGCGTCGGCTCGAGATGACCAATCATCGTACGTCTCGTCGCACCGCCGTCGAGGTGCAGGAGACGGAGCACGACGTCGGCCTCGCAGACGAACTTTTCACCCAGAGCGCACTCGGTCTTGGCGTGCGTTAGAAACCGGCGGGCGGGCTTCCCTGCCGGCAGGCTCGTTCTGGTTCCTTGGTTGCTTGCGTTGCTTCCGGCCGCCAGCTCCGCTGCTGACGACCCGCGCGTGCGCCTCACGGGCTACGTGGAGAGCGACACGGCCTATCGTGTCCTCGAACCCCACGGCTTCCAGAAGGTGCAGAACCGCCTGCAGCTGGACCTGGAGGCCGACCTCGCTGGTTCGCTTCGCCTGCGCGCCATCGGCCGGCTGCTGTACGACCCGCGCCGGCTGCTGGTGGGCCCCGACCCGGACTACGAGCAGGAGCCCATCGACCGCTGGCAGGTGGCCGGGACGCGGAGCACGGAGGCGGAGCTCCGCGAGCTCTACCTGGACTGGCGCGGACGTCTCGGGCCGGTGCGCCTGGACGTGAGGGCGGGCAAGCAGCAGGTCGTGTGGGGCCAGGCCTTCGGGCTGCGGATCCTGGACGTGGTGAACGCGCTGGACTACCGCGAGTTCATCCTCGACGACTTCGTGGACGCGCGCATCCCGAGCCTCGCACTTCGCGTGGAGGGCTTCTGGCGCGGCTGGAGCTTCGAGGCCTTCGCGCTGCCGGATTTCGAGCCGGACCGGCTCGCCGATCCGAGCAGCGAGTTCGCCCTGGATCCGGAGCTTCCGGGATTCCTGCCGGCGTTCCGGGAGATCCCGGCCTCACCGCTTGTCCCCGAGCCCTTTCCCTTCGTGGTGCTCGAAGACGAAGACGTTCCCCGGGACTGGCGCTTCTCGAACACCGGCTGGGGCCTCCGGGTCGGTCGCTACTGGAAGGGCTTCGACCTCTCCCTCCACTACCGGGACGCCTACGACCCGACCATCGCCTTCGAGCGACGCATCGAGGAGCGGGAGATCCTGGTCACGGTCGCTCCCGGGGTGACTTTCCCGGTGACCGTGCCTGTGAATCGCCTCCAGCCCGACCACGTTCGCGTGCGGACGCTGGGCGCGGCGTTCGCCACCGCTCGCGGGAGCTTCGCCCTGTGGGGCGAGGGAGCGCTCAGCTTCGGGCGTGCCTTCTCCGTGGACGACCTCGACGATCCCGACGGCATCGTTCGCCGGCCCGACCTCCAGTACGTGCTCGGGGTCGACTGGAATGGTCTCGACCCGTTGTTCGCGAGCGTGCAGTGGATCCACCGCGTCGTCGTGCGGCATCGCTCCTCGATCGGCGTGGACCACAGCAGCGAGTTCCTTTCGCTGCTGCTTCGCTACGGCCTGCGTCAGGAGACGATCGTCGCACAGTTCTTCGGCATCGTGGGCTTCGACGAGGGCGATACCATGCTGCGTCCCTCGGTGGAATGGAAGGCCACGGACCGCTTCTCGATCACGGTGGGCGCCGATGTCTTCACGGGCGCGCGCGAGGGCGTCTTCGGCCAGTTCGCCCACGAGCGCGAGTGCCTGCTGGTTCCCGAGGTCGCCCCGCTGCCCCAGGCGGGAGGCTGCTTCATCGAGGTACGCTCCGGACGGCCGAGCCGGGTGTTCCTGCGCCTGCGCTACGCCTTCGACCTAGCGCTGTAGGCGGTGGCGCCGAGCCTTGCGCTTCGCCTGACGCTCGATCCAGTCGGCGATCACGGGCACGGCCTCGTTCCGCTCCGCCATCACCACGTCCGCATGGGCGTAGCCCTCCAGGATCACCACCTCCCGCTCGTGGGGAGGCGTGGCGATGGAGTCCAGGTAGTCGGCGAACGACTTCGGCTCGGGCGTCATGCCGTTCGATCCACCGATCGCGAGCACGGGGACGTCCACGCTCGCGTTCTGCGTCACGGCCAGCAGCCGATCGTCGCCGAGCAGGCTCGAGTCGTTTCCGAGCGAGACGTCCAGGTTGGTGCGTCCGGAGGCGAAGTACCACTCGAAGCCGTTCTCGAAGCCGAACTGCGTGCCCAGCAGGGTGTCGAGGGCCGTGACCTCCCGCTCGCGCCCGTTCTCGCGGGGAGGCTCGCCCGCAGCGGAGGGCGGGCCATTGTCCAGCACGGCGCAGCCCACCCCCTGGTCGGGTCGGTTCGGCGGGCAGCTCGGGAGCGTGGGGTCGTCGAACTCCTTCCAGGTGCGCTGGCCGCCGCCGAAGGCCGGGCCTGCGGCGTAGAAAGTGTCGAGGAGCTCGTCGAGGTCGGGCAGCGGCAGCGAGATCCGGGTGTTCGGTCCGTCGTCGCTGAAGCCCATGGAGACCCGGAACGCCGTGAAGGGCTGGAAGTCGTCGTCCAGCAGCAGGCCCGCGAAGCCGCGGTTCGTGGCCGGTACGGCATAGAAGAGCGCGAGCGCGCCGGCCCGGAACACCGGCGTCCGCTGGATCAGCGCCGGCTCGGACGGCGCGAAGCGGGCCGCGATCGCGGTCAGCTCTCCGGCGGCGCCGAACTGCGGGATCGGCAGCAGCGGCACCCCGGCCAGGGAGAGGTCGCCCAGGAAGACGTCCGGGCCTCCGGACGCCGCCAGGGCGCGCACACGATCCCGGTACCCCTGCGCGTCGGCGGGGGGCGCGGGCAGGTCCGGGAAGCCGAAGCCGCCATCCGACTGGATCCCGTTGCCTTCGAGCAGGAGCAGGCCGTCCACGTGGCGGTGGCCCGCGTCCACGCCGGGGCCGGGATCGAAGTCGTAGGCCGCGAAGAGCGTGGCCCAGGTGGTGCCCTGGGAGTGGCCGCCGAGGAGCACGAGCCCGTGCTTGCCCACCCTCGCCCGCGCGCGGTCCACCAGGCGTCGCCAGTCGCGCACGTGCGTGTCCACCCCCCACCAGGCCAGGAAGCGCGCGTCGTCCTGGACCAGCAGGCGGGCGGTGCGCGTCACGCCGAAGCGGTCGACGAGCGGTCGCTGCGGGTCGAGCCGGCCGTCCTCGTCCAGGTCCAGATCCTCCGCGCCGGGGAAGTTGCCGAGCGGAGGCTCGTCCACGTCGGCGAAGTAGAACTGAGCGCCCTCCACGAGTCGGCGTGGCTGGCCACGCTCCGCGCCGGCCAGGGCGTGCTGTGCGCCGAGCCGGTCCTCGAGCTGGTTGGGTCGGCGGTCCACCGCCCAGACCTCGAGCCTGCCCCCAAGGGCGGTGACCAGGTCTCGTGCCAGGGGATCGAGGGTGCGTGCGCCGACCGAGAAGCCGGGCACGAGGATCAGCACCACCCGCGGCCGGGGGCCGCGTCCCCGGCGGCCCGGGGGCGCCATGGCCGTGCGCACGTATGGGACGCGATTCAGGTCCGCGGCCGGGCCGAGCAAATCGGTGAGCGCCGGGGACAGCGGCAGCTCGCGCGGATCCCCGGAGCCCGGGGTGTGGGGCTCCACGAAGCCGGCAAGGGACATGGGCTGCTGCAGGACCGGACGCTGGAAGCCCGTGAGCGGCACGAGCAGCGCCAGGATTCCGAGCAAGGGTGTCAGATGCGATCGCTGTAATCCACGGGGGGCCATCGTCGGACGTCCTGGTCTCGTACTCTGTAAGAGGCTACCCCAGCCGAGCGTCGCGAAGCGTCGGCCAACCGACATACGGAACCGTAGAACATGCAGCGCTTCGCCCCGGCGTCCCTGGAGCTTCTCGCGGCCCGCTTCTGGCGCGTGCGCCGCGGGTTCCTGCTGGCCCTGGTGCCCAGCCTGGCCCTTCTCGTGCCCTGGGCGGCCCGCGTGGCTCCGGACAACTCCGTGGACGCGATGAGCCTGGTGGAGGAGCCGGCCCTGGAGCTGGTACACCGCATCGAGTCCACCTTCGGCAATTCCGAGGTGGTCTCCGTCTCGTTCCAAACCGACGACATCCTCTCGGCTCGAAGCCTGCAGGTGGTGAGGCGGATCACCGAGCACGCACGAGAGCTGGAAGGCGTCGCGTCGATACTCGGGTTGACGACCCTGTGGCGCATGGAGAGCCAGGGCGGCGTCGAGGACACGACGCTCGTGCTCCGGCGCTTCCTGGAGGAGGACTGGCTGCGAACCGGCGTACCGCCCGCGGAGCGTTCTCGCCTGCTCTCCGATCCGGTCTACCAGGGCCTCATCTACGACCGCGAGGGTGCCGCCACGGCGGTTCTCGTGCAGTTCGAGCGCGAGCTAACGGCGTCCGCCCCGCTCGAGAGCCTTCGTCACATGCTCCAGCAGCTCGAGGAGGAAACCGGTCTCCGCTTTCACATGACCGGGCACAACGTGCTGCGACGCACCATCTACGGGGCCATCGAGCGAGAGCAGCTGCGTCTGCCGCTCTTCATGATCGCGGCAATCTTCCTGCTGATGCTCGCCGTGTACCGCAGTGCACTCCTCTGCATCGCCCCGACGATCCTGCTCGGATGCGTCTACGTCGTCGTGATGGGCATCCTCGGCCTGCTCGGGATCAGGCTCAACTGGCTCACCTCCGCGGTTCCCGCCGTGATCATGATCGTCAGCGTCTGCGACACGATGCACGTCATCCACGCGGCTGCCTCGGGAGGGCCTGCCGACGAGCCGGAAGTCCGGGTCCGCCGCATCTATCGCCGCGTCGCGCTCCCCTGCCTGCTGACGAGCGTCACCACGGCGATCGGCTTTCTCGCGCTGGCCTCGCTGCGCGCCCAGCCGCTGCGGGAGTTCGGGCTCTACGTCGCCCTGGCGGTCGTGGTGGCCTTCACGCTCTCCTTCACGCTCGTGATCCTGTTTGTGGTCCGGAAGAGGCGTGGACGAGACGGACCCCGACATGCGGCCATTCGCTGGCTGCTGCGTGCATCGCTCCGAGCCCATCGACGCCAGGGCGCGGTGTGCGTGGCCACGCTCGGCCTGCTGCTGGTGAGTGCGGCCGGCATGACGCGGATCGTGGTGGATCTGCATGAGTTTCGTTTCTTCAAGCAGGATCCCTACGGCCTGGCCGAATCGAACGCCTTCGTGGCGCGGTGGCGGGTGGGCGGAGGGGCGGAGACCTTCCTTCTGTTCGAATCGACCCGGCCCGGTGCCCTCTACGAGCCGGCAGCGTTGAGACAGATCGACCGCATGCTCGAGGCCGCCGCCGAGGGGATTCCGGAGGTCGTCCAGACGCTCAGCTTCGTGGACCTGATCAAGCGCGCGAACCAGGCCATCCATGACGGAGATCCTTCCTTCCATCGGGTTCCGGAACGCCGTGCCGAGATCGCGCAGCTCGCCTTGCTGCTCGAGCTGGCCGGAGAACACAGTCGCCTGGGGGAGCTCGTAACCCCGGACTTCGAACAGGCGCGTGCCCGGGTCTTCACGGTGGTACCGGAGAGGATGAGCGAGATCGTGCGACTCTACCGGCGGGCGGAGGAGATCGTCTCGAGGCATCCGATTCCGGACGTTCGTGTCCAGATGGCGGGACGCCCTCAGGTGGAGAGCCGCATGATGGAGTACGTGCCACGCGCCCTGATCCAGTCGCTGGTGCTGACGATCTCCGTGATCACGATCCTGATGGTGATCTTGTTCCGATCGGTTCCGGTGGGTCTGATCGCGTTGATTCCGAATCTCATGCCGATCCTGGTGAGCCTGGGAGCGATGGGCTGGCTCGGCGTCTGGCTCAACCAGGCCACCGTGATGGTGTTCGCCGTGAGTCTCGGCATCGCGGTGGACGACACCATCCATCTGCTGTGGAGCGTGAAAAGGGGGATCACCGCCGGCGCGACGTACCCGGAAGCGATCGAGGAGGCCTTCGACGAAGTCGGCGTGCCCATCACCGTATCGACGCTCGTGCTGAGCGGGGCCTTCCTGGTGATGGGCACCTCCTCCCTGATCCCGATGATGCACTTCGGGATCCTGGTGGCGGCCTGCTGCGTGCTGGCGCTGCTCTCAGACCTGCTGCTGACACCGATCGTGCTGATGCGGACGAAACCCTTCTAGGGCAGCAGACGCTCCACCCGGTCCAGGGCCCGTTCGGCCCGACGGATGGCGGAGGCGGCGCGCAGCCGGGCGCGCGGCGCTGCGGGACGCTCGCCGCCCAGAGCGATGCGCGCCGCGAGCAAATGGCTCCGCGCCTGGAGCAGCAGGCCGCGCGCGGCGCGGGCGGCGGGTGCGTCGAGCTCGCCGCGCTGGGCGGCATCGCGCGAGGAGGCGGCCGTGGCGTCGAGCTGGACCCACCCGCGTCTCACGGCCGTGAATGCGACGTCGGTCTCTCCCGACCCGAGCGCTGCGAGCGCCTCCGCGTCGAGCGTCCGCACCCAGTCGATTCCGGCGCGCACGTGCTCCAGCAAGGAGAGCGGCTCGAGCACGGTGATGCCCGCCGTGGGAGGGCCCGGGACGCGAACCTCGACGGGCAGGAAGGCGTTGAAGAAGAAGGTGAAGACCGAGGTCAGGCCCGCCGCGTGGGAGACGTAGAGGCTTCCGTCGGCGTCGATCGCGGTCACGGCCTCGCTCGTGTCGCGCAGCAGCTGGGGAGGAGCGGCCAGCGAGCCATCGTCGGGATCGAGCGCGGCCAGCACCACGACGTTCGGGGTGGCGACCGGGATGTTCGTGAAGGGATTCAGGACCTCGTAGCCCAGGCTGAGCACCACCCAGACGTGGCGCGCCGAGACCGAGATCGGGTTGTTTGTCCGGGCCACCGGCTGAGCCGAGGGCAGGAAGGGCGGCACGGGCTCGATGGCCGGCAGGAAGGCGGCGGCCAGCTCGTCGTAGCGGCGCCGCCACTTCTCGGAGCCGTCCGGCCGCAGCGCCACCAGGCTCGTGGAGCCTCCTCCCGAGTAGACGGTTCCGTCTGGCCCCACGGCCGGGGAGGCAAGGCCGCCGGTGTCCGCGGCGCGCCACAGCTCCTCGCCGGTCCCGGTGTCCACCGCGATCAGGACGCCCTCCTGCCCGGCCGCGTAGACAGCCGACCCGTCGGGCGCCACCGCGGGGCTCGTGCCGCTCCCGGCGCCGAGGGGCGCCGCGAAGGCGATCTCGAGTCGCTCGGGGAGGACGTCGATCCCGTACAGCACGCCCTCGTCCGGGCTCGCCCCGGCCGCCGGCACGAAGATGCGGCCGGTCCGCGGGTGCAGGGCCGGCGTGTTGGCCACCTCCACCTCGAGGCCAGCGAGGGCGCAGAAGACGACGCTGACGATGGCGGGATCCAGCAGCCCACCGTCCCACAGGCCCGGCGGCACCGCCTGGCACGGCGGCCCGGCGCCGCCCGGCAGGTCGAGCACCGGGCGCGCGAGCGTGCCGTCGCGTCGGTGGTAGAGGGCGACCTTGCCCCCCGTGGTGACGCCTCCCACCAGGCCGTCGCGGGTCAGGATCAGCGAGACGAACGACCCGCCGCCCTCAGGAAGCCGTGCCGTCCACCGGACGCGCCCGTTCGCGTCGAAGGACCACAGCTGGTTCGCATCTCCCGCATATACGTGGCCCCGTCGGTCCACCAGCGGCGCGCCTCCCACCGCCAGGGCATCCAGATCGTCCAGGCTGCGCTGGGGGGCGCTCTCCCAGAGCAGGTTTCCGTCGCGGTCGAAGGCGTGCAGGTGGCTCGTGCCGGGGCCCCGGCCCGTCGTGACGTAGCGGTGGCCCTCGGGGCCGAAGGTGACCGACGTGATCGTGGTGGCTCCCTCCAGGGCGGTCCACTTCACCCGGCTCCGCAGCGGCGCCACGAACGGCGCGAAGTCCGAGCCCCGCGCGTCGCGATGGATGGTCGCCCAGGCGGTCTGCGCGTAGAAGGTCGTCTGGCCGACATCCGCGTCCCGGAAGCCGAGCCCGGCGGCCGCGCCGAGCGCCAGCAGGACGAAGGTGGCTCGGGCCCTCATGGGGCTCCGAGGGAAGCAAGACCCGTTCCAGGTTGCTCCGGCGTGTGACGGGGCCACACGCTCCGCTCCGCGGCTTGCCGTCACGGTCGGCCACCCGGGCTGGGGCCGATTGACACAGTATGGCGGGCCGGAGCCTCCGCGATGCCTGCGGCGCCGTGCGCGGGTGGCACGAAACGTGCTTCAATGTGGGATGGCGCACCAGGGAGGGAATGCCATGCCCGTCGGCTCGTACTGCCGGAGATCGCCTTGCACCGCCAACCCCGAGGAGACGCTCCAGACCGCCGCCCGGCGCATGGAGAAGGAGGGCGTCGGACTCCTGGTCGTGGTGGAGGAGGGCCGTCCCATCGGTGTGCTCACCGACCGCGACGTCGCCCTGGAGGCGGTGGCGGAGCTGCGCGACCCCGAGACCACGCGCGTCGAGGACGCCATGACGCCGCGACCGGTCACGATCGCGGTGGACGCCTCGGTCGCGGAGGCGCTCAAGCGCATGCACGGCGACGGCATCCGCCGCCTCCCGGTGGTGGACGCCGAGAACCGCACCATCGGCGTGATCGCGGCGGACGACTTCGTGCGCCTGGTGGCGGAGGAGGTCGGGGGGCTGGCGGGCGTGGTCACCGCGCAGCTTCCCACCGGCGTGGACGTGGGCGTGCGCGTGCCGGAGGAGCAGGCCGTGCTGCGTCCCGTCGAGCACTACCACGTGGACGTGGTGAGCCTGCGCGCGGATGCCCAGGTGCGCGAGCTGGCCGAGGAGATGCGCAACGAGACGGTGGGCTCCGTGGTGGCGATGGCCGACGCCGACGAGCCGGTGGGCATCGTGACCGATCGCGACCTGGCGATCCGCGTGGTGGCGCGAGGCCTCGATCCGGACACCACGCCGGTCTCCTCGATCATGAGCTCGCCGCTCATCACGGCCCAGGCCTCGCAGCCCATCGAGGAGGTGGTTGCCACCATGCGCACCCGGAGCGTGCGCCGCATCCCGGTGCTGAGCGACGGTCGCCTGGTGGGGATCGTGACCTTCGACGATCTCCTGGTGGCCTTCGGTGAGGAGCTGCGACAGCTGGGTCGGGCGACCACGCGCGAGGTGCGCCGGGAGTGGCGCGTGGCCCAGGCGGACCGCCTGCGCCGGGAGGCCGAGGAGCGCCTGCGCGATCTCGCGGGCCGGCTCCAGGACGTGGGGGACAAGACCCTGAGCGCGCTGGGACGGGAGTTCGAGGCGCTGCGCGAGCGGCTGAAGCGGTAGCAGGACCGATCCCGAGCCCCGGCAGCCGTCCGATGCCCTTCGAGGCGCGCCGCTTCCACGGGCTCGCGCAGTCCGACATCCGGCGCATGACGCGCGAGTGCCAGCGCGTGGGCGGCATCAACCTGGCGCAGGGGCTGTGCGATCTGCCCGTGCCAGAGCCGGTGCGCAGGGCGGCGGAGGCGGCCCTGCGCGCCCGCACCAACACCTACTCGGTGGCCGCCGGGATCCCGGAGCTGCGCCAGGCGATCGCCCGGAAGCTGCGCCGCGACAACGGCCTCGAGGTAGATCCGGAGACGGAGATCGTGGTCACCGCCGGGGTCACCGGTGGCTACTTCTGCGCGCTCCACGGGCTACTGGATCCGGGCGACGGCATCCTGCTCTTCGAGCCCTACTACGGCTACCACCGCAACATCGCGCAGGTGCAGGGCCTCGAGCCGCAGCTCGTCGCCCTGGATCCGCCCCATGCCACCGTCACCGAGCCCATGCTGCGCGCGGCGCTGCGCGACAACACCCGCGCGATGGTGATCTGCACGCCCTCGAACCCGAGCGGAAAGATGTGGGACCGAGGCGAGCTGGAGGCGGTGGCGCGTATCGCGCGCGAGCGCGAGCTGCTGGTCATCACCGACGAGATCTACGAGTACTTCACCTACGACGGTCGCGCCCACGTCTCGCCAGCGAGCGTCGGCCAGCTCTGGCCCTGCACCGTGAGCCTGATGGGCTACTCGAAGACCTTCGCCATCACCGGCTGGCGCATCGGCTACGCGGTGGCGCCGGAGCCGCTGGCGCGCCTGGTGCAGCTCGCGAACGATCTGTGCTTCATCTGCGCCCCGCGGCCGTTCCAGCACGCCGTGGCGGGCGCCCTCGAGACGCTGCCCCGGAGCTGGTACGAGGAGCTGGCCGACGGCTTCCAGGCCCGGCGCGACCGCACCTGCGACGCCCTGGCGGAAGCGGGCTTCGTGCCGCTCGCTCCCCAGGGCTCCTACTACGTGTGCGCCGACGTCGGCGCCCTGGGCTTCGAGAGCGCCAGGGAGGCCGCGATGACGCTGCTCGAGAGCACCGGCGTGGCGACCGTTCCCGGCACCGCCTTCCATGCCGGGGCGGAGGGCGAACGCTTCCTGCGAGTGTGCTTCGCCAAGGAGGACGACGTCCTCGACGACGCCTGCCGCCGGCTCCGCGGCTTCCGGGCTCCGGGCGTCCGCTACTCCGGTGAGCGGCGGTAGATTCCCAGCCGAGCGATCCACGCCTCGAAGGGGTGCGGGCCGGAGGGAAGCGTCTCGTGGGCGCCGATCACGAGCGCGCCCACCGGGGCCGTGTGCTCCGCGAGCGCCGCGAGGACCTCGCGCTGCGTCGCCGCGTCGAAGTAGGTGAAGGCGACGTTGCGACACAGGACCAGCTCGAAGCGGCCCTCGGGTCGGGTGTGGCGCACGTCCTGGCAGCGGAACGAGACGCCCCCGCGCATCGTCGGGCGCAGCCGGAAGGCGTCGTCCTCGGGCTCGAAGGCCGCCTCCCGCAGCGTCGGCGTCAGCTCCTTCAGGCTGCTGGCGCGGTAGACGCCGCGGCGGGCGCGCTCGAGCAGATGCGGCTCCGCGTCGGTGGCCAGGACCTCGAGCGTCACGCCGGGGAATCGGCTCGCCAGGGCCGTCTGCCACAGGATCGCCAGCGAGTAGGGCTCCTCGCCGGAGGCACAGCCGAGGCTCCACGCGCGAAGCCGATCGCGTCCCGAGGCGAGCCGAGGCAGCACCTCCCGGGCGAGCGCCTCCCAGACGCCCCGGTCGCGGAAGAAGCGCGAGATCGGGATCCGGCACAGCGCGTCCAGGGCCTGCCACTCTTCGGGCCGGCGCTCGAGGAGCGCGCGGTACGCGTCCAGGTCCTCGAGCCCCAGGTGGCGCAGGCGACGGGACACGCGGGAGCACACCTGTCGGCGCACGCGCCGGAAGCCCGCCCACCGCATGCCCAGCCGCGGCAGGGCCCAGCGCAGGAACGCCACGCATTCGGCGTCGGTCACGCCCCAGAGCTAACGCATCGACGCCTTCGCGGCCTGCAGCAGGAGCAGCAGGGGATGTGCGAAGATCTGCCGGGCGACCGGCGGGGATCGAGGACACGATGCGGCATCCGATTCGGGTGGTCGTGCTCGGCACGGGGCGGATGGGCTCCGCCATCGCGCGCCTCCTGGTCGAGAGGCCGGGGCTCGAGCTGGTGGGTGCGTTCGGCCGCAGGAGCGCGCGCGCGGGCCTCGACGTCGGACGCGCCGTCGGCCTGGAGCGGGAGCTCGACCTCGCGCTCGACGCCGACCTCCAGGCGCTGCTCGCGCGCACGCGCCCGGACGTCGCCATCCAGGCCACGTGCTCGCGCCTGG
>JBFGJV010000015.1:0-29458 GCA_041577015.1 Myxococcota bacterium
GACGAGCACGAGCAGGCCGAACCAGAGCAGTGCCGACTCCCGCCGCCCGCGGCTCGGGATGCCGCCACGCAGCGCCGCCACCAGGGCGATGCCGCC
The DNA here is from genome assembly GCA_041577015.1 of Myxococcota bacterium. Lineage (GTDB taxonomy): Bacteria > Myxococcota_A > UBA9160 > UBA9160 > PR03 > JBFGJV01. The sequence goes on from JBFGJV010000015.1 coordinate 97, forward strand.
GGGGATGAGCAGCCAGCCCGCCAGGTGGTTGGGGTTGCCGAAGGGCGCCCCCGCGCGCTCCCCGGGCAGCGCGGTGGCGATGGCGAAGCTTCCCACCACGGCGCCGAGCACCGCCAGGCGCAGCACGAAGCGACCGCGAGCGGGGCGATCCAGCAGACAGGCCGACAGCACGAAGACCACCGCCGCCGCGAGGACCCCGCCCGACGCGTCCAGGGAGGCGTCGGGTGCTGCACTCCACGCGACCGACCCGATCGCCAGCGCGCTCCAGGCCGCGGCGATCGCGAGCACGCCCGGCGAGGCCGCCGGCAGTCCCCGCACGGCGGCCGCCGCCAGCGCCAGCGCGGCTGCGGCGAGCTGGAGCGCGGCGGCGCCCGACGGCGTCACGCCCCCGCGCAGCAGCACGCCGAGCATCAGCAGCCCCACCAGGACCGCCTCCAGCCGCCGCCGCGCCGTCACGCGCCCTCGGCCCCCGTGGCGGCCACCGGCTCGCGGTCGGCCCGATCGGCGCCCTCGAGTCCGTAGTCGTAGTAGCGGTAGAGGGCGGTGCGTTCGTCGCGCGGAGACTTGTTCAGCACGACGCCGTACAGCCGGGCGCCCGCTCGCTCCAGCTGCCGCACCGCGGCGCGCAGCAGACGCGAGTCGAAGCGTCGGGGCTCCACCACGAAGAGCACCCCGTCCGCCAGGGACGAGAGCAGGGACGCATCCACGAGTCCGCCGGCGGGTGGCGAATCCATCAGCACGAAGTCGTACGTCTGCCGCAGCTCGGTCACGAGCTGCTGCAAACGAGCGGACTCGATCAGCTCGGCGGGATTCGGCGGCAGGGTGCCGCACGGGAGCAGGCGCAGCCCGTCCACCGCGGTGGGGCGCACGGCACGCTCCAGGTCGGCGTCGCCGGCGAGCACGTCCGCGAGACCGGTCTGCTTGGGAAGCGCGAAGAGCCGATGCAGCGAGGGTCGCCGCAGGTCCGTGTCCACCAGCAGCACCCGGCGCCCGGCCTGGGACAGGGAGACCCCCAGGTTGGCGAGGATGGTGGACTTCCCCTCCTGGGGTCCGGTGCTCGTCACCAGCACCACGCGCCGGGGCCGGTCCACGTCGCTGAAGCGGACGTTGGTGCGCAGGGAGCGGAACATCTCCGCATCCAGGGATCCTGGCAGCGAAGCCACCAGCGGCCCGCGCCCGCCGCGCTGCTCGAACACCGCCACCGAGCCGAGCGTGGGCAGACCGAGGGCGCGCGCCACGTCGTCGGCGTTCGTGACCGAGCGGTCCAGCGAGTCCACCAGGTAGGCGCTGGCCAGCGCCAGACACAGGCCGAGCAGACCGGCGAGGGCCAGGTGACGCGAGGAGCGTGGCGCGATCGGCGCGCCGGGACGCTTGGCCCGCTCGAGCACGCGAATGTCGGCCTCGCCCACGTCCGCGAGGTCGGCCTCCTTCAGCTTCTTGAGCAGCACCTCGTACATCTGGTGGTCCAGGGCCGCGTCGCGCTTCAGGATGCGGTACTGGATCAGCTTGCGATGCTCCTGCGAGCGGACGGCCTGCTCCGCGTCCAGGCGGCGCCCCAGGGTGGCCAGCCGTGCCCGGGCATCGACCACCTTCGGATGCCGCTCGCGGTAGCGGCGCAGCAGCTGCGCAATCTCCACCTCGGCGGCCGCGATCTGGGCGCGCAGCGCTTCGTCGGAAGCCGGAGATGCGAGCGGCGACGACTCGGCTTCGTCCACGAACTCGATGTTCTCCTGGGACAGGTAGTCGAGCATCTGCTCCTCCGAGGCACGCAGCCGCTTGCGCAGCGCGTCGATCTCGGAGGTGAGCCAGGCCACCGAGCGGCGGCGCGCCGCGCCCGCCTGCTCGCGGTTGTGCGCGATGTACGCTTCCGCCACGGCGTTGGCGAGATCACGCGCCTCGTCCGGCGACCCTGCCGTGCCGCGCACCAGCACGATGCGGGTCTCGCGCAGATGGTCCACCGCGAGCGCGCCCTTGACGCGCGCCGCGGCGTTTGTGCGCACCTCCGCGTCGTCCTCGGGCGAGATCCAGCCCAGCGTCTCCGCCGCGAGCAGGGCGACGGGCTCGCTGCGCAGCACCTCCAGCTGGGTCTCGAACGACTGCCGCTCCAGGAGGTAGCTCTCCAGCGCGCCGCGATCGAAGAGCACGGCGTTGCCGGGTGCCATCCCCACCACGAGTCGCGCCGTGGCCTGGTAGACCGGTGGCAGACGCCAGGTAAAGAAGCTCGCCGCCGCCACGAACCCCAGCGAGATGGCCACCACGATGCGCCAGCGTCTTCGCAGCACCTGGACGTGGTCGATCCAGTGGCGATCCTCCAGGCTCGGGCTCGTTTCGCTCGTCACGGCGTCGACTCCTCTCAGAAGAAGGATTCCGGGACCACCAGCAGGTCCCCGTCGCGAAGCGTCAGGTTCTCGGCGCCCTCCCGGCCGCGCACCAGGTCCTGTAATCGGATGCGGAGCTCGGTCCGTTCGGCGCCCTCGCCCCGCACCAAGCGCGCGCGATTGCCCGCCGCCCATTCGCCGAGGCCTCCCGCCGCGAGCAGGGCGTCGATTGCCGTGGGCGCCTCCCGGAGCGGATAGCTACCCGGCCGCGTCACCTCGCCCACGATGCGCACGCGCGGCTCCCCGGCGGACACGGCGCCGCCCGCCTCGCTGCGTCGCGCGACTACGAGCACGTCGCCCGCGCGCACGGGCGGGTTCTGAGCCGCCGCGCCCCGGCCCAACAGGGCGTCGAGATCGATCACGATCTGGTCGAGCGGCTCGCGCTCGCCGGGGCGGGGCAGGCTCTCGCCGGGGGCGGGCTCCCCGAAGCGCAGCAGGGTGGCCTGGCCGGCGGCGTCCGGCGCGGTCCCCCCGCCGGCGAGCAGCAGGTCGAGGAGTCGCATGCCCAGCCGGACCGGATGCGAGCCCGGCTGCGCCACCGCGCCCAGCAGGGCGGCGCGACGCCGCACGGATTCGAGCAGGCGCACCACCACGCGCGCTTCTCGCAGATAGTCCCGCTCGAGGCTCTCGCGCAGCGCGTCCGCCAGCTCGTCCAGCGTGCGCCCCGCCGCGGGCAGGCTCCCGGCCAGCACGTGCTGGAGAGAGCCGTCCTCGCCCACGAGGTGCTCGCCCGAAAGATCCGCCTCCCGCCACACCTGGACGTCGAGCCGATCCCCGGGGCCGATGCGGTAGGGGTCGCGCGAGGAGTCGGCCGCGCTGACGTTCGCCAGGGCGAAGCCGACCAGGACCACGAGGAAGTCGATTCGTCTAGCGCCGATACACCAACTCAAGGGTCACCCTGTTCTGATGGAAGTCGTCGAATTCGTCGTCGCCGCCGTTGCGCCAATGACGCCACGCGAGACGACCGTGCAGGCGCCGCCGCAGCTGACGGTCGAGCCAGAGCTCGGTGCCGAAGAAGCGATTCGAAGCCGAGCCCGGCACCGAGCTCTCGAAGTGACTGATCAGGAAGCCCACCCCCGCCCTCGTGCGCCGCCCCAGCTCGCGCTCGAGTTCCAGACGCCCGCTCGTCTCCACGTACTCCTGGCCGGCGATGTCGGCGGTGAACTGGCGTCCCAACGTGAGTTCCGCGGACTGGTGGGAGCCCTGCCAGCGCACCTGGGTCCGCAGCAGCAGCCGATCCTGGTCGCGACCCGAGTCGAAGCTGAGCCGACCCCAGCCGATCCCGGCGTCCAGGGAGAGCCGCCGCGTGCCGCGCACGCGCACGCCCGTGAACCCGGCAAGCTCGCGGAAGTCGACTTCGGACAGCTCGTCGAAGCTCCGCTCGCGCGCCTCGCCTCGCAGGTAGAGCAGCGCGCGCCTCCCCAGGGAGCGCTGCCACTCCAGATCCGCAGCGAACTCCTCGTAGTTGCCGCGCTCGGCGCGCCTGGCATCCAGGACGCCGTCTCCGTTGGTGTCGAGATCCGTGACGAAGCGGTCGGTATCGAAGCGTGTGGCGCGCAGGCCCAGCTCCACGGCGTCGCCGCGGCGCAGTGGACGTCGCCAGCGCAGCTCCGCGTCGGCGCGATTGGTCTGGATGCGGTTGGGGCCATCGTCCGTGGGCCGGCCCAGGACGAGGGGCCTCGGTACGTAGGCGTCCGCGACGCGCAGCTGAAAGCCGCGCCCCAGGTCGAGCTCGCCGAAGCCGAGCAGCGTCCAGAACTCCTGGTCCAGGGCCGCGTGGCGGCGGTAGCGGCGCAGCTCCCCGGAAAGGTCCAGTCCCGCGTGCAGGCGACCGCGAACGGCGTCGATCTCCAGCCGCGGCACGACCCAGACGCCCCAATCGCTCTGCGGGTCCTCGCCGCTCGTAAAGGGGTTGTCGTCGAAGACCCCGATCACGCGCAGGGAGGGATGCAGCGTGACGCCGTCCCGGGAGTCCTCCGCGCCGACGGGCGCGGCGAGGGCGACGCCCAGCGCGAGGCCCCATCCGAACGCGGCGCGTGCTCGATGCGGAACCGGCACGCGTCAGAGCTCCGCCGGAATCACGGGCGAGAGCGGCCGCTCGTAGAGAGTCCGCAGCTCCTGCTCGGCGTGGGTGATGCCCTGGTCGGGCGGGTCGCCGAAGCGCTGCAGGAAGCCGGCGACCCGCGTGCGAAACACCTGGCTGGTCAGGTTGGCGTCGGCGTCGGCGGCGGACACCAGCGCATCCGGCGGCCCTTCCCGCAGTCCCAGCTCGCCGAGTACGTCGAGGTACGCGGCGTCGTCGGCGCGGCGGCGCACCAGGCGGATGGCGTCGACGCCGGCCCCGGGCGCCAGGCGCGCGCGGAGCACGTGTTCGCCCGCGGCCAGGGCAAGCGTCGCCACCGGCTCCCACGCGAAGCTCGCGGCCTCTTCGCGCGGACGCAGCGCCACGCCGTAGCGCCCGTCCACTTCCCAGACCTGCCGGGACGTGCCGTGCACGCGCGCGGCGAGGCTGTACACGCCCGGACGCTCCAGCACCACGCGCCAAGCCAGGGTCACGGGGCCCTCCCGGGCCAGCGCCCAGGCGCCCTGGGAGGCACGCCGGCGGAAGCGCCGATTGGTGTGGCCCGCCGCACCCTCGCTCTCGTCGAAGGTCTCGCCCTCGCGAAGCCAGGGCGTGCCGTCCTCGGGAAGGCGGTGCTCGAGCCCCAGGACCTGCACCATCGTGCGCGCCTTGGCACCGAAGCTGAGTGGCCGGGTAGACGACCATCCGCCCGCTGGCGCCACGCACAGCGTGCGGAAGGCCACCAGCTCTACGCGTTCCACGCGGCCATCCCCGGTGAGCTCGACGGTGAGCTCGTGCGCGCCGCGCGCCAGGGGCAGCAGCCGGGGCGCCCAGTCCAGGCGCAGGCTGGAGGGGTCGAGGACGCCCACCTCCCGACCATCCACGCGCCAACGCTGCTCGCCGTGACCGTGAACCACGAGGGCGTAGAGGGCACTTCCCGGCACCGCCACCCGCAGGCGCTGGGGCTCCGCGGCGGGGGCCAGCCGCAGGTCGTCCACGCGCACGCGCAGCGGACGGCGCGCCGGGAGGGGCCTGCCCCCGGCTCCGGTGCGCAACGCGTCGGGGCACAGCAGCCCGAAGACCTCGTCGGCGTCGTGGTCCTCGGGAAGCGCGTGCTCCAGACCCAGTCCCTCCACGAGACGCGCCGCCCACTCCGCATGGCCGACCGGCCGGCGCTGCTCGCGCGGTTCGGGCAGGGCCACCGGCGGGAAGGCGAGCGGGTCGCCCGCTCCCGCGCTGGAGCGCACCACCACGACGACCGCGATTGCGGCCAGCGCCCGAGCCCAACGCCGCAGGGTCGTCGTACGCATGCCTCCGTCCTCCGCGCCCGGGTAAATCCCGAGGCGGGGCCGATTCCGCGTTTCCATCGGCGCTGCGGGGTTTTTCCTTTACGGAACAGGGAGCTGGGAGAGGCGATGCGCGCGTTCCAGTGGCGCTGGAACCCGGCTTTCCCCCCAGACGACGGCGGCTTTCCGGGCCTTCCGCACCGGGAAGAGGCCCCACGGCAGCCGGCAGCCGGGCCGCGGGCAGGCGGCAAGCCAGCCGCGACGCGCCCGCATCCCGGGCGCAGCTCGAACGCAGCGAGCCGGCAGCTCCCGGGCCGGGCTCAGGTACGCCGGAAGCTGAAGATCTGCCCCGCGCGCAGCTCGAGGCGCACCCCGCCCTCGGGTGCGGGACGCGCGCGCGTGCTCTCGTCGGGGCGTTCCGCCAGGTCCACGCAGGCCAGGCCTCCGGGCGTCGACGATCCCCACGCGACGCGAGCGCGGCGCGGCCCGCCCAGGTTCACCAGGCGCACGAGTGCCCCGCCGTCCGCCCGGGGCTCCACCGCCGAGACCTCCAGCTCCGGATCGTCTACCTCCACCAGGCGTGCCCCGTCGCCCAGCGGCGCAGCGGCCCCCCCGGCGACCCGAAGCAGGCGCGGTGGGTGCGCGAAGGCGTGCGCGGCGGCCGCGCGCGCCGGGTCCCCGCCCGGATGCAGTCGCAGCGCGAAGGCCATCTCGTGCGTACCGGGAACCTGGGCCCCGGGCGTGGCCAGCGGGGGACCCGCCGGGCTCGGGCGCAGACTCAGATCGTCGCGGGAGAGCCAGCCCACCGCACGCAGCAGCGTCAGGGCCAGGGACGTGGTGCCGTCGCGCTCCGGCACCGCCTCCACCTCCGCAACCCCGCGGTTCGCCACGGTGAGGGCCAGCTCGCCGTCGTCCAGGCTGGCAAAGCGTCGCTGGGGCGTCGTCCCCACCGGACGCTCGGCCGGGTGCGGAGATCCGAAGGCGTCCGGCTCCGGTGCGATGGGCCGTTCCGCGATCTCGAAGGCCGATTCCACCTGGAAGCGCCGGGCCCTGAAGGGTGCGCGCACGTGGAGCCGCAGGCGATGGTCACGCACGGTGTTCTCGATCCGCAGGTGCACCTCCACCCCGTCGCCGTCCCGGGTCAGGCGCAGCTCCATGCAAACCGGCAGCGAGCGCGTACGTCCGCGGCGTGCGCGGCGGTCGGCCGAAAGACGCTCGGGCACGCGATAACGCGCCTCGATCCGGAGGCACGCCTGCGCCGGGGACGCGTCCAGCAGACGCACGCGAACTGCGGACGCCCGCTCCACCCGCACGTCCTCCGGAACCGGATCGAAGTTGTATGCGTCTCCCCGGTCGCCCTCGGAGACGAGACGGAGCGCGTCCCGGATCGTGCGCCCGGTGCGCCGGGAGGTCAGGGTCAACACCCCGTCGGGGGCGGCCTCGATGCGCCAGTGCGCGTTCTCGATCACGGCGCCACGCTCGGACGTCCGCTCGCCTCGGAGGGAGGTGACCCCTGGCGCGCGCCCCGCCACGATCCGGTAGGTGCGCAGGCCATGACCCGGGAAGTGGTCGGTGAAGGCGAGCCGCACGCGGGGCAGGCGCCGCACCTCGTAGGCCACGGAGGCGTCGTCGGACTCGGGCAGCCGCGCCGCAACGGCGCGCACCGCCCGCTCGGCGTCGAAGCCGGGGGCGGGCTGCGTGCCCACCTGCACCCGCACGCAAGGACCGTCCGTGCCGTCTACCAGCGTCACACCCTGCGTCCAGCCGCCGAAGAACTCGCGCGCGGTCACGGCCAGCATGCGCAGCAGCCAGCGGCGGGGCATGGTGCCACGCGCGAGAACCGCTCCCGACTCCAGCACCTCCGCGTGGCCGGGAAGGACGCGCCCGCTCGCATGCCGCAGGTGGAGTGGCGGCGGCCGGGAACCGCCGGCCCGCAGCGGCAGATCCAGATCGAGGTCTCCCTCGGCGCGGGCGAGACCCGACGCGTTGGGGTTCCAGGCGGCGAGCGCCACTCCCTCCCCCGGTGGCGCGGCGATCCGCGCGCCCAGCGCGGCTTCCACCTCGGCCAGAGACGTCGTCGCCAGCTCCTCCACGCGACGGAAGCGCGCGTCCATCTCGTCGTGCACACGATCGACGGAGCAGCCACAGACGGAATCGTGCGGGTGATTCTCGAGTGCCATGCGCCAGGCGAAATCGATCCACGCCGGATCGGAGTGCCCGCCCAGCAGGCCGAGCCAGGTCGCCAGGGGCTCGAGATGGCGGGTGAGGAGCGCGTCGTTGGCGAACTCCGCCCGCTTCTGCGGGGCGCGGGCGGAGGCGCAGCCGGGCAGCAGCGGCGCGCGCAGTCCCGAGCGGAGCTCGCCCCGGTGCACGGGCAGCTCCCCGCCCGACTCCGCGAGCGCGCGGCGCAGGAATCCCTGGAGGGTGCCGATCTCCGCGGTGACGTCGGGAAGACGCCGCGCGGCCTCGGGCAGCAGTTGCGCCAGCCGAGGCTGGGGCGCAGCGTGATCGCTCCCGTTCATGAGCAGCAGCGTCGGTATGCGCGAGAACGGCGCGAGACCCTCGATCTCTTCGCGCAGGCGCTCGGCCAGCTCGTCGGGCGCGTCGGGGAGATCCGCGGCGTGGCTGTAGCCGCGCGGCAGCCAGACGGTCGGGAGGCGCGTCCCGTCGGGCGCCTCCCACGCGAAGAGCGTGGTCTCCACGTCCTTCCCCACGCCGCGCCACAGCACGGCACCCTCCAGACCGAAGCCCGCCAGGATCTGCGGCAGCTGCCCCACGTGTCCGAAGGGGTCGGGGACGTAGCCCACCGGCAGTGCTCCCCCCAGCTCCCGGGCGCGGCGCAGGCCGTGGCGCAGGTTGCGGATCAGCGCCTCCCCGGACACCAGCCACGGGTCGGCCAGCACATGCCACGGCCCCACACCCAGGCGGCCGTCGCGCACCAGCTTCGCCACCCGCTCGCGCGCGTGCGGACGCACCTCGAGATAGTCGTCCACGACGATGGTCTGCCCGTCCAGCAGGAAGTGGCGGAACGCGGCGTCGCGCTCCAGCGCATCCAGCAGGCCGTCCACCAGGGAGACCAGCCGATGTCGGAACTGCTGGTGGGTCCGGTACCACTCCCGGTCCCAGTGCGTGTGGGGGACCACCACGAGGTGGTGGGGGGCGCCGCCCATCACGCCAGTCTACCACCGGCGAGCGCCGTCAGACGTCGAGCGTCACCCGGGCCTCCCAGCCTTCGGCCACGCGCGCCACGCGCAGACCGTGCGCCGTCACGGCCTTGACGTCCGACTCGAGGCTGTGGCGCGTGCGGTCGATGGGCTCGCCCACCAGCTCTCCCTCCAGGCGCGCGCGCCCGTCCGCGTGGACCTGCAGCCGGCCTGCACGCAGCAGCACGCCCTCGGCGTCGCGCCGCCACACGAGCTCGCTGAGGAAGGCGATCAGCAGCAGCTCCAGGTCGTCGTCCTCCAGCTCGATCGGGAGCGTGCGCCGCGCCGCCACCGTGGAGGGGTCCGCGACCGTGGCGGCCAGCACCGCCTCGGCCGAGGCGGCGAAGACGTCTTCCAGGGAGTCTCCGCGCGCCACGAAGGAGAGGTCGCTGGTGGCGCCTTCCACGAACTCGTAGGGCGGGGCTCCCAAGGGTCGGCTCAGCCCTTCACGTTGCCGACCGGGGCCAGGTGCACCACGCGCTTGGAGAGCCCCGCGATCTCCGCGGCCTCGGCCACCTCCTCCACGTCCTTGTAGGCGAAGCCCGCCTCCTCGGCGAGCCCGCGCCAGGAGGCTCCGCGCACGTAGATGCCCCGCTCCTGCATGCGCTTCTGGAGCGCCTCGCCGCGGATCCGCTTGCGCGCTTGGGTCCGGCTCATGGTGCGACCGCTTCCGTGCGCGGTGCTGTAGAAGCTGCGCCCACCCGACTCCATCCCCGTCAGCAGGTACGACCCCGTCTCCATGCTGCCGCCGATGATGACCGGCTGGCCACTGCGCCGATAAGCCGCGGGAAGCTCGGGGTGGCCGGGCGGGAAGGCGCGCGTGGCGCCCTTGCGGTGCACCAACAGGTGCCGCTCGCGTCCCCCCACGCGGTGGGTCTCGAGCTTGGCGATGTTGTGGGCCACGTCGTACACCGGGACCAGGCCCAGCTCGTCGGGATCCCGGTGCAGCACGCGTGAGAACACCTCGCGGATGCGGTGCAGGATCACCTGGCGGTTGGCGAAGGACATGTTCGCGGCGCAGTTCATGGCCCGGAAGTAGCGCTGCCCCTCGTCGGACGAGAACGGCGCGCACGCCAGCTCCCGGTCGATGATCTCGAGGCCGAACTTCTTCGGCATCGCGCGCAGGAAGACCTGGAGCGCGTCCGTGGCCACCTGATGGCCGAAGCCGCGGCTGCCGCAGTGGAACATCACGGCCACCTGGCCGGGCTGCTCGAAGCCGAAGGCCGCCGCCAGGTCCTTGTCCTTGATCCCGTCCTGGGGCACCACCTGAATCTCCAGGTAGTGGTTCCCGGACCCGAGCGTCCCGATCTGGTTGTAGCCGCGCTCGATGGCGCGCTCGCTCACGCACGCCGGATCGGCGTCGGGCAAGCACCCGCCTCCCTCGGTGACGGCCAGGTCCCCGGGCTTGCCGAGACCGCGACGCACGCACCAGGCCGCACCCTCCCGCAGCACCTCGCGGAATTCGTCGCGGTCCACGCGCACGAAGCCACGACGACCGGTGCCGGCGGGAACCCGGTGCGCCAGGGCGTCCACCAGGTTGCGCAGGTGCGGCTTCACTTCCTCCCAGACCAGGTTGGTGCGCACCAGACGCATGCCGCAGTTGATGTCGAAGCCGATCCCGCCGGGCGAGATCACGCCGTGACGCGGATCCATGGCGGCGACGCCGCCGATGGGAAACCCGTAGCCCCAGTGCGCGTCGGGCATGCAGAAGCTGGCCTCCACGATGCCCGGGAGCGTCGCGACGTTCGCGGCCTGCTGCAGCACCTGCTCGTCCAGGGTCTCGAGCAACGGAGGTGTCGCGAAGACGCGCACCGGCACGCGCATGCCGGGACGGTGCTCGGTGCCCAGCTCCCAGAGGGCCGGGCCGATCGGACGCAGATGCTCGGAGAGCGCCATGCAGACCTCGCGGAGCCGAAGGTGCAGCCAGAGCTTAGGGTCGGCGCCCGGGTGCCGTCACGGCGCGGCCCTCCCTGGGCACGCGCGGGCCCCGAGGGGAGCGCTTCGAAAAGCCTCGGCCCTGGGCTATGTTCCGGGCTTCGGGATGGGCACGAGGCGATCGGAACGACGCGTGGACGACGAGCCGCACCCTAGACGGGACGAGGCGCCCGCCTGAGACCTCCCCGGCGGAGGTCCCGGGCGACGGGACCTTCGCATGGCGACACCCGAGCTCACGGTTCGCATCCTGCGACGCCTGCTGGCGAGCGGCGCACACGCCCGCGCCGAGCGGCTGCTCGCGCGCGTGGATCCGGCGGACCTGGCGCCGCTGCTCGCCAACCTGACGCCGGACGAGATCCGCACCGTCGTCGAGCTGCTGTTCCACCAGCGGCGGGCGGCCCACACGCTCTCGGAGCTCCCGCCCGACGTCTTCCGCCAGGTGATCGACGTGCTGGCCGACGAGCGCCTCGCAGCGGTCCTGGCGCGGCTCGAGAGCGACGACCTGGTGTGGCTCGTGAACGAGCTGCCCGAGGAGCGTCGGGCGGCGGTGGTGGAGCACCTGCCCGGGAGCAAGCGGGAGGAGCTCGGCAAGGTCGAGCTCTACCCGCCGTCGAGCGCCGGTCGCGTCATGACCACGAGCTTCGTGGCCCTCGACGCCAAGATGACCGCCCAGGACGCCATCGACCACGTGCGCATGGTCGGGAGCGCCGAGGACGCGGACGCGATCCTCTACCTGTACGTGGTGGACGACGAGAGCCGACTCCAGGGCGTGATCCCGATCCGCCGGCTCGTGACGGCGCCCCCGGATCGCCCCTGCGGTGAGCTGATGATCCGCGATCCCGTGAGCGTCCAGGTGGACACCGATCAGGAGGAGGCCGCGGCGCTGGTGGCCCGCTACGACCTGCTGGCGGTGCCGGTCGTGGACGCCGAGCGCCGCATGCGCGGCGTCATCACCGTGGACGACGTGATCGACGTCATCACCGAGGAGGCCACCGAGGACATCTACCACCTGGCGGGCCTCTCGGAGGAGGACCGGGTGCTCAGTCCCGTGCACCAGTCGGTGCGGCGGCGACTGCCGTGGATGGTGCTGAACCTGGGCACCGCGTTCCTGGCCGCCTGGGTGGTGGGCCTCTTCGAGCACGCCATCGAGGAGGTGGTGACCCTGGCCGTGTTCCTGCCGGTGGTGGCGGGCATGGCCGGCAACGGCGGCACCCAGGCGCTCACGGTGATCACCCGCAGCATCGCGCTGGGCGAGATCGAGTTCGCCAGCGGGCTGCGCGCCGTGGCGAAGGAGCTGGCGGTGGGGATCGCCATCGGCGCGGTCACCGGCCTGCTGGCGGCGGGGATCGCCTACCTGTGGGGCGGAAACCCGTGGCTCGGGCTGGTGCTCTTCGCGGCGATGGTGATCAGCGTGACGGTGGCGGGCGTGGTGGGCGCCGTGGTGCCGCTGCTCCTCAAGGCGATGCGCCAGGATCCCGCCCTGGGCTCGAGCGTCATCGTCACCACCTTCACCGACTGCTTCGGCTTCCTGTCCTACCTGGGCATCGGCTCGCTGCTGCTACACCGCCTGAGCTGACGGGGTTCAGGAACGTCCCCAGGTCCGGTCCAGGTAGGCGACGATGTCGGCGGACTCGAACAGCTCGATGCCGGTGTTGGGATCGGCCAGGAAAGGCACCTGCATCTTCCCGGAGCGTCGCACGAACTCCGCGCGGCGGGGGCTCTGCTTCCCCACGTTGTGGAGCCGGTAGGGAAGCTCCAGGCTGGAGAGCTCCTCCCGCACCAGACGGCAGAAGGGCGAGCCCTCGAAGCTCCACAGCTCCAGCGGCACCTCGGGCTCCCGGGAGGGTCGCACGCGCACCCCGCGGCCATAGCGCAGCGCGCTCGCCAGCCCGGAGCTCACGTCGGTGAGGGCTCCGGCGGCGAGGCCGCGCGGCACGCGCCCGTCGCCGTACTCGGCGAACAGGTAGCGGACGATGTCGTCCGACTCGTAGAGCGCCTTGCCCGTGTTCGGATCCACCAGCCAGGGAAACTGCTCGCGTCCGCCCTGCTCGCGCACGTGGGGCCGGAAGCGCTCGCCCCCCTTGGGGCAGGGGTAGACGCGGGCGTCGAGATCCAGCACCGAGAGCGCCTCGCGCACCTTGCGGCAGTAGGGGCAGCCCTCGAAGTCGTAGAGCTCCAGCTCCCGCTCGGGGCGACGACCGAGGGCTCCGGAGGCGATGCCCGCCCCGCCGCGCACCACCGTGGCGGCGAAGGAAGTCGCGAGATCGAGAACGCGCTGCATGACGCTCCTCCCGCGGCGCGACGCGCCGCACCCGGCGCCTAGCGGGACGGCTCCCGCAGGCTCTGGTCCATCTCCAGGGCGGGACGCTCCACGTGAGGCCGACCCACCACGCGAGCCGGCACGCCGGCCACCGTGCAGTGCGGGGGCACGTCCTCCAGCACGACGCTCCCCGCCGCCACCTTGGCGCCCTCCCCCACTTCCACGTTGCCCAGGATCTTCGCCCCCGCGCCGATCAGCACTCCGGCGCGCACCTTGGGATGACGGTCGCCGGACGTCTTGCCCGTGCCGCCCAGCGTCACCTCGTGGAGCAGGGAGACGTCGTCCTCGACGACGGCCGTCTCGCCGATCACGACGCTGGTGCCGTGGTCGATCAGGATGCCGGCGCCGATGCGCGCCGCCGGGTGGACGTCCACGCCGAAGACCTCCGACATGCGATTCTGGAGGCTCAGCGCCAGGACGTCGCGCCCCTGCTGCCAGAGCCAGTGGGCGACCCGGTGGACCTGGAGCGCGTGGAAGCCCTTGAACCAGAGCAGCGGCGCCGCGAAGTGGCGGCAGGCCGGGTCCCGCGCCTCGAAGGCGCGGACGTCGGCGCGCGCGGCGCGACCGATCTCGGGGCTGCGGGCCAGGGCCTGGTCGATCACCTCGCCGATCGTCTCGGCGCGGAGGGTCGCGCTGGCCAGCTTTCCGGCCAGCAGCGCGCTCAACGCTTCCTCGAGCCCCCGGCGCCTCAGGATCGTGGCGTCGAAGAAGGCGGCGAGCACGGGCTCGCGCTCGGCCTGGCGGGCCGCCTCCTGGCGGATGCGCTGCCAGACCGGGTCGGGCGCGGCGGCAGCCGCCTGGGTCATGGCTCCGGCCGCTCAGCCGCGCCGCGCACCGGGCCGCGTGCGGTCCAGATAGCGCTTCACGTACTTGCCCAGGACGTCCGCCTCCAGGTTCACGCGGTCCCCGGGCCGACGCTCGCCCAGGGTCGTCTCGGCCAGCGTGTGCGGGATCAGCGCCACGTCGAAGCCGGCCTTCTCCACGCCCACCACGGTGAGCGAGACGCCGTCGATGGCCACCGACCCCTTCTCCACCAGCCACTCCGCGAAGTCCGCGTCGCAGTCCACGAAGAGCCGCACGTCGTCCCCGGCGCGCTCGAGCGCGCGCACGCGGCCCGTCGCGTCCACGTGTCCCTGCACCAGGTGGCCATCCAGGCGGCCGTCCGCGCGCAGGGCCCGCTCCAGGTTCACCCGCACCCCGGGCCGGAGGGCGGCGAGCGCGGTGCGGTCCAGCGTCTCGCGCACGGCGTCGAAGGCCAGCACGGCGCCGTCCACCTCCGTCACCGTGAGGCAGGCGCCGTTCACGGCCACGCTGTCCCCCGGGCGCAGGTCCGCTGCGATCCGGGGGGCGTCCACGCGAAGCCGCAGCGCCTGCCCGCGCTCCTCGAGGGAGCGCAAGCTCCCGACCGTCTCGACGATGCCGGTGAACACGTCCCCTCAGTCGCGGCGGCGCTCGATCTCCCGCCACATCGCGTCGCGCACGGTCTCGTAGCGGGCCGGCAGCTCGATGGGCGGGTTCGGCACCTCCGGCTCGATCGCCTCGAGCCGCATCTCGTGGTAGCGCAGCTTGTAGTCCACGAACTTGAGGCCGTGGGCCGTGGAGATCACGACCACGCGATCCGTGCGCCGGATCTCCCCGCGGTCCACCAGCTTGCGCATGGCTGCCAGCGCCACCCCGGTGTGGGGGCAGTTGAAGAGCCCGGTGCGATCGGCGTGCATCGCCGCCTCCACCAGCTCGGACTCGGTGGCCTGCTCCACCACCCCGTCGTAGCGCCGCAGGGCGTCGATCGCCTTCTCGGCGGAGACGGGGTTGCCGATCTGGATCGCCGAGGCCACGGTGGGTCGCGCCGCGATGGGCTCGAACACGCGGAAGCCGGTCTGGAAGGAGCGATACAGCGGATTGGCGGCCTCCGCCTGGGCCAGCAGGATGCGCGGACGCCGCTGAACGAGCCCGAGCTCGAGCATCAGGTCGATCCCCTTGGCCAGGGCGGAGACGTTGCCCAGATTGCCGCCCGGGATCACGATCCAGTCGGGCACCTCCCAGTCGAACTGCTGCACGATCTCGATCCCGACCGTCTTCTGCCCCTCGATGCGCAGGCTGTTCATGGAATTCGCCAGGTAGATGCCGTCGCGCTCGGCGACCTGCTTCACGATCTCCATGCAGCCGTCGAAGTCCGTGTCCAGCGCGAAGACGATCGCCCCGTTCGAGACCGGCTGGATCAGCTGGGCCACGGACACCTTGCCCCGCGGCAGGAACACGATCGCCGGGATCTCCGCCGCCGCCGCATACGCCGCCAGCGCCGCCGAGGTGTCGCCGGTGGAGGCGCACGCCACCGCGGGGATGTCCCGCCCCCGCGCGATCATCTCCTTCACCATGGAGACCAGCACGGTCATGCCCAGATCCTTGAACGAGCCGGTGTGGGCGTTGCCGCACAGCTTGATCCAGAGATCCTCGAGCCCGACCTCCCGGCCGTAGCGCTGGGCCCAGAAGAGGTTGCTGTGGCCCTCGTAGGTGGAGACGACGTTCTCGTTGTCCACCTCCGGGCACACCCACTCCTTCTTGCCCCAGACGCCCGAGCCGTAGGGCCAGTCGTTGCTGTGACGGCGGTCGTCGAAGAGCTGCTTCCAGGCGGCCGCGGGGGTCTTCTTCAGCTCGTCCAGGTCGTGGACGACCTGGAGCAGGCTCCCGTCGCGTGCGGTGTAGACCACCTCGTCCAGACCATAGCGCTCGCTCGGGTCGTGGAGGCTCTCGAACCAGGCGCGATAGCGCGGCTTGGCGCCCATGGTCACAGATCCTCCTCGATGCGGATCAGCCGGGTGGGTGCAGTCACGTCGGGCAGCGCGTCCGCCGCCTCGAGGGCGCAGCGCACCGCGCCCTCCTGCGCGGGGTGCGTCATCATCACCACCGGAACCGAAGCGCCCTCGTGGGCGCGGCCCTTCTGGATCACGGATTCGATGCCGATGCCGTGCTCCCCCAGCACGCCCGAGACGTGGGAGAGCACGCCGGGCCGGTCCAGCGCCGTGAAGCACAGGTAGCAGCGGGCGTGCAGCTCGCCGAGCGGCACGATCGGCTTGGGACGCAGCGCCTCGGGGTGATAGGAGAGCGGCGACACGCGCCCGGAGCTGCCGCGGCGGGCCTCCCGGGCGATCTCCATCAGGTCGGCGACCACCGCGCTCGCGGTGGGGAGCGCGCCGGCGCCGGCGCCGTAGAACAGCGTGGGCCCGACGGCGTTGCCGTGGACCTCGATCGCGTTCATGGCCCCGTCCACCTTGGCGAGCAGGCTCGACTCCGGGATCAGCGTGGGGTGCACGCGCGCCTCGATGCGCTCGCCGGACGCCTCCTCTCGCAGCTTCGCGATGCCGAGCAGCTTGACCCGATACCCGAACTCCCGGGCGGCCTCGAGGTCGAGGGGCTGGACGTGTCGGATCCCCTCGCAGGGCACCTCCTTGAAGCTCACCTGCGCGCCGAACGCCATGCCGGCCAGCAGCGTCAGCTTGTGCGCCGCGTCGACGCCATCCACGTCGAAGCTTGGGTCCGCCTCCGCCAGGCCGAGCTCCTGGGCCCGCTTCAGCACCACCTCGAAGGATTCCCCGGTCCGCTCCATCTCGCACAGCACGTAGTTGGTCGTGCCGTTGATGATGCCGTGCACGCTCTGGATGCGGTTGGCGGCCAGGCCCTCACGCAACGCCCGCAGGATCGGGATCCCGCCCCCCACGCTGGCCTCGAAGCCCACGTCCACGCCGCGACGGCGGGCCGCCTCGAAGATCTCGTGGCCGTGCAGGGCGAGCAGCGCCTTGTTGGCCGTCACCACGGGCTTGCCACGTTCCAGGGCCCGGAGCATCAGACGCCGCGCGGCGTCGTAACCTCCGATCAGCTCCACGACGATCTCCACCTGGGGGTCGTCCACCAGGGCCTCGGAGTCCGCATCGAAGCGCACGCCCGCGAGGTCGACGCCCCGATCGCGCTCCAGGTCCAGGTCCGCCACGCGCACCAGACGCAGCTCGAAGCCCAGGCGCTCGGCGATCACCGAGGCGTTGTCGTGCAGCACGCGCGCCACGCCCACGCCGATCGTCCCCAGGCCGATCAGTCCCACACCCACCGGACGCACGTCCGGGCTCACGGACGCACCTCGCGCAGGAAGCGCCGGATGCCCCGCACCGCCTGCCGGATGCGATGGCGGTTCTCCACCAGCGCGAAGCGCACGAAGCCCTCGCCGGCCTCGCCAAAGCCCACGCCGGGCGCCACCGCCACCCGGGCCTCGGCGAGCAGCCGCTTGGAGAACTCGAGCGAGCCGAGCGTGCGCAGGGGCTCCGGGATCTGCGCCCAGACGAACATCGTCGCCAGCGGCTTCTCGATCTTCCAGGCCCCGTCGCCGGGCTTCGCGAGGCCCTCCACCAGCACGTCGCGGCGGTGGCGGTAGGTCTCCGCCGCCTCCCTCACGCAGTCCTGGGGACCCCGCAGCGCCGTGATCGCGCCCACCTGGATCGGGGTGGGGATCCCGTAGTCGAGATAGCTCTTGATGCGCGTCAATGCGTGGATCATGTCCCGGTTGCCCGCCGCGAAGCCCACGCGCCAGCCCGCCATGGAGTGACTCTTGGAGAGCGAGACGAACTCGATCGCCACGTCGCGCGCGCCGGGCACCTCGAGGATGCTGGGCGGCCGGTAGCCGTCGAAGCAGACCTCCGCGTAGGCGAAGTCGTGCAGGACCAGCAGGTCGTGTTCGCGCGCGAAGGCCACGATGCGCTCGAAGAAGGTGCGATCCACCAGCTGCGTGGTGGGATTGTGGGGAAAGGAGATCAGCAGCATCTTCGGCTTGGGCCAGGTCCGGTGCATGGCCTGGTCGAGGCTGGCCAGGAAGTCTCCCTCCGGCGTGAGCGGAACCAGTCGCAGGTCGCCGCCGGCGATGATCACCGAGTACTGGTGGATCGGATAGGTGGGGTCCGGCACGAGCACGACGTCCCCCGGTCCGATCGTCATCAGCACGAAGTGCGACAGGCCCTCCTTGCTGCCGATCACGGCGATGATTTCGCTCTCCGGGTCGAGCTCCACGCCGTGGCGGCGCGCGTACCACTCGGACATGGCGGCGCGCAGGTTGGGCACGCCCCGGGAGCTCGAGTAGCGGTGGTTGCGCGGATTGTGCGCCGCCTCGCAGATCTTCTCCACCACGTGCGACGGCGTGGGAAGGTCCGGATTCCCCATGCCGAGGTCGATCACGTCCTCGCCGCGGCGCCGAGCCTCGTGCTTGAGCTCGTTCACCTCGGCGAAGACGTACGGGGGCAGCCGATTCAGCTTGTGGAAGTCGTGGCGGACGCTCATGGCGCCTCCCCGGGGCGCGGAACTCCCCAAGACTATTGGAGAAATCGCGCGCCGGCAAGCGAGGACCGCGCGCCTGGCGCCTAGCGGCCGCGGCGCGCGAAGAGCCAGTAGAAGGGCAGCCCGCTCGCCGCCACCGCGAGGCCGATCGCGCACTCCCGGGGCCGGCCCACCAGCATGGTGAACGCGATGGCGGCGTTCGCCACCAGGTAGAGCGCCGGCACCCACGGGTAGCCCCAGGCGCGGTAGGGGCGCGGCTGCTGCGGCCTCCGGCGACGCAGGGTGTAGAGCGCGGCCACGTCCGCCATCGTCGCCAGCAGGATCGCGAACACGGTGTAGTCGAGGGCACTGGGAAAGCTTCGCAGCACCAGCAGCAACGCCACCGCGGCAACCCCCTGCAGGGCGATGGCGACGGTCGGCGTGCGAAAGCTCGCATGCACCTGGTCCGCGCCGCGGAAGAAGAGCCCGTCGAGGGCCATGGCGTAGGCGATGCGAGGCCCGCACAGGATGGTGGCGTTGAGGGTCCCGAGGATGGAGAGCAGCACGAGGCTCGCCACCAGCGTGCCCCCGGCCGCACCCAACACGGCCCGCCCCGCCGCCTCCCCGGCGTTCGCGGTGCCGCGCAGCTCGGGGATCGGCACGGCGTGCAGGTAGAAGAGGTTCATCAGCAGATAGACCGCCGTGCAGACGGCGAGCCCCAGGAACAGCGAGCGCGGCACGTTGCGGGAGGGGGCGTGGATCTCGCTGGCCACGTAGATGGACGCGTTCCAGCCCAGGTAGCTGAACAGCACCGGCGAGAGCGCCAGGGCGAAGGCCGCGGCGGGGACCACCGCCGCGCCGCTCGCGAGCGGGCGCAGGTGGGAGAAGCTACCGTCGCCGGCGGCGAGACCCACCACGGCGAAGATCACCAGGGCCGCCACCTTGAGCACCGTGGTCAGGTTGTTGGCCCGGGCGCCCCAGCGCACGCCCGCGTAGTTGAGCGCCGAGGTCCCCACCACCAGCCCCACGGCGAGCCCCACGGTTCCCGTGGCGCCGAGAGGCACCAGCGCCGCGAAGCCCTCCGCGAAGCCCGCCGCCAGCGCGGCGATGGTCCCGGCATAGATCACGAAGAAGGTGAGCCAGCCCACCAGGAAGCCGGCCACCGGATGGAAGGCCTCGCGCAGGTAGACGTAGTCGCCGCCCGCCCGCGGGTACATGGCGCCGAGCTCCGCGTTCGCCAGCGCACCACCCAGGGAGAGCAGGCCGCCCACCACCCAGGCGGCCAGGAAGAGTCCGGGGTGCGGCAGCAGCTCCGCGATGCGGCCGGGCGTCAGGAAGATGCCCGAGCCCACCACCGAGGAGACCACCAGGAAGACGGCGTCGCCCAGGCGGAGCTCGCGCGCCAGGCGATCGCGCGGGTGCGCCTGCGGCTCGAGGGCGCTCACCGCGGCCTCGCCCGGCCGCTCAGCGCACGAGGAAGGGGATGATCAGCAGGGCGACGATGTTCACCAGCTTCAGCATGGGGTTGATCGCGGGGCCCGCGGTGTCCTTGTAGGGGTCGCCCACGGTGTCGCCCGTCACCGCCGCCTTGTGCGCCTCCGAGCCCTTGCCGCCGTAGGCCCCGCTCTCGATGTACTTCTTGGCGTTGTCCCAGGCCGCGCCGCCCGTGGTCATGGAGAGGGCCACGCAGATGCCGGCGACGATGGAGCCGATCAAGAGCCCCCCCAGCGCCTGGGCGCCCAGGATGAGTCCCACCGCGATCGGAATCACGAGCGGGATCAGCGCCGGTGCGATCATCTGCTTGAGCGCCGTGGCCGTCACGATGTCCACGCAGGTGCGGTAGTCCGGCTTCTCGGTACCTTCCATGATGCCGGGGATCTCCTTGAACTGGCGCCGCACCTCGTCCACGACCTTGCCACCCGCGACGCCCACCGCGTCCATGGCCAGGGACGCGAAGATGAAGGGCACCACCGCGCCCAGGAACAGCCCGGCCAGCACGTTGGTGTCCGAGAGGTCGAAGACGGTACTGAGCCCCTCCCCGCCCAGGCGCTTCAGGTCCTCGATGTAGGTGGCGAAGAGCACCACCGCGGCCAGCCCCGCCGAGGCGATGGCATAGCCCTTGGTCACGGCCTTGGTGGTGTTGCCGAAGGCGTCCAGGGGGTCGGTCACGCGACGCACCTCGTCGCCCATCTCCGCCATCTCGGCGATGCCACCGGCGTTGTCGGTGATGGGACCGTAGGCGTCGATGGAGACCACGATGCCCGCCATGGAGAGCATGCTCATGGCGGCGATGCCCACGCCGTAGAGGCCCGCGATGGCGTGGCACGCCAACATGGCCACCACGATCACGATCACCGGCACCACCGTGGACTGCATGCCCACCGCCAGCCCGCTGATGATGTTGGTGGCATGGCCGCCCTGGCTGGCGCTGGCGATGCGCTCCACGAAGGGCGAGCCGTCCCCGGTGTAGACGTCGGTGATCCACATCATGGCGCCCGTCACCAGCATGCCGGCGCCCGCGCAGAGCCAGAGGCCCAGCGGCGAGATCGCGTTGCCCGCCGCGTCCATGGCCGGGATCTCCACCATGCGGTTCACCAGCAGCAGGAGCGCCATCGCCACCACCGCCGCCACGGTCAGGCCCACGTACATGGCCCGCATCACGGGCGGCGACTGGCTCTCCGCAGGCTCGCCGATGCGCACGAAGGGGATCGCGATCAAGGTGCCCAGGATCGAGACGGCCCCGACCGCCAGCGGGTAGAAGAACATCTCGACATTGCCCGGGAAGATGATGAAGGCCAGCAGCATCGCGGCCGCCGCGGTGACGCAGTAGGTCTCGAACAGGTCCGCCGCCATGCCCGCGCAGTCGCCCACGTTGTCGCCCACGTTGTCGGCGATCACGGCCGGGTTGCGCGGGTCGTCCTCGGGGATGTTGGCCTCCACCTTGCCCACCAGGTCGGCGCCCACGTCCGCGCCCTTGGTGTAGATGCCGCCCCCGAGACGTGCGAATACCGAGATCAGCGAGCCGCCGAAGGCGAGTCCGATCAGCGCATCCGGCTCCTCGTGCCCGCCGAACCCCATGGCCAGCACCAGGAGGGCGAGCGCCAGCAGGCCGAAGCCCACCACCATGAGCCCCGTCACCGCCCCGCCGTGGAAGGCCAGGCCGAAGGCGGATCGGAAGCCGCTCGTGGCCGCCTCGGCCACGCGCACGTTGGCCCGCACCGAGACGTTCATGCCCACGTAGCCGGCGCCCGCGCTGGCCACGGCGCCGAGCGCGAAGCCGGCCGCCGTCCACCAGTTGAGGACCAGCCCGATCACCACGAAGATGGGAGCGCCCACCAGCGCCACGGTGCGGTACTGGCGGGCCAGGAAGGCCTCGGCGCCCTCGCGGATGGCGCCCGAGATCTCGATGGCCCGCGGGTTCTCCACCCGCGCGGCCAGCACGACGCGATAGAGCAGGAAGCCCGCCACCAGGGCCAGCACGGCCGCGGCAAAGGCGAGGATCAGGATCGTGGGCATCCGGAGGTCTCCCAAAGCTGAAGCCCAGAGGTGACGAGGGCTCGGGTGCGGGGGCGGAGCCCGGGCCGGGAGGCGGCCGGGGGCCCCGAGATGGCGGCAGAAGCTAGACCCCCGGGGCCGAAATTTCCAGTCCTGATTGAGGGTTGCGGCCCGGGGGGGCTACCCTCGCCGCGCCGGGAGGGGGAGATGAACGGAGCCGAGGGTCTCGTCCGGACGCTGCTCGACGCCGGGATCGAGGTCTGCTTCGCCAACCCCGGCACCACCGAGATGCCGCTGGTGGCGGCCCTGGACCGCCATCCCGGCATCCGCCCGGTGCTCGGCCTGTTCGAGGGCGTGTGCACCGGGTCGGCCGACGGCTGGGGGCGCATGACCGGCCGCCCGGCCGCCACCTTGCTGCACCTGGGCCCCGGCTTCGCCAACGGCATCGCGAACCTGCACAACGCGCGCCGGGCACGAACGCCGCTGCTCTGCCTGATCGGGGATCACGCCACCTGGCACGCCCGCTTCGACGCGCCGCTCCAGTCGGACATCGCGTCGCTGGCGCGTCCCGTCTCCGGCTGGGTGCACGCGTCGCGCTCGGCCAAGGAGCTCCCCTCCGACGGCGCCCGCGCCGTGGCGGCCGCCTGGGGCCCCCCCGGCCAGGTGGCGAGCCTCGTCGTGCCGGCCGACTGCCAGTGGGAGGAGAGCGAAGGGCCGGCGCCGGTGCCGCCGCGCCCGAGTCTTCCTTGCGTGGGGACCGAGACGATCGAGAGCACGGCCCACGCCCTGCGCCGGGCCTCATCCTCGGCGCTCCTCCTCTCCGGCGCGGCCCTCTCCGAGCCGGGTCTGCGCGCGGCCGCGCGCGTGGCCGCGGCCAGCGGCGCGCGCCTGGTGTGCGAGACCTTCCCGGCACGCCTGGAGCGCGGCCGAGGGCTGCCGCCCGTGGAGCGCCTCCCCTACTTCCCGGACGCCGCAGCCCAGTCGCTGGCGGAGCTGAGCGATCTCGTGCTGGTGGGGAGCACCGACCCCGTCTCCTTCTTCGGCTACCCGGGGGTTCCCAGCCTGATCGCTCCGCAGGCGTGCGCGCGCCACGCGCTCGCCGCGCCGGAGGAGGACGGCGTGGCGGCCCTCGACGCGCTCGCCGATGCCCTCGAGGCACCCCGTGCGCCTGCGGTCGTCGAGCCGCCGGCACCCGCTCCGGCGTCCGGCGCACTCGATCCCCAGACGCTCGGCGCCACCGTCGCCGCGCTCCAGCCCGAGGGCACCATCCTGGTGGACGAGGGGCTCACCTCGGGGCTGCCCCACTTCCTCGCCGCGGCCGGCGCGCCGCCCCACACGCACCTGTGTCTCACGGGCGGCGCCATCGGGATCGGGCTGCCCCTGGCCACGGGCGCCGCCCTGGCGTGCCCGGAACGTCCGGTGCTGGCGCTCCAGGCCGACGGGAGCGGCATGTACACGCTACAGGCGCTCTGGACCCAGGCGCGCGAGTCGCTGCACGTGACCACGATCGTGTGCGCGAACCAGAGCTACCGCATCCTCGAGATCGAGCAGGCCCGCGCAGGCGTGACCGAGCCCGGCTCGGCCACGCGCGCCTTCACCGAGCTTCGGCCGCCGGAGCTCGACTGGGTCGCGCTCGCGCGGGGCCAGGGCGTCCCCGCGGCGCGCGCCCGCACGGCGGAGGAGCTCGCGCGGGAGCTGCGTCGCGCACTGGGCGAGCCCGGGCCGTACCTGATCGAAGCCCTGCTCTGAGCGCAGCGCGCTCAGTCGCGCCGGGTCGGCGCCCGCTCCACGAGTCCGACGCCCACGTCGTCGGCGCGGATCTCCCAGGACGACGAGTCCCGCCGCCGATTGGGACCGAAGCTGTACAGGAACACCACCCGCCGGCTCTGACTGCACTTGTCCCGCAGCCAGTAGGGCGAGTTCCAGGGATCGAGAAAGAACTCGGCGCGCTCCTCCGGAAGCCCCTGCTCCTTGAGCGCCGCGAAGTCGCCCCGGTCGAGGAAGGGCTGGTCGTACTTGCGGCGGTAGCTGTAGAGCCGCTTGTGCAGGCCGCACTTGGAGGGAAGCCGGCCTCCGGACGCCGCTGCACGGGTCTCGAAGTCCCGCTTCAGCGCCGCCAGCTCGGCCTGGGCCGTCCGCATGGTCTCGGGAGAGGCGCTTCGCTGGGCGCGCGAGGCCCAGGCGTTGGCGGCGCCCAGGGCGAGCACGACGGCCGTGGAGAGCGCCACCGGGGCCGGGCCGAGCCGGCGCCGGGGCATGGGCGCGCCCAGCTCCCGCGCCCGCGCCAGGCCGGCGAACAGGAAGCCGAGCGCCATCATGAACTCCGTGACTTCGCCGGAGAACTTGAAGGGATAGGTCTCGTAGGTCCAGTAGGCGGCGGCGAAGCCCGGAGCCAGCTCCACGGGCGGCGCCACCACCGCCAGGCGAGCGAGCAGCTGTCCGACGGGCGGCATCGCGGCCAGGAGCGGAAGCGCCACGCCGTAGCCCAGGATCACGACCTTCACCGCCAGCATGCGCAGGTCGCGCGCCATCACGTTGTGGACGTTCAGCTCCTGCTGGAAGTTGTGCTCCAGGAAATAGGCCGGTGGGCGGTAGCCCAGCACGCGCTGCCCCCAGGAGATCTCCTCCATGCCCACCACGAAGCAGAACGACGCCACACCGGCCAGGAACCAGGGCCACAGGCCGGTCGAGCGGCGCTGGCGGAGCGCGGCCACCCCGAGGGCGACCGCGGCCAGGAAGAAGCCCCAGAAGGTCGCCCACTCCAGCCACTCGTCTTCCTGCAGGCTCTGGTAGAAGGCGTCGAAGTCGTGCTCGTTCAGCCAGGAGAACAGGGCCAGCGTCCCCAGGATGAGGACGTTGGCCAGGACCGCGCCGGCGATGCCCATCGGCGCCCGTTCGGGGCTCCAGGAACGCAAGGAGGACTCTCTGCGGAAGAGTACCCGAGGCTCCGCGCGGGCTCACCTACCGGACGCGGGGGCGCCTCCCTCGATGCGCAGGCGGGGCTCGTCGATGCGCTCGCTACGGCAGCGCGGGCATCGCCCGGGCACGTGGAAGTGACGCGGCGCGCGGTTCCGGAACTGGAAGCCGCAGGCGGCGCAGCGTGCCGGCTCCACGGCCAGACGCGCGCCGGCGCCGCGCGCGCTGCGCTCCACGTGGTGGAGGTCGTCCTCCAGCAGGCGCACGGTGAGCTGGAGCTCGTGGCGCAGCTCTTCGAAGCCCCAGTCGCGCTCGCGCAGAAGGTCCGCCAGCTGCTGCCGGCGCGTGCGCGGGCCCCCGGGCACGCCGCTCAACCGCCGAGCACGAGCTCGGCCAGCAGACGCACGGCCTTGACGTCGCGGGTCCCGGCCAGGAGCGTGGTCACCGGGCTCCCGCGCCAGGCCGAGAGGCGCTCCCGGATGCGCTCCCGCGGCCCCACCAGCGAGATCTCGTCGGCCAGCAGGTCCGGAACCGCCTCGATGGCCTCGGCGCGCCGTCCCGACAGGAAGAGCTCCTGCACGCGCTTGGCCGGCTCGGCGAAGCCCATGCGGCCGATCAGGTTCAGGTGGAAGTTCTGGCTGGGCGCGCCCATGCCGCCGATGTAGAAGGAGAGCGCCGTCTTCACGAAGCGAAGTCCGGCGGCCAC
Organism: Myxococcota bacterium; assembly: GCA_041577015.1. Taxonomy (GTDB): domain Bacteria; phylum Myxococcota_A; class UBA9160; order UBA9160; family PR03; genus JBFGJV01. The sequence continues at coordinate 25,690 of JBFGJV010000015.1, forward strand.
GTCGTCGCCCACCACCACCGTCACCGGGCAGGCGATCTCGAAGTCCGGCTCGCGGTCCTTCAGCGACTCGGCGTAGATCTCCGCGCGATAGGGCGAGAAGAAGATCGGCAGCCAGCCGGCGGCGATCTCGGTGGCCAGGCGCACGTTCTTCGGTCCCTCGGCGCCGAGATAGATCGGGATCTCCGGCCGCAGCGGCTTGCCGATCAGCTTCATGGCCTTCCCGAGCCCGCTCCCGCCCGGGAAGGGCAGCCGGTAGTGCTCGCCTTCGAAGGCCAGCGGCGCCTCCCGGCGCCAGACGCGGCGCAGGATCTCCACGTACTCGCGCGTGCGCGCCAGGGGCTTCGGGAACGGCTGCCCGTACCAGCCCTCCACCACCTGCGGGCCCGAGACGCCGAGGCCCAGGATCAGGCGCCCCCCCGAGAGGTGATCGATCGTGTAGGCGGTCATCGCCGTGGATGCGGGCGTGCGGGCGGAGAGGTGCGCCACGCCGGTCCCGAGCTTGATGCGCGAGGTGCGCGCTCCCATCCAGCACAGCGGCGAGAAGGCGTCGGAGCCGTAGGCCTCGGCGGTCCAGACCGAGTCGTAGCCCAACCGCTCCGCCTCGAGCACGAGCTCGATCGGGTCCTCGGGGCCCGCCGTCCAGTAGCCGAGCATCAGGCCGAGCTTCATGACTGTGCGAGCATACCGCGGACGTCCCGGAAGGTGGTGGCGTCGGCCAGCAGCTCGCGCAGCTCGGCGTCGTCCACCTCACGGCGCCCGTCCGCCACGGCCTGGAAACGGGCGAAGGCGCCCTCCAGGGCCTCGGGAGAGAGCTGCACGCCGAGCGCCCGCACGCGCGCCGCGAAGCCGGCCCGCCCGGAGAGCTTGCCCAGCACGATCTCGCTGCCCTCGCTGCACCCCACCTCCGCAGGGTCGAGCACCTCGTAGGTGGATCGGTGCTTGAGGACGCCGTCCTGGTGGATGCCCGACGCGTGGCGGAAGGCGTTGCGCCCCACCACCGCCTTGTTGGGCGGGACCGCCACGCCGCTGCGTTCCGCCACCAGCCGGGAGAGCCCCGCGATCCCGCGCGTGTCCACGTCGGTGTGCACGCCGAGCTCGGCGCCGTGCACGCGCACCGCCATCACCACCTCCTCGAAGGCGGTGTTGCCGGCGCGCTCGCCGATCCCGTTCACGGCCAGCTCCACCTGGCGGGCACCGGCACGGATCGCGGCCAGGGCGTTGGCGGTGGCCAGGCCGAGGTCGTCCTGGCCGTGAAAGGAGAGCACGGCGTCCGCCAGCTCCGGCACCGCGCGGCGCAGGCCACGCAAGAGCGCCTCGAGCCCATGCGGGAGGATCCAGCCCACCGTGTCGGGGACGTTGATGGTCGTGGCCCCGGCGGCGAGCGCCGTCCGCACGACCTCGGCCAGGAACCCGGGGGCGGCGCGGGTGGCATCCATGGGACTGAACTCCACGTCGTCGGTGAAGCCTCGCGCCCGGCGCACCATGGCCGTCGCCAGGGCGAGCACCTCGTCCCGGGAGCGCCTCAGCTGATGGGCGAGCTGCACGTCGCTGGCGTTCAGGAACACGTGGATGCGCGGACGCGCCGTCCCGCGCAGCGCTTCGCCCGCGGCGTCCACGTCCGCGGGCACGGCGCGAGCCAGCGCGCACACCGAGGCCTCGCGCACGGCATGCGCCACGGCCGCCACCGCCTCGCGCTCGCTCGGAGAGGCACCCGGGAAGCCGGCCTCGATCACGTCGACGCCCAGGGCTTCCAGACGGCTCGCGATCGCCAGCTTGTCGCGCCTCGAGAAGCAGACTCCCGCGGCCTGCTCCCCGTCCCGGAGCGTGGTGTCGAACACGACCACCTTCTCGGTCCTGGGCATCGTACGGTCCTCCTCTGGCCCCGCTCGCGCGGCCGGCCGAAGAAGGAGCCCGAAACGACGAAGCCCCCTCCGGCCGGCTCGGCGGGAGAGGGCTCTGGCTCGCGACGGCGATGGCCTAGCGGCCGCGGACCTCCTCTCCCGCCCCGGGAAGGAGCAGGGCCAGCCGATCCAGGCCGAGATGCCGAAGGGCCGCCGTCATGCCCTCTCGTGTATCGGACGCCCGGCGGCGCGTCAATGGGCCCCGGCCCTGGTATGCTGGCCGCCTCACCGGGAGGGACGCGCCATGCAGCAGATCCTCGGACCGTTCGGCGACCGTATCTACGCGCTCATGCGCATCGTCGTGGGCTTCCTGTTCCTCTGCCACGGCGCGCAGAAGCTGTTCGGCGTCCTCGGGGGTGTCCAGGGCTCGGGCGCCGCCGCCGAGTTCGGCACGCTCATCTGGGTGGCAGGCGTGATCGAGTTCTTCGGTGGCGCGCTGGTCGCGCTGGGCCTGCTCACCGGCTGGGCCGCCTTCCTGTGCAGCGGTCAGATGGCCGTGGCCTACTTCATGGCCCACCAGCCGCACGCGCTGCTCCCGATCCAGAACAAGGGCGAGCTGGCGGCGCTGTACGCGTGGGTGTTCCTGTTCATCGCCGCGCGCGGCGCGGGACCCTGGAGCCTCGATGCGCTGCGGCGTGGCCCGGGGGGAAGCGGGCTCTAGGCCGCCCAGGGAGCTTCGGGGCAAGGCCGCCATCGTCACCGGGGGGGGCACCGGCGTGGGACGCGCCACGTGCCTCGCCCTCGCCGAGCGGGGCTGCTCGGTGCTCGTGAACTACAGCCGGTCCCGGGAGGCGGCGGAGCGAACCGCCACGGAGGCGGCCGCGCACGGGGTGGGGGCCCACGCCTTCCAGGCCGACGTCTCCCGCGACGGCGACTGCCGCGCGCTGGTCGATGCCGCCGTGCGCGAGCTCGGGCGCCTGGACGTGCTGGTGAACAACGCCGGGACCACGGTCTTCGTCCCTGCGCCGGAGCTGGAAGGGGTGCACGAGGAGGACTGGGAGCGCATCCTCGCCGTGAACCTGCGCGGACCCTTCCAGTGTGTGCGGGCGGCGCGGGCGGCGCTCGAGGCCTCCGGCGAGGGCGTGGTCGTCAACGTCTCCAGCGTGGCGGGGATCGCGGGGATCGGCAGCTCGATTCCCTACTGCGCCTCGAAGGCCGGCCTCAACGTCATGACCCTGACGCTGGCCCGGGCGCTGGGCCCGAGGATCCGCGTCAACGCGGTGGCGCCGGGCTTCATCGAGGGAGAGTGGCTGCGCCAGGGGCTCGGGCCGGCCTACGAGCCGATGAAGGCCGCCATCCAGCAGCGCAGCCCCCTGGGTCGCGTGTGCCGGCCCGAGGACGTGGCGGGCGCAATCCTGGCCCTGGTGACCGGCTCGGACCTCGTGACCGGCCAGATCCTCGCCGTGGACGGCGGCATGCTACTCGGTGGCTGAGCGCTGCGGCTCGGAACCTTCCAGTACCTCTGCGAGAGCCGTGCCCAGCTCGTCGGTGCTGAAGGGCTTGCGCAGGTAGGGCGCCAGCGTCGCCGCGCGGGCGCGGGCGCCCTGGAAGGTGGCGTCGTAGCCGGTCATCAGCACCACGGGCAGATCCGAACGCGTGCAGCGCATCTCCGCCAGGGCCTCGTCCCCGGACATGCGCGGCATGGTCAGGTCCAACAGCACCGCGTCGATCTCGTGGGCGCGGGAGCGGAACACCTGCACGCCGTCCCGGCCGTCCTGCGCCGTCAGCACCCGGTAGCCCAGGCGCTCGAGCATCAGGGTCGCCACTTCACGCACGTCGCGCTCGTCGTCCACCACCAGAACCGTGCCCCCCGTCACGACCGCCTGCGCGGGCTGGGGAGCCGGGGTCGACGACGCCTCGTGCGCGGA
>JBFGJV010000016.1:0-25944 GCA_041577015.1 Myxococcota bacterium
CGGCGCCTGGAGGCCATGCTCCTGGTGGGCGATCCGGGCGCGGTGCTGGTGGTGTCCGGCAACGGCGACCTGCTCGAGCCGGACGACGGCCTGGCGGCGATCGGGTCCGGCGGGCCCTATGCCCTGGCCGCCGCGCGTGCCCTGCTGCGCCACACCCAGCTCGGTGCCGAGGAGATCGCACGCGAGGCCTTGCGCATCACTGCCGAGATCTGCATCTACACCAACGACACCATTGAGCTCGTCCATCTGCCATGACCCAGTTCCACACCTTCACGCCTCGCGAGATCGTCTCGGAGCTGGACCGCTACGTGGTCGGGCAGGCCGAGGCGAAGCGCGCCGTGGCCATCGCGCTGCGCAACCGCTGGCGGCGCCGGCAGGTGCCCGAGGACCTGCGCGAGGAGATCGCGCCCAAGAACATCATCATGATCGGCCCCACCGGCGTGGGCAAGACCGAGATCGCGCGCCGTCTGGCGCGCCTGGCGCAGGCGCCGTTCCTCAAGGTGGAGGCCTCGAAGTTCACCGAGGTGGGCTACGTGGGCCGCGACGTGGAGTCCATCATCCGCGACCTGACGGAGCTGGCCGTCAGCATGGTGGCGGAGGAGGAGCGGCGCGCCGTGCGCGCCAAGGCCGAGGAGCAGGCGGAGGAGCGCGTGCTCGACGCCCTGCTGCCGGGCATGCCCCAGGCGGGCACCGAGCCGGTGCCGGCGGGCGGCGAGACCCGGGAGAAGCTGCGCCGCATGCTGCGCGCCGGCCAGCTGGACGAGCGGGAGATCGACGTGGAGCTGGCCGAGGCTCCGGGGGCTCCGACGCTCTCGGTCTTCACGCCCCAGGGCGTCGAGGAGATGGGCGTCCAGTTCAAGGACCTGCTCGGGAACCTGTTTCCCGGCCGCACCCGCCGTCGCCGGCTCAAGATCCCCGCCGCGCGGGAGGCCTTCGCCGCCGAGGAGGCCAGCCGTCTGGTGGACATGGACAAGGTCCGCGAGCTCGCGGTCGAGCGCGTCCAGGACAGCGGGATCGTCTTCCTGGACGAGCTCGACAAGATCGCCGCGTCGGCCGGGGCCAAGGCCGGGCCGGACGTGTCGCGAGAGGGTGTGCAGCGCGATCTGCTTCCCATCGTGGAGGGCTCCACGGTGCAGACCAAGCACGGTCCGGTGCGCACGGATCACGTGCTGTTCGTCGCGGCGGGCGCCTTCCACGTGGCCCGGCCCTCGGACCTGATTCCCGAGCTGCAGGGTCGCTTCCCGATCCGCGTCGAGCTGACCAGCCTCACCCGGGACGACTTCGTGCGCATCCTCACCGAGCCGCGCAACTCCCTGGTGCGCCAGTACAAGGCGCTGCTGGAGACAGAGGGCGTGCGGCTCGAGTTCAAGGACGGTGCCGTGCGGGCGATCGCCGAGATCGCGGCCTCGGTGAACGAGCGCACCGACGACATCGGTGCGCGTCGCCTGCACACCGTGATGGAGAAGCTGCTGGAGGACGTGAGCTTCGAAGCGCCCGATCTCGGCTCTACCGAGATCGTGATCGACGGGGAGTTCGTGCGCACGCGTCTCGAGGGTCTCGCGGGCGACGACGACGTCTCGCGCTACATCCTCTAGCCGGGATTGCGGAGGGAGCCATGGGTCGCAGTGAGACATCGGTGCTGGTGGTGGACGACGAGCGCTTCTTCCGTGAGGCGATCAAGGACACGCTGCGCGCGGACGGCCTGGACTGCCAGCTCACCGGGACCGCCGCGGAGGCCGTGGGGCTGGCCCGCGACCCGCGCGTGGGTGTGGTCGTCCTCGACATCCAGCTTCCCGACCACAATGGCCTGGAGGTGCTGCGGCGCCTGCGCAAGATCCGGCCCGAGGTGCGCGTGGTGGTCCTCTCCGCGCACACGGATCAGGAGTACGTGCTGGAGGCGCTGCGCCTGGGCGCGTGCGACTACCTGGCCAAGCCGATCCACGAGGAGGAGCTGCGTCTCTCGGTGCGGCGGGCGCTCGAGACCTACCGCGTCGCGGCCCGCTCCCAGGCGTTGGCGCGACGCATCGGACGCGTGGAGGATGCCCGCGCCGCGCTGGCCGAGGCCGCCGAATCCGGGTCGGATGCCCTGCGCGAGCGGGTGGTCGAGGCGGCCGGCCAGCTGCTCGACGCCGCCCGCACCTCGCTGCTGCTCCTGGACGACTCCGGCGCCGAGCTGCGCGTGCTGGCCGCCCAGGGTGCCAAGGTCCCCCGCCCCGAGATGGACGCCGTCGCCCTCGGGGCACCCGTGGCCGGCTGGGTGGCGGCGCGCGGCGAGCCCTTCGTCACCGCGGCCGCCAGCCGCGACCCGCGGCTCGGCGGGCGTCCCCCGCTCGCTGGGCGCTACGAGAGCGACTCCTTCGTGGTGGTGCCGGTGGGGCGCGAGGGCCGCTGGGTCGGCGCGCTCTGTGCCACCGAGCGCAACGACGGCGAGCCCTTCGAGGCGGCCGACGCGGTCCTGCTCGGGCTGCTGGCCGACGCGCTCGCCGCCCGCCTGGGCGGCTCGGGGCCGCACGTGCCGGCGGAAGGCATGGAGACCGCGGGCGCGGCGGACGACGCCGAGCTCGCCCGGGGCGTGTGCGAGGCGATCACGAGCGACGTGGACCCGGAACGGGTGCTGCGCGCGGCGCTTCGCGCGGTGGCAGGGCGCATCGGCGCAGCGCCGGTGGCGATCCACCTGGCGGACGACGGGTCGGGGGCGCTGGTGCGCCAGGCGCAGTGGGAGGGGGCGGGCGAGGACGACCGCGCCTCGCTCCCGCGCCGCGCGGGACTCACCGGCGGCGTCCTGGAGAGCGGATGCCCGGTGGCCTGCGAACGACCCGCCGACGACCCGCGCTTCGACGCCGAGGTGGACACGCCGGAGAGCGGAGACACCCACCCGCTCATGGTCGTACCGATCCGCTTCCGCGGGCGCACGCTCGGGGTGGGACGTGCCTTCCTGCGCGAGGGCGCCGTGCCTTCCCCGCGCACGGCGGAGGTGCTCTCCGCCGCGCTCTCCGCAGCGATGCGCAACGTGCTGCTGTACCGTAGCCTGGTCGAATCGATCGAGGAGCTGGCTCGCGCGCGGCGCGAAGCACGCGAGCAGAGCGGAGCGGCATGAAGGAGCTGATCGACAAGGCAGCGGTGCTGATCGAGGCGTTGCCCTACATCCGCCGCTTCTTCGACAAGACGATCGTGATCAAGTACGGCGGCGCCGCCATGAAGGACGCGGAGCTGCGCGCGTCGTTCGCGGTGGACGTGGTGCTGCTCAAGTACATCGGCCTGCGCCCCGTGATCGTGCACGGAGGCGGACCGCAGATCGGGCGCGCGCTGGAGCGGCTCGGGAAGCCCTCCCGGTTCGTGGACGGGCTGCGCGTCACCGACGACGAGACCATGGAAGTGGTGGAGATGGTGCTCGGCGGCACCGTGAACCGGGAGATCGTCGATCTGGTGCAGCGGGGCGGAGGGCGCGCCGTGGGTCTCACCGGCGTGGACGGCGGCATGATCCAGGTGCTGCGTCGCCGCCCCGGCGGTCGAGACATCGGACGCGTGGGCGCGGTGGCCTCCGTGGACCCCGGACCCATCACGGCCGTGGCGGCCGCCGGCTTCGTGCCCATCGTGGCTCCCATCGGGATCGGCGAGGATGGGCTCACCTACAACGTGAACGCCGACGAGGCGGCGGGGGCGCTGGCGCGCGCCCTCGGCGCCGAGAAGCTCATGCTGCTCACCGACGTGGAGGGCGTGCTCGACCGCGACGGGCAGCTCGTGCACCAGATGTCGGTGGATCAGGCCCGCAAGCTCGTGACCGAAGGCGCCGTCGAGGGCGGCATGATCCCGAAGCTGGAGTGCTGCATCGCGGCCGTGGAGGCCGGTGTGCCGCGTGCGCACGTCGTGGACGGACGCATGCGGCACGCGGTGCTGCTGGAGATCTTCACGGACGGGGGTGTCGGGACCCTCCTCACGCCGTGACGCCCAAGGACTTCCTCTCGGTCGCCGACTGGGCCGCGGACGCGTTGCGCGAGATCCTCGAGCGCGCGCGGGAGCTGAAGCAGCTGCAGAAGCGCGGCGAGCGCCCCCAGACGCTCCAGGGGCGCACGCTGGCCATGTACTTCGAGAAGCCCTCGCTGCGCACGCACGTGACCTTCGAGGCCGGCGTGACGCAGCTCGGCGGCCACGCGATCCTGCTGCGGCCGGATCAGGTGGGCATCGGCCAGCGCGAGACTGCCGGGGACGTGGCGCGCAATCTCTCGCGCTGGCTCGACGCGCTCCTGGCACGCACCTTCGACCACGCTTTGGTGGAGGAGCTGGCCCGCGCGGCCTCGATCCCCGTGATCAACGGTCTCACCGACCTGCTGCACCCGTGCCAGGTCATGGCGGATCTCCAGACCGTGGCCGAGCGCGCCGACCTGGAGCGGGCCGTCCTGGCCTGGGTCGGGGACGGCAACAACGTCGCCAACTCCCTGCTGCTCGCCTGCGCGGTGCTCGGCATGACCTTGCGCGTGGCGACCCCCGCGAGCCATCGCCCGGCCGCCTCGGTGCGGCGTCGGGCCGAGGCGCTGGCGGCTGCCAGCGGGGCCCGGCTCACCTGGTCCCAGGACCCGGTGGCGGCGGTGGAGGGCGCCGACTTCGTCTACACCGACGTCTGGGTCAGCATGGGCCAGGAGACCGAGGCCCGTTCCCGGCTCGCCCTCTTCGAGCCGTACCAGCTGAACGCACGCCTGATGGCCCACGCACCGGAGGCCTGGGTGATGCACTGTCTCCCCGCCCATCGGGGCGAGGAGATCACGGACGAGATCCTGGACGGGCCACGAAGCATCGTCCTGGATCAAGCCGAGAACCGTCTCCATGCCCAGAAGGCGATCCTCGAGCGGGTGATCCGGCCCGCCTGACCCCCCAGGGGATTCCGCTTCCCGAATCCATCGCCGTCCCCGGGCTCAGTCTCCGGTACCCGCGCGCCGATGAGACGCCGGAGGGGCCGGATCCGCGGGTGCGGCCGGCCGGATGGGGCCATGCAGTCGAAGACCGACGCGACGCCGGCGGAGGATCGTGTGCCGCAGCTGGCGCCGGATCTGGATCCGGCGGCGCTCTCGCTCACCCCCGCGGAGGGCTACCTGCTCTCGCGCGTGGACGGCCGTACCCCCTGGAAGCTGCTGCGCGAGATCGGGGGTCTCACGCCGGAGGAGGTGGACCGCTGTCTCGACCGTTGGCTCGGCGAGGGGCTGATCCGTCTGCCCGAGAAGCGGCGGGGCGCCGGCAGCGGAGCGTCCGGCGACCTGGGACCGCCGCCGCGCGTGGATGCCAAGCTGGAGATCCCGGTCGAGGTGCAGCGCCGCATCCTCGAGTACGAGACGCGCCTCGGCAGCCCCTATCACGAGATCCTCGGCATCTCGCGCGACGCGGGGCAGGCGCTGATCAAGAAGGCCTACTTCACGCTCTCGAAGGAGTTCCACCCGGACCGCTACTTCCGGCGCGAGATCGGTCCCTTCGCCAAGCGCCTGGAGCGCGTGTTCAAGAAGATCGTCGAGGCCTACGAGCTGCTCTCGGACCCCACCGCGCGCGCGGAGCTGGAGCGCTCGCTCGGGCCGCAGACGCCCGCTGCCCCGGCTGCCCCGTCGAAGTCCGATCGGGACGGGCCGCCCCGCAAGCCGCTCGCCTTCTCGATCCACAACCGCGTGATCCAGCAGCGCAAGCTCAAGGCCAAGCGGCTGTTCGAGGCCGGTACGGCGGCCTTCGCCCGCGAGCGCTGGACGGAGGCGGCGGGAAGCGTCCGGCTCGCCATCGCCTTCGATCCCTGGAACGAGGCCTACAAGGAGCGCTTCGTGGACATCCAGCTTCGGGTGCACCAGGAGCGCGCCAGCCAGCTGGTGGCCCAGGCGGAGGAGGCCCTCGACATGCGCGAGCTCGCCGAGGCCCTGCGCCTGATCAACGAGGCCCTTCACTACCGTCCCCACGACGCGGACCTGCTGCACCGCGCCGCACGGCTGGCCTGGGTGACCGGGGGGGACCTGCACAAGGCCAAGATGCAGGCGCAGGAATCCTGTGAGCTGGAGCCGGACGTGGGGCGCTATCGCCGCACGCTGGGACAGATCTACAAGGCCGCCGGCCTCGACGCCAACGCGCGTCGCGAGCTGGAGGCGGCCCTGCGTCTGGACCCGAACGATCAGGAGGCCGAAGACGCGCTGCGCTCCTTCGGCCGCGGAATCCTCTCGTCTCTCACGCTCGGAGGGAAGCGATGAGTCGCGTCATCGGCATCGATCTCGGTACCACCAACTCGTGCGTGGCCGTGGTGGAGAACGGTCAACCCACCGTGGTTCCGAACGCGGGCGGCTACAAGACCACGCCGTCCATGTTCGCGATCTCCCAGGACGGCAAACGTCTGGTGGGCCACCTGGCCAAGCGTCAGGCCATCACGAACGCGCGCAACACGATCTACGCGGCCAAGCGCCTGATCGGTCGCCGCTTCGACGCGCCCGAGGTGCAGAAGGCCATCGATCTGTGCCCCTACGAGATCGTGCGCGGCCCCAACGACGACCCGCGCATCCGGGTCGGCGGCAAGACCTTCACCACGCCGGAGATCGCCGGGATCATCCTGCGGGAGATGAAGAAGGTCGCCGAGGAGTACCTGGGCGAGCCGGTGAGCGACGCCGTGATCACGGTCCCGGCCCACTTCAACGACGCCCAGCGCCAGAGCACGAAGGACGCCGGCAAGATCGCCGGCCTGGAGGTGCTGCGGATCATCAACGAGCCCACGGCCGCGGCGCTCTCCTACGGCTTCGGCCGCAAGCCGCAGGGCGAGAAGGTGATCGTCTACGACCTGGGCGGCGGGACCTTCGACGTCTCCATCCTCGAGATCGGGGAGGGCGTGCTGGAGGTGATGGCCACCGCCGGGAACACCTTCCTGGGCGGTGAGGACTTCGACCGGCGCATCGTCGCGCACCTGCTCGAGAAGTTCGAGGAGGCGGAAGGCATCGACCTGCGCTCGGACTCGATGGCCCTCCAGCGGCTCAAGGACGCCGCGGAGAAGGCCAAGTGCGACCTCTCGGCGCGCACCTCCACCGAGATCAACCTGCCCTTCATCGCCAGCGACGCCAGCGGACCGCGCCACCTCAGCCTCGAGCTGGGCCGGGACGCCCTGGAGGAGCTGGTGGGCGACATCGTGCGCAGCACGATGAAGACCGTGGAGCAGTGCCTGCGCGACGCGGACATGGGTCCCGGCGACGTGGACCAGGTGATCCTGGTGGGCGGCCAGACCCGCATGCCGCTGGTCCAGGCCACGGTGGCCGAGTACTTCGGCAAGCGCCCCAACAAGGGCGTGAACCCCGACGAGGTGGTTGCGGTGGGCGCGGCGCTCCAGGGCGAGGCCCTGCTCTCCGACGATCAGAACCTGCTGCTGCTGGACGTGACGCCGCTCTCCCTGGGCATCGCCACCTACGGCGGACACTTCGCCAAGCTGATCGACCGCAACACCACGGTGCCGGTGCGCAAGGCCCACATCTTCACCACCACGCGCGACGACCAGTCCGCGGTGAAGATTCGGGTGCTCCAGGGCGAGAGCGACGTGGCGGCGGACAACGACCTGCTGGGCGAGTTCATCCTCTCGGGGATCCGCGCCGCGCGCAAGGGCGAGCCGGAGATCGAGGTCTCGTTCGACATCGACGCCAACGGCATCGTCAGCGTCTCGGCACGGGACCTCTCCACCGGCAAGGAGCAGTCCATCACGGTGAACGCGACCGGCACGCTCTCGGAGGAGGAGATCCAGAAGATCATCGAGGAGAACGAGCTCTACGAAGTCCAGCTGAAGGAATAGCGGCAGAGCGATGGCCGAGTCTACGCAGGAAGCGATCCAGCGACTCCTGGCCGAGGGCCTCGAGCACTACGGCACGGGACAGGTCTCCCAGGCGGTGCGCCTGTGGCGGCAGGTCCTGGCCCTGGACCCGGAGAATGCCGAGGCGCGCGAGTACCTGGAGACGGCCGAGGACGAGGCCGGCGACGCCCCGAACGCGGGCTCGGCCGCCGCCGCCGCGCCCGCGGACGCGACCGCCACGCTGTTGGAGGAGGCCCAGGCGCGTCTGCGGGCCGACGATGCCGAGACGGCTCTCGAACTGTTCGAGACCGTGGCGGAACGGGATTCCGAACGGCTCGAGGTGCACGGCTATGTCGACATGGTGCGCAGCCGCCTGCTCAAGCAGTACCGCGAGCGGCTCGGCAACGGCCTGCCGAGCCTCAAGCTCACCCCGGAGCAGCTCATGAAGTACAACCTCCCGGCGGACGCCGGCTTCCTGCTCGCGATGATCGACGGGCACACGCCCGTGAACGACCTGATCTCGCTCTCCGGCATGGACGAGTTCCGCGTGCTCCGCAATCTGGCCCAGATGCTCGATGCGGGCATCGTGGAGGTGCCGCTGTGAATCCGGCCTCCTCGCTGCTGGCGCACCTGGACTCCCCCGTCCTGGTCGGCGACCCGGACGGTAAGACCGTCTTCATGAATCCGGCCTTCGAGCAGCGCTTCCGCATGAACCTGGCCGAGAGCCGCGGCTCCCCGCTCGCCAACCTGTTCGAGGGCGGCGGCCGCGAGGCCGTTCTGCACGCCGTGGCTCGCTCCTCCCAGGAGCTGCGCAGCGTGCGTTTCCGGGTCCGGGAGCGCGGCGTCGGCTATGCCGCGCTCGCCTCTCCCATCGTGGTGGACGGCGTCGGCGTGGGGGTGATTTTGCTGCTGTTCCAGGAGGCCATCGAGGAGGAGCGCCTGCTCTCGTTCCACCGCGAGATCCAGGAGCCGGTGGAGGAGATCACCCAGTATCTGGAAGAGCTCTTCGAGCAGACCGGCGGGCGACGGGCCGGGCGCTTCCGCGAGCAGGTGGAGGCCGGGCTCCGCTCGATGCAGCGGCTGCGGCACTGGACCGAGGAGCTCCATGCCACGGTGACGGGGCGGCCGGCGCCGGGGGGAGGCGCGGGCCGCTTCGATGCGGTCCAGGCCGTGCGGGAGGCCGCCGCGGGCGTGGAGCGCGAGGCGCGCAGCGAACGCCGGGAGATCGAGCTGCTGCTGCCGGCGCAGCTGCCCTCGGTGCCCGGGGACGGAGAACGCTTCACCGCCGCGCTCACCTCGCTGCTGCGCGACCGGCTCCAGCGCGCCACCTGTCCGATCCTCACCGTCGCCGCCAAGGCGGTGGGGCAGGGAGAGCGCGCCGCCGTGCTGGTGTCGGTGACGGAGCCGGCGAGCCTCGAAGGCGGCGCAGGGAGCGAGGACGCCGAGATTCCCTCCCTGGTGACGGACATCGTCGAGTCGCTCCAGGGCTCACTGCGCATCACCGACGACCCGGTGCTCGGCCGCTCCTTCTCGATCCGCCTGCCCGTCGCGGCCTGAAGCGTTCGCCGCACCGCGCGGCTTCGGTACACTGCCGCGCGGAGGGAACGCGCATGGCGTCCGGCGCAATCCGGCGCGTCTGCCTTGCCTACAGCGGCGGGCTCGATACCTCGGTGATCCTGCGCTGGCTGATCGACTGCTACGGCTGCGAGGTCGTGGCGTTCTGCTGCGACGTCGGCCAGGAGGAGGAGCTCGCCGGGCTCCCGGACAAGGCCAAGGCCACCGGCGCCGTGGATTGCATCGTACGCGACGCCCGCGAGGAGTTCGTCCGGGACTTCGTGTTCCCGGCCATTCGCGGCAACGCGATCTACGAGGGTCACTACCTGCTCGGGACCTCGCTGGCCCGGCCGCTGATCGCCAAGGAGCAGGTCGCGGTGGCGCGGGAGACCGGCTGCGACGCCGTCGCCCACGGCGCCACGGGCAAGGGCAACGACCAGGTGCGCTTCGAGCTGGCCTACCGCGCCCTGGCGCCCGAGCTGGCCGTGATCGCTCCCTGGCGCGAGTGGGATCTGCGCTCCCGCAGCGACTGCATCGCCTACGCCGACCGCCACGGCATCCCGGTGACCGCAACGGCCGAGAAGCCCTACTCCATCGATCGCAACCTGATGCACTGCTCCTTCGAGGGCGGTGTCCTCGAGGATCCGTGGCGCGCGCCGGACGAGTCGATGTTCCTGCTCACCGCCAACCCGGAGCGGGCGCCCGACGAGCCGACGGAGGTAGTGGTCGGCTTCGAACGGGGCACGCCCGTGACCGTGGACGGTGAGCGGTGCGCACCGGCCGAGCTGCTGGCGCGGCTCAACCGCACCGCCGGGCGCCACGGCGTGGGGCGCGTGGATCTGGTGGAGAACCGCTTCGTCGGCATGAAGTCCCGCGGCGTCTACGAGACGCCCGGCGGAACCGTGCTGCACGTGGCGCACCGGGCCGTCGAGTCCATCACGCTGGATCGCGAGGTCATGCACGAGCGGGATCGGCTGGCGCCCCGCTTTGCGGAGCTGATCTACAACGGCTTCTGGTTCTCGCCCGAGATGCGCTTCCTGCGCGCGGCCCTGGACCAGTCCCAGGAGAACGTGACCGGGGAGGCCCGCGTGAAGCTCTACAAGGGCTCGGTGAGCGTGACCGGGCGCCGGTCCCCGGTCTCGCTATATGCGCGGGCGCTGTCGAGCTTCGAGGAGGAGGGCGACTACCGCCAGCAGGACGCCGAGGGCTTCATCCGCCTCCAGGGCCTGCGCCTGGGCGAGCGCGGCGAGGGCTGAGGCGTCGTCTCGCGGCGCACGGTGCGCCCATGTTGACAAGCCGGGAGGCCCTGGTTTAGAGAATGAACGTGCCTTTGAGTGGGGGGCCGGAGCGCGCGTGCGCTCCGGCCCGCGTCGTCTTTCCGGTCGGGGGGTCGCCACCATGTCCACGCCGAGCCGTCTCCAGATCCGAGCCGTGACCCACTGGGATGCCGCACCGGGACGGTGCGGGCTGGCGGTCGCGGCCCTCGCGCTCCTCTTCCTGGCCAGCGGCTGCCACGAGATCCATTTCGAGGCCCACACCCAGGCTGGAGATATCGAGCTCTACGACGACCTCTTCTCGGTCTCCACCGTCGACGGACGCCACGTGGTCGCCGCGGGCTACTGGGGATCGGTGTACTGGAGCGAGGACGGGGGCGTCACCTGGCATCGTGGCCAGAGCGAGACGCGCCGCCTGATCTACGGCGTCTCGATGGCGGACGACAAGCGCGGCTGGGCGGTGGGACAGCTCGGCACCATCATGCGCACCGAGGACGGCGGGCGCACCTGGAAGCCGCAGCCCAACAAGAAGGAGAAGGAGGGCACGCACCTGTTCTCGGTCCATGCCATCGATCCCAACACGGCCTGGATCGTGGGCGAGTGGGGCACGCGGCTGTTCACGCGGGACGGCGGCGTCTCGTGGCAGGACTTCTCCCTCTCCATCGACGAGCTGCACCCGATGTTCGTCTGGCTCGCCCCGGTGGAGCAGGATCGGGTGCGGAGCGGCGAGAAGGTCTACGAGGACGTGGGCCTGAACGACGTGTTCTGTCTGCCGCGTCCCAGCACCCGCTGCTGGATGACGGGGGAGTTCGGCTACATCTTCCACTCGGACGACCTGGGCACCACGTGGCAGCGCGCGACCATCGAGGGCGACATCGAGGTGGAGCCGCTCCCCTTCCCCTACAACGAGGTCGAGCTCGACGCGAAGCAGGTCGAAGCGCTGGAGCAGTTCGCGGAGCAGATCGTCGACAAGCAGCACCTCAACGTCGAGGTGGAGCCGTACGCGAACCCGCAGGAGATCGCCCGCTTCGGCAGCGAGCAGGATCCCAGTGAGCTCTTCGACATCCTCGAGGCGCGCATCCAGTCCGTGAGCGCCGTGCTCGAGCAGGCGGGCATCCTGAGCGACCGGATCCGCAAGCGCGGTCGTCCGCCCTGGGACTACGAGGACTTCCTGGAGGACGATCCGGGCTTCCTCAAGCGCTACCTGGAGGGCCGCCGCGCGGAGAAGCCCAGCATCGACGTTCGGGTGGCCCAGAATCCCTACCTCTTCACGGTACGCTTCCAGGACGAGCAGCGCGGCTGGATCGCGGGCCTGGGTGGGGTGATCCTCCAGAGCTCGGACGGGGGGCGCAGCTGGGGCTACCGCAAGACCGACCGCGTCCAGGCCATCTTCTCTCTGGACGCCACCGACGGCCGCGTGGTGGCCGTGGGCGAGAAGGGCTTCGTGCGCGTCTCCACCGACGGCGGCGCCACCTGGAACGAGCCCGATTCCGGCTTCCCGCGCATCTTCACCTTCATGCGCGACATCCGCTTCGCGGACGGCCGAGGCGTGGGCTTCATCGTGGGGCAGCAGGGCCTCGTCCTCCGCTCCGAGGACGACGGGCAGACCTGGACCCAGGTGCTCCCGCCTCCGGACAGGCGCGCCGGCGGCGGGGAGATCTGACCGCTCCCGCCCGATCCGCGCGGCGCCCGGGAGGGCTCAAGCCGCCCGGTGGGCGTGCCGATCCCACACGGGGCAGGTTTCCAGGCGGCCGGCGTCCTGCCGCCGGCCGCAGCGAGGGGAAGGGATGGCCCAGGGGGCCCCGTCGGCGCGCGTCCTGATTGTGGACGACACCCGCCTGGACCGGGAGATCGCCTCGAGCGCGCTCGAGGGGGTGGCCCGGATCGAGACCTGCATGGACGCGGAGCAGGCCCTGGCCGCGCTGCGTCGTGAGCCGGCCGATCTGGTGCTCTCGGACCTGACCATGCCCGGGCTCTCCGGCCTGCAGCTCCTGGAACGCGTGCGCCGCGAGCACCCGCGAACGGACTTCATCCTGCTGACGGCCCACGCCTCCGTGGACAGCGCCGTGGAGGCGCTGCGCATGGGCGCCTCGGACTACCTGCGCAAGCCGATCCACGCCGACGAGCTCGCCTTCGTGGTCAAGCGCACCCTGGATCGGCGGCGCCTGTTCGAGGAGAACGTGCGTCTCGGGGAGATGCTCGCCACGGTGGACGCCTGCCGGGCGCTCGCTCCCTGCCTGGAGCCGGGCGAGGTCTATCCGGTGGCCCTGGACATCCTGCTGGGCGCCCTTCGGCGCGAGCGGGGCCTCGCCATCTTCCACCGCATGAACGAGAGCGGATCGGAGGGGTTCGCCTTCCGTGGCCTCCGGGAGAACGAGGTCAACGCCCTGCGCGCGCTCCTCGACAAGCGCATCGACGTGGAGGCCCTGGGCGAGCTGGGGGCCGCGACCTCGGGTCCGATCCACGAGGCGCTCGCGCGCGCGGGCATTCCCGAGCAGCGGCTGCTGCTGGTCCCCCTGCGCGGCGAAGAGAGCGAGGGAGGCGTCCTCGGCGTGTTCGAGGACGACACCCCCTTCGGCGCGGCGGACCTGGAGCGTGCACACCTGGTCGCCGGCCACGCCCACGTGGCGCTCCGCAACGCCGAGCGCTACCAGCGCGCCAAGGAGCGCGCCTTCATCGACGACGTGACGGGCGTCTACAATGCCCGCTACCTGTTCACGTCGCTCCAGCACGAGATCCGCCGCGCCCAGCGCTACGGCACCGAGCTCACCGTGCTGTTCCTCGACCTGGACCGCTTCAAGCTCGTGAACGACGTCCACGGGCACCTGGTCGGGTCGCAGACGCTGCGGCGGCTGGCGGACGTGCTGCGCACCTGCATCCGTCAGGTGGACACGCTGGCCCGCTACGGAGGCGACGAGTTCACCATCCTGCTGACCGACACCGACCTCGACACGGGCTTGCGCATCGCGGAGCGCATCCGCGCCACCGTGTCCGAGACGCGTTTCGAGACCCGCACCGACCAGCCGCTCCAGGTGCGCGTCAGCGTGGGCGTGGCGGGCTATCCGGAGCACGGACGCACGCCCGAGCAACTGCTCGACGCCGCCGACAAGGCGATGTACCGGGCCAAGTCCCTGGGCCGCGACAAGGTCTGCTCGGCCACCGAGCTGGAGGTGGGCGAAGAGGCCCGACACCCCTCGCGGCTTGACACCCCGGCGCGTCGGCGCTAACTAACCTTCCGTTTTTGCTTCTGTTTTCCTCTTCCAGGCAGCGGGGGAGCCCTTGCACGGGGACGGCATCCGGCTCGACGCCCTGGGCTCCCTGCGGCGCAGCCACGCCTGCGGCGCCCTGCGCCCGGAGCAGGTGGGCGCGCAGGTCGTGGTGGCGGGCTGGGTCCACCACCGTCGCGACCACGGCGGCGTGATCTTCGTGGACCTGCGCGACCGCGACGGCGTGGTCCAGGTCGTGTTCAAGCCCGACGTCTCGCCCGAGGCACACCGGCGCGCCCACGACGTGCGGCATGAGTTCGTGATCCTGGCGCGGGGGCGAGTGGAGCGCCGCTCGCCGGACACGGTGAACCCGAACCTCCCGACCGGCGAGATCGAGGTGGTGGCCGAGGAGCTCGGGATCCTGAACACCGCCACGCCGCCCCCGTTCCCGATCGAGGAGGATCCGGGGGTCGACGAGAGCGTCCGTCTGCGCCACCGCATCCACGACCTGCGCCGCCCCCCGCTGCAGCGCGCGCTTCGCGTGCGACACGCCCTCTACCAGGCGGTGCGGCGCGCCTGCTCGGAGCTCGGCTTCCTCGAGATCGAGACACCCATGCTCGGACGCTCGACGCCCGAGGGGGCGCGGGACTTCCTGGTTCCGAGCCGACTCCAGCCCGGGGAGTTCTACGCGCTTCCCCAGTCGCCGCAGATCCTGAAGCAGCTGCTGATGGTGGCGGGGTTCGAACGCTACTTCCAGATCGCCCGCTGCTTCCGGGACGAGGATCAACGCGCCGATCGTCAGCTCGAGTTCACGCAGATCGACCTGGAGATGTCGTTCGTGGGCGTGGAGGACGTGCTCCAGACGCTGGAGGAGCTCACCGCGCGAGCCTTCGCCGAGGCGGCCGGCATCCAGCTGGCGCGCCCCTTCGCGCGGCTGACGCATGCCGACGCCATGGCGCGCTACGGGAGCGACAAGCCGGACACCCGCATCCGGCTCGAGCTCGTGGATCTGACCGAGCTGTTCCGCGACTCCCAGTTTCGGGCCTTCCGCGGCGCGGTCGATGCGGGTGGTCTCGTCAAGTGCCTGCCCATCGCCGAGGCCGCCGAGCTCTCGCGCAGCGAGATCGATCGACTGGAAGCGTTCGTTCGCAAGGAGCTCGGGGCCCGGGGGCTGGCCTGGGTCCGCGTGGGGGAGGACGGCAGCTGGCAGTCGCCCATCGCCAAGTTCCTCTCCGACGCGGAGCGCACCGGGATCCGGGAGCGCACCGGAGCGGGGCCGGGCAGCGTGCTGCTGTTCTCGGCGGACGAGCCCGGGCGGGCCAACTCGATCCTGGCGCGGCTGCGCACGGACCTCGGTCGGCGGCTCGGGCGCATCGACGATCGCCCCTGGGACGTGCTCTTCCTGGTGGACTTCCCGCTGTTCGAGCGCGACGAGCAGGGCGGGCTCACCTACGCGCACCAACCCTTCGTGGCGCCCCTGGACGAGGACCTGCCGCTCCTGGACGCCGCCCCCGAACGGGTTCGCGGCACCCACTACGATCTCGTGATCAACGGCTACGAGATCGGGTCGGGCAGCCTGCGCAACCACCGATCGGACGTGCAGCGCAGGATCCTGGAGCTGCTCGGCCACTCGAAGGCCGAGGTCGAGGCGCGCTTCGGATTCATGTTGAATGCCCTGGACGCCGGCGCGCCGCCGCACGGCGGCTTCGCATTCGGCTACGATCGGCTGGCCATGCTGCTTGCCGGAGGCGAGAGCCTGCGGGACGTCATCGCCTTCCCGAAGACGCAGCGCGGCCAGGATCTGCTGATGCAGGCTCCCTCGCCCGTGGAGTCCGAGCAGCTCGAGGAGCTGCGCCTGCGCATCCTCGAGCCCCGGGGCGGGTCCTGAGCGCGCTGCGCCGTGGGGTGGCGACGCTGGTGGTGGCGACCAGCCTGTCGGCGGCCTCGGCCCAGGAGCCCGTGCTCGCCACCCACGTGGTGCAGCGCGGCGAGAGCCTCTGGAGCATCGCCGCCAAACGGCTGGGCGACCCGTTCCTGTGGCCCGCCCTCTATCGCGCCAATCGCGACCAGATCAAGCATCCCGCCCGCGTCTACCCCGGACAGCAGCTCGCGGTTCCCGAGCTGGACGAGGCCTCCCGGAAGGCGGCGCGCCGGGAGGCCGGGCTCACCCCGTCTCCGTGAGCGGCACGCTCTCGGTCCAGGTCCTCGTGGTCGGTGGGGGCATCAACGGCACCGGGATTGCCCGGGACCTCGCCCTGCGCGGGGTGCGCACCGCGCTGGTGGAGAAGCGGGAGTTCGGCTCCGGCACCACCTGGGCCTCCTCCGGGATGATCCACGGCGGTTTGCGCTACCTGCAGAAGGACCCCGAGGTCACGCTGCACTCCTGCGTGGATTCCGGACACATCCAGCGCATCGCGTCGCACCTCGTGTTCCGGATCCCCTTCCTGATGCCGGTCTTTCCCGAGGACCCCATCGGCCCCGAGCTGCTCGAGATCGGCCTCGAGATGTACGACCGCTACCAGCCGCTCAAGAACGGACGCCCGCACACGCGCTTGACCCGCGAGCAGGCCTTGCGCGTGGAGCCCGCCCTCTCGCCGCGCCTGGAGTGCGCCTTCACCCTGGACGAATGGGGAGTGGACGCCGCGCGGCTGTGTGCCGTTAACGCGCTGGACGCCGCCGAGCGGGGCGCGATCGTCCGCACCCACCACGAGGTGGTGGAGCTGCTGCGCGAGGGCGGCAGCGGGCGTGTGCGGGGCGCGCGGGTGCGGGACCGCATCACCGGCGAGACGCAGCGCATCGAGGCCGAGCTCACCATGAACGCGGCGGGTCCCTGGGTGCCCGAGCTCGCGCGCATGGCCGACGTCGAGGTGCGTCTGCGGCCGGCCAAGGGCATCCACCTGGTCTTCGAGCGCCGCGTGACGGACGTGGCCGTCTACGCCCGGGGCGTGGACGGACGCGACATGTTCACCTTCCCGCACGAGCAGAACAGCATGGCGGGCACCACGGACGACGACTACTACGGAGATCTCGACCGGATCGATACCACCGAGGACGAGGTCGTCTACGTGCTGGAGGCCATGGAGCGCTCGGTCCCGGGCATCCGGCGCCATCGCATCGTCCACACCATCCAGGGCGTGCGCCCCACGCTGTGGGGATTCGGTCGCAACGAGGACGAGCTCTCGCGCGACTACGCCGTGATCGATCATGGCGAGCGCGACGGCGTGCCCGGTCTCTTCACCATCGCCGGCGGCAAGCTGGCGGCCTACCGGCTCATGTCCGAGGACGCCACGGACCGGCTGTGCGCGGTGCTGGGCGTGCGCGAGCCGTGTCGCACCGCCACGACGCCCCTGCCCGGCGCCGAGGCCCCGCTGGACGTGGAAGCCGTGTCGCGACGCTTCCGCGTGCCGGTGCCTGCCGTGGTGCGACTGGCCTTCCGCCACGGCGAACGCACGCGCCGCGTGCTGGCGCCCTTCGATCCGCAGCCCGGAGCCGGGGCGGGTCCCGCTCCGCGCGTGGTGTGCGCTTGCGAGCCGGTCCTCGACGCGGAGTTGCTCCACGCGGCGCGCGAGGAGGGCGTGCGCACGCTGGAGGACTGCGCGCTGCGCGTGCGTCTCGGGGTGGGTGGCTGCCAGGGCGCCGCCTGCGCGGGCGCCGCCGCCGCGATCCTCGGCGAAGTGCTCGGCTGGTCCGGGGAACGCACGGCATGCGAGGTGACGGACTTCGCCGCGGAGCGCTGGCGCCTGCTGGCTCCGGCGCTCGCCGGCCCCCAGCTCGCTGCCATGGAGGTGCACCGCGCCGTGCACCTGGGCGCGCGTGGCTTCGCCGCCGCGGAGGGCGACGCGTGAGGGCGCTGGTGGTGGGGGGCGGGCTCGCCGGTGCCGCGGCCGCGCTCGAGCTGGCCGAGCGCGGTGCCGAGGTCCGGCTGCTCCGGGCGGCGCCCGGCGCGACGGCGCTCTCCTGGGGAACTCTCGACGTGGCCGGGGCGGCACCGTTGCCCGGCGGCCTTCCGGTGCGCGACCCCTTGCGCGGGGAGTGGCTGGCGCCCGCCGCCCGGGCCGTGCTGCTGGCCCGACGCCCGGCCCATCCCTACGGGCGCCTGCTGCCCCCCGAGCCCACGGAGTCGGCCGCCACCGCCCTCGCCAAGGAGGCCACCGGCGCCCTCGACGGCTGGCTCGCGCCGCAGGGTCTGCGCGTGATGGGCTCTCCCGAGAGCACGCTCTGGATCGCCGACGTTCGCGGCGCCCTGCGGGCAGGGGACTTCGCCCTGACCGGCACGGCCGAGGGTGCCCTGGACGACGCCGCGGAGCTGGCGTGGGTCGAGATGCCCGGGCTGGCAGGCTGGGACGCCCGTCCGGCCGCCCGCGCCTTCGCTGCCGAGCGCGCGGCCCTGAACCTCCCGGCCCGGTCGCATCGGGTGGTGCGTCTCGAGCTGCCCCCGGCTCTGCTCGAGCCGGGCGGGTCGCCCGCGCGCCTGGCCGCCCGGCTCGAGACGCCCGACGGACTCGAGGTCCTGCGCCGCGCGCTGGCTCCCCTCGGTGCGGAGGGGCGGCTGCTGCTGCTTCCGCCGGTGCTCGGCCTCGGGGGCGTGGCGCGTGTGCTCGCGGCCTTGCGCGAGTCGGCGGGCTGTCGCGTGGGCGAGCTGGCCGGCGCCCCGCCTCACGCGGTGGCCGGCCTGCGACTGGACCGGGCCCTGGCCGGCGCGCTCGCGGCGAGCGGCGTGGAGCAGCGTGGCGCGCTCGTGCGCGCCGTGGTGGAGCAGGCGGGGCGTGCCATCGGGGTCGAGCTCCAAGGGGAGGAGGGGGCGACCGAGCGGCTCGAGGCGGAGGCCGTGGTCCTCGCCACCGGCCGCTTCGTGGCGGGGGGACTGGTCGAGCGAGACGGCGCGCTCGCCGAGCCCCTGCTGGATCTCCCGCTCCACGACGCGAGCGGGCAGCGCGTGGACGGAACGCCGGCCCGACGCCTGGTCGTTCGCGCCTACACCGCTTCCCAGCCGCTCTACGAGGCGGGTGTGCGCACCGACCGCCGGCTGCGCCCGCTCGGTGCCGACGGCCGTGCGCGCCTGCCGAACCTCTTCGCCGCCGGAGATCTGATCGGCGGCACCGATCCGGCGCACGACCGCAGCGGGCTCGGCGTGGCGCTCGTGACCGGCCGAGCGGCCGGAGCCGAGGCCTTCGAGTCGCTCGCCGAGAGCGGAGCCCGGGCGTGAGGGGCTATCGGGGCTTTCTGCGCGAGATGCTGCGCACCGGCTCCCTGCGCGCGCTCGGCGCCCAGCTTCGCGCGGGCGGTGCCCACGTGCTGCGCCGCGCACTCGGAGGCGGTCCCGCCGACCCCGTGACGCTGTTCTTCGAGCGCTACGGCGCGGACGGCTTCCGCCCTCCGGACCCGGAGCGACGGCGCCTGCAGGAGTCCGCCCAGGCATGCCTGGTGTGCGGTCTGTGCTCGCTCGAGTGCGCGCGCGTGGGGGGACGTCCGCGCCTCGATCCCCGCGACGCCGTGCTCTCCGCCGCGCGCGTCGAGATCGACCTGGTTCGGCTGCGGCTGCGCGAGCCGGTGGCGGACGCCTGCGAGGGGTGCGCCGCCTGCAGCGCGGTCTGCCCGGCCCACATCCCCATCCCTCGTCTCCAGGGGGCGCTCGCGGACCTGGGCGCCGGCGATACGCCGCGATTGGCGGCCCGCCCGCGGATCGGGTAAACCCGCGCCCCGATGGCCTCCTACGACAAGCTGGAGCCTCCCCGCGCGGGCGAGAAGCTGACCCTCGGTGCCGACGGGAAGCTGGTCGTGCCCGACCACCCGATCGTCGCCTTCATCGAGGGCGACGGGATCGGGCCGGACATCTGGCGCGCGGCCGTGCGGGTGTTCGACGCCGCGGTGGAGCACGCCTACGGCACGCGGCGCAAGATCGCCTGGTACGAGATCTACGCCGGGGAGAAGTCCAACCAGGTCTACGGCCCCAACACCTGGCTCCCCGACGACACGGTGCGCGCCATCGGCGAGTACCGGGTCGCCATCAAGGGCCCGTTGACGACGCCCGTGGGCGGCGGCATCCGCTCCATCAACGTGCGGCTGCGCCAGGTGCTGGACCTGTACGCCTGCGTGCGGCCGGTGCGCTGGTATCGGGGCGTACCGTCGCCGATGAAGGAGCCCGGCAAGCTCGACATCGTGATCTTCCGCGAGAACACGGAGGACGTCTACGCCGGCATCGAGTGGAAGTCGGGTACGCCCGAGGCGAACAAGGTGATCGACTTCCTGAACCGGGAGATGGGAAGCCGGATCCGCGCGGAGTCCGGCATCGGCATCAAGCCGATCAGCCCCTTCGGCACCAAGCGGCTGGTGCGCATGGCGATCCGCTACGCGCTGGAGCGAGGGCGCAGGAGCGTGACGCTGGTGCACAAGGGCAACATCATGAAGTTCACGGAAGGAGCGTTCCGCGACTGGGGCTACGAGCTGGCCAAGAGCGAGTTCCGCGACCAGATCGTCACCGAGGACGAGCTCTGGGACCAGCACGGGGGCAGGGTTCCCGAGGGCCGCATCGTGATCAAGGATCGCATCGCCGACGCCATGTTCCAGCAGGTGCTGCTGCGCCCGGACGAGTACGACGTGATCGCGCTCCCCAACCTGAACGGGGACTACCTCTCGGACGCCGGGGCCGCGCAGGTGGGTGGCCTCGGCATGGCGCCCGGTGCCAACATCGGCGACGAGGCGGCGCTCTTCGAGGCCACGCACGGCACCGCACCCAAGTACGCCGGCCAGGACAAGGTGAATCCGGGCTCGGTGATCCTCTCCGGGGTGATGATGCTGGACCACCTGGGCTGGCGCGAGGCGGCCCAGGCCATCGAACGGGGCCTGGAGGCGGCGATCGACCAGAAACGCGTCACCTACGACTTCCATCGCCAGATGGAGGGCGCCACGCTGCTCAAGTGCAGCGAGTTCGGTGACGCCATCATCGACAACATCCGAAGGCTCTAGGCCCGCACGGGCGGAGGAGACGCGTCCATGCGCAGGAAGATCGCGCTCATCGGCGCCGGCAACATCGGCGGTGTGCTGGCCGAGCAGGCCGCCTATCGCGAGCTCGGCGACGTGGTGCTCTTCGACGTGGTGGAAGGGCTTCCCCAGGGCAAGGCCCTGGACATCGCCGAGGGCGCTCCCCTTGCGGGAAGCGACGCCCGCGTCACCGGCGCCAACGACTACGGCGACATCCGGGGGGCCGACCTCGTCATCGTCACCGCGGGCCTGGCGCGCAAGCCCGGCATGTCCCGCGACGACCTGCTGGCCAAGAACCTCGAGATCATGAAGTCCGTGGCGAAGGGCGTGAAGCAGAACGCGCCCGATGCCTTCGTGATCGTGGTGTCGAACCCGCTGGATGCCATGGTCTACACCTTCAAGGAGATCTCGGGCTTCCCGAAGGCTCGCGTGCTGGGCATGGCGGGCGTGCTCGACTCCGCGCGCTTGCGGAGCTTCGTGGCCTGGGAGCTGGGGGTCTCCGTGCGCGACGTGACGGCGCTGGTGCTGGGCGGGCACGGGGACACCATGGTTCCGCTGCCGCGCTACTGCACGGTGGCAGGTGTGCCGATCACCAAGCTCCTCTCCGACGAGAAGATCCAGGCGATCGTGGAGCGCACCAAGGGCGCCGGAGGGGAGGTGGTGGGCCTGCTCAAGACCGGCTCCGCCTTCGTCTCGCCCGCCTTCAGCGTGCTCGAGATGGCCGAGGCGATCCTGAGGGACCAGAAGCGCGTGCTCGCCTGCGCGGCGCTGCTGGAGGGCGAGTACGGCGTGAACGGTCTCTACGTGGGCGTGCCCTGCATCCTCGGGGCCGGGGGCGTGGAGAAGGTGCTGGAGATCGATCTCGATCCCGAGGAGCGCAAGCAGTTCGACGCCTCCGTGGAGCACGTGCGCTCGCTCGTCTCGAAGATCCGGCTCTGATCCCGTGAACGTCCACGAGTACCAGGCCAAGCAGCTGCTCCGGGAGGCGGGTGTGGCGGTGCCGGAGGGCCGCCTCGCCACCACCCCCGCCGAGGCCGAGGCCGCGGCCCGGGCGCTCGGGGCGGAGGTCGTGGCGGTGAAGGCCCAGGTGCACGCCGGCGGCCGCGGCAAGGCGGGCGGCATCAAGCTGGCCCGCTCGCCGGCCGAGGCGAGGCAGGCGGCCAGCGAGATCCTCGGCATGACGCTGCGCAGCGCGCAGACCGGGCCGGAGGGGAAGCGGGTGCGCAAGGTCTACGTGGAGGCGGGCTGCGACATCGCGCGCGAGCTCTACCTGGGCCTGGTGCTGGACCGCGCCGACGAGAAGCTCGCCGTGATCGCCTCCACCGAGGGCGGCATGGAGATCGAGGAGGTGGCGGCGCGCAGCCCCGAGAAGATCGAGACCGCCCACGTGGACGCGAACGTGGGTCTCCAGCCCTACCAGGTCCGCAACGTGGGCTTCGGCCTCGGCCTGGGCGGCGCCCAGGTGCGCAAGCTCGAGCCCTTCCTGGCCGGTCTCTACCGCCTCTTCGTGGCGCAGGACGCCTCGCTGGCGGAGATCAACCCGCTCGTCGTGACGAAGCAGGGCGAGCTGCTGGCCCTGGACGCCAAGCTCAACTTCGACGAGAGCGCACTCTTCCGCCATCCGGAGCTGCGCGAGCTGCGCGATCCGGACGAGGAGGATCCCCGCGAGCGCGAGGCCAAGGAGCACGACCTCTCCTACGTGGGGCTCGACGGCAACATCGGCTGCATGGTGAACGGTGCCGGCCTCGCCATGGCGACCCTGGACATGATCCAGGTGTGCGGCGGCGCCCCGGCCAACTTCCTGGACGTGGGTGGCGGCGCGGACGAGGAGACGGTGACCGCCGCCTTCAAGCTGATCCTGCGCGACGAGAACGTGCGGGGCATCCTCGTCAACATCTTCGGCGGCATCGTCCGCTGCGACCTCATCGCCGAGGGCGTGGTGGCGGCGGCGCGCGAGGTGGGGGTGAGGGTTCCGCTGGTGGTGCGTCTCCAGGGTACCAACGCCGCCCAGGGGCGTGAGCTGCTGGCCCGCTCCGGGCTCGACATCGTGGCCGTGGAGACGCTGCGCGAGGCGGGCGAGCGGGCCGTCGCCGCGGTGCGCGGCGCCTAGGCGACGAGGAGGAGGGGATGGCGATCCTCTGCGACCGGGACACGCGGCTCCTCGTCCAGGGCGTGGGGCGCATGGGCACCTTCCATGCGCGGCTCTCGAAGGAGTACGGCACCCAGGTCGTGGGCGGCGTGGCGCCCGGCAAGGGCGGCCAGCAGATCGAGGGGATGCCGATCTTCGACACCGTGCGCCAGGCGGTGGCGGAGACGAGCGCCAACGCGTCGGTCATCTTCGTTCCCGCCCCCTTCGCGGCCGACGCGATCCTCGAGGCGGTGGACGCCGAGCTGGAGCTGGCCGTGTGCATCACCGAGGGGATTCCGGCGCTGGACATGCTCCGGGCCAAGAGCGCCATGCGCGGCAGCCGGACGCGCCTGATCGGGCCGAACTGCCCCGGCGTCGTCACCCCCGAGCAGTGCCGGATCGGGATCATGCCGGCCCAGATCACGCGCCCCGGCCCGGTGGGCGTGGTCTCCCGCTCCGGCACGCTCACCTACGAGGCCGTGGATCAGCTGACGCGCCTCGGTGTGGGCCAGTCCACCTGCGTGGGCATCGGCGGAGACCCGGTGATCGGGACCACCTTCGTGGACGCCCTGGCGCTCTTCGAGGCCGACCCGGACACGAAGGCCGTGGTCATGATCGGCGAGATCGGAGGGAGCGCCGAGGAGACCGCCGCGGCATACGTCCGCGAGCACGTGAGCAAGCCCGTGGTGTCATTCATCGCCGGGCAGAACGCGCCCCCGGGCAAGCGCATGGGGCATGCCGGGGCCATCATCGCGGGCGGCAAGGGGCGGGCCGCCGACAAGATCGCGGCGCTGGAGGCGTCCGGGGTGGCCGTGGCCCGCTCACCGGCGGAGATCGGCGAGACGCTGGCGAAGCACGTGCCGGAGCTCTGCCCCGGCCGCTGAACTGGCTTGGCGCCCCGGGCGCCTACTCCCTGACGGTCCAGGTCTCGCCCGAAGAGAGCAGCGTGGCCAGGTCGCCGGCGCCGCGCTCGGCGACCGCGCGGTCCACCTGGGCCTGGACCAGGCCCTCGTAGGCCGGCCGCTGCACCGCGCGGAAGACGCCCACCGGAAGCGGGAACTCCGGCCGCTGGAGCGTGGCCAGGGCGAAGGCGTAGGCCGGGCTCTCGTGACGCTCGTCGTGCACCGCCACGCCCGCCGCCACCGGGTCCTCGTCGTCGCGGAGCGAGACGACCGCAGGGATGTCGCGCTCGATGCGGATGCCGCGCCGGACGCCCTTCGGCCCGAAGACGAGCGGCTGGCCGTGCTCCAGGGGGAGCGCCGCCTCCACCCGCGTCTTGCGGTCCTCCACCTCGACCCACTCGTCGTCGTTGTAGACCGGGCAGTTCTGCAGGATCTCCACGAAGGCCGTGCCCGAGTGGGCGAAGGCCCGGCGCAGGGTCTCCTGGAGGTGCGGGGCGTCCACGTCCACGGTACGCGCCACGAAGGTCGCGCTGGCGCCGAGCGCGAAGGCCACGGGATCGATGGGGTAGTCCACGGACCCCTGAGGGGTCGACTTGGTCTTCATGCCCACCCGGGAGGTGGGCGAGTACTGACCCTTGGTGAGCCCGTACACGCGGTTGTTGAACAGCAGGATCTGCAGGTCGACGTTGCGGCGGATCGTGTGCAGCAGGTGGTTGCCGCCGATCGAGAGCCCGTCGCCGTCGCCGGTCACCACCCAGACCGCGAGCTCGGGGCGCACCAGCTTGATTCCGGTGGCGAAGGCGGGCGCGCGGCCGTGGATGGTGTGGAAGCCGTAGGTGTTCATGTAGTACGGGAAGCGGCTCGAGCAGCCGATCCCGGACACGAAGACCACGTTCTCGCGCGGCACCCCGAGCTCCGGCATGATGCGCTGCACGTTGGCGAGCACCGAGTAGTCCCCGCACCCGGGGCACCAGCGCACCTCCTGGTTCGAGACGAAGTCCTTGCGTGTGAGCGGGGTCGCGGGCGGCGCCACCTCAAGTCTCCCGGTTGAGCATCGCGTCGATGCGCTGACGGATCTCCGCCACCTTGAACGGCTGGCCCTGAACCTTGGAGAGCCCCTCCACCGGCACGGGGTAGTGGGCGCGCAGCAGCAGCGCCAGCTGTCCCATGTTGAGCTCCGGCACCAGCACCTGCTCGAAGCGCCCCAGCACCTCGCCCAGGTCGGCCGGGAAGGGGTTCAGGTGACGCAGGTGCACGCTGGAGACGTCGAGCCCGTCCGCCCGCGCCGCGTCCACGGCCGTGGCGATCGCGCCGTGGGTGCCGCCCCAGCCCACCACGAGCAGCCGCCCGCGCGGCGAGCCGTTCACCTCCACGGGCGAGATGTCGCGCGCGATGCCCGCCACCTTCTCGTGGCGCAGGTGCGTCATGCGCTCGTGGTTGGCGGGATCGTACGAGACCGCCCCGGTCACGTCCTGCTTCTCCAGCCCGCCCACACGGTGCTGGAGACCCGGCGTGCCCGGGATCGCCCAGGGCCGCGCCCCGCTCTCCGGATCGCGCACGTAGGGCTCGAAGCCCTCGGGGTCGGTGCGGAAGGCGATCGGGTAGCGCGGGAGCGTCTCCAGGTCCGGGATCCGCCACGGCTCCGCGCTGTTGGCCAGGTAGGTGTCCGAGAGGACGACCACGGGGGTCATGTACTTCACCGCGATGCGGAAGGCTTCGAGCATGATCGTGAAGCACTCGCCGGGCGTGGCCGGCGCCAGCACCGGAAGCGGACTGTCGGAGCTGCGACCGTGCAGGGCCACCAGCAGATCGGCCTGCTCGGTCTTGGTGGGCAGCCCCGTGGAGGGCCCCGCGCGCTGGATGTCCACGATCACGACCGGGAGCTCCGCCACCACCGCGAGGTTGATCACCTCCTGCTTGAGCAGGAAGCCGGGCCCGCTCGTGGTGCACACGCCGAGCATGCCCGCGAACGACGCGCCCACGGCCGCCGCCGCGGCGGCGATCTCGTCCTCCGCCTGGAAGGTCTTCACGCCGAAGTTCCGGTGGCGCGACACCTCGTGGAGGACGTCGCTCGCGGGCGTGATCGGGTAGGCGCCCAGCAGGACGGGGCGCTCCATGC
>JBFGJV010000017.1:0-25857 GCA_041577015.1 Myxococcota bacterium
CACGTCCACGGAGGCGACGCCCGGCACTGCCTCCAGGATGAGGCGCAGCTTCTCCGCCTCGTCGCCCGGGACGCGCCGCGCCCGGACGTGCACCTCTCCGTCCTGCACGTCCACCGTCGCATCCTCCAGCTGGAACTCCCGCTCGACGATCGCCGTGGCGTAGCCGGCCAGGAAGGCATCGTCGGCGGGGGCGAGAGCAAGCGGCAGGGCCAGAAGCACCGACCACATGGGGACGTCCTCCGCCGTCGAGGGTAGGCGAGCGCCTATACTGCGCCCGTGATCTGGCGTCACGTCCGTGCCATCCTGATGCTGCCCTTCGTGGCAACGGTGGTGATCCCCACCTTCCTGCTGGCCAGCGGCGTGGGCGGCCGGCTCACGCTGGGCCCGGCGGCCCGCGTGGCGACCTTCGTGCTGGCGCTGGCCTCGCTCGCGGTGGGCCTCGCGCTCTTCGTGGCGACGGTGCGGCTCTTCGCCCGGAAGGGCGACGGGACGCTCGCGCCCTGGGACCCGACCCGGAAGCTCGTCGTCGAGGGCCCGTACCGCTACGTGCGCAATCCCATGATCAGCGGGGTCGCGTTCGTCCTGCTGGGGGAGGCGCTGCTGTTGGCGGCCCCGGCGCTGGGCCTCTGGTTCGTGCTGTTCACCGCCGTGAACGCGGTCTACATTCCGCGCGCGGAGGAGCCGGGCCTCGTGAAGCGCTTCGGCGTGGAGTACGAGCGCTACCGGGCCCACGTCCCGCGCTGGATCCCACGCCGGCGGCCGTGGCGACCGGACTCCGGCTAGACTCACGCACCCAAGGAGGAGACCCATGTCGAAACGCAAGCTCGTCCTGGCCCTCGTGGCCGTGCTGGCGCTTCCGCCGGCCGCCGCGGCGGAGGAGTACACCTCGGCGCGCAAGTTCGGGCGCGGAGTCGCCGGCATCCTGGCCGGCTTCCTGGAGATCCCGGGCAACATGGTGCAGGAGACGCGGGAGAACGGCGTCGTCGAGGGCGTGACGATCGGACTCGCCCTGGGCCTGGGGAAGTTCGTGACCCGCGAGCTGGTGGGCGTGTACGAGTTCCTGACCGCGCCCTTCGAGGTACCCGACGGCTTCGAGCCGGTGCTGCAGCCGGAGTATCCATGGGGATACTTCGAGAGCCAGCGGAGCGCGGAAGCGGCACCCGCGCCGCGCCCCCCCGCCGCACAGCACCGGGCTCCGACCCTCTCGGCCCAGGAGCGGGAGCTGGCCGCCATCGACGGGGCCCTGCTGGAGCGGCGTCGGGACGGGCTGGTCGTGACCTTCCCGGGCGAGCTCCTGTTCTCGCCGGGCTCGGCGAGCCTCTCGCGGGGGGCCAAGCAGCGGTTGTTCCTGCTGGGCGAGTCGCTCCAGCGCCACCCGGAGACCCACGTCACCGTGCGCGGCTTCACCGACGCCACCGGCTCCCCCGCCACGAACCTCTCCCTCTCCACGCGCCGCGCCCAGAACGTGCAGCGCTTCCTGGTCGCCCAGGGCGTGGATCCCAACCGCTTCACCGTGCAGGGCTTCGGCCAGTCGAACCCGGTGGCCAGCAACGACACGGCCGCGGGCCGCGCCAGGAACCGCCGCGTCGAGATCCACCTGCGCCGGCGCTAGTGCGCCGCGTGCGAGGCCACCCAGAGCTCCATGCCGGGCGGCTTCGTGTTGGCCTCCGCATCCACGGCCGCGTGGATCACCGCCGGCCGTTCCGCCGCGATCGCCCGCGGCAGGGCATCCCGGAACTCCGCCGCCGTCTCCACGTACTCGGCGTGACAGCCCATGGCCTCGGCGAGCCGGTCGTAGCGCACCGGAGCGTGGTCGCAGCCCAGCCAGTCGCCCTCGCGGCCGAAGATGCGGTTCTGGGAGCTCTTCTCCATCCCCCAGGCGCCGTCCACGGCCACCACGACGACGATGGGCAGCTGGCAGCGCACGGCCGTCTCGAGCTCCTGCATGTGGAAGCCGAAGGCGCCGTCGCCGGTTACGCAGTAGACCTGGCGCTCGGGCCGGGCGAGCTTGGCGCCGATGGCGTAGGGCAGCCCGGTGCCCAGGTGACCGAAGTTCGCGGTCCAGAGCAGCGAGCGCGGCGCGCGGGCAACGTGGTGGTGCACGCCCCACATGCAGGTGTTGCCGCCGTCCATGGCGAGGATGGCGTCGGGCGGAAGGCACTCGTCCAGGATCTTGAAGAGGCTTCCGGTCAGGACGGGCTTGCGGTGCTCGTCGACGAGCGGCGCGTCGAGGGCCTGGCGCCAGTCGTCCTGGATGCGCCGGAACTCCGCCAGGCGCGCGTGCGCGGGCCGCGCGGGGGTGCGCTCGCGCACCGCCTCGAGCAGCAGCTGGAGCGCCGCGCGCGCGTCGCCGACCAGCGCGAGGTCCGCGGGGCGATTCATGCCGATGTGCTCGGATTCGACGTCCACCTGGACGAGCCGTTGCTCCGGCGCCTCGCCCCACATGGGCGCGCGCCCCCAGAAGTCGAGCTCCCCGAAGCGAACCCCCACGGCGAGCACCACGTCGGCGCTGCGGTGCAGCAGCGCTGCGGCCGGACACAGCGGATGGACGCTGAGCGGGTGGTCCTCGGACAGGAGCCCGCGCCCGGCCACGGCGGTGGTGACCGGGCAGCCCAGGTGCTCCGCCAGCGCACGTGCCTCGTCTGCGGCGCCCGCCCGCACGGCGCCACCGCCCAGATGCAGATTCGGGAGCGTGGCGCTCGTCAGCCACTCGGCCGCCCGGGTCACCAGGTCCGGTGCCGGCACCGACGCCGCCGGCCGCGCCGGCCCGGGGTGGACGCGCACCCCACCCGCCTCGCGCCGCTCGGCCAGCACGTTCTCGGGCACGTCCAGGTGTACGGGCCCGGGCCGTCCGGAGACCGCCGCACGGAACGCCTGGGCCACCAGATCCGGGATGCTGCGCCAGTCGCGCACGGGCGCGCTCCACTTCACCGCCGGGCGGAAGTAGGCCAGCTGGTCGGCCACCTGCATGGCGCCCGCGTGGGGATAGGCGATCTCCGAGCGGCGCGTGGTGGTGATCGCCACCACGGGGCTGCCCTCGGCCTGCGCGGTGAGGACGCCCGACACCAGGTTCGCCGCGCCCGGCCCGGCGCAGGCCATCACCACGGCGGGCTCCCCGGTGACGCGCGTCTCGGCGTCGGCCATGTGGGCCGCCGCTGCCTCGTGGCGCGGCACGACCAGCTCACACTCGAGCTCGGAGGCGAGGCGCTTCATGGCCTCCATCACCCACTGGTAGGTCCCGTCCGGGATGGCGTGGATGCGACGCACACCCTGGGCGTGGAGCGCGCGGAGCAGCAGCTCGCCACCGGTGATCTCGGCCATGGGATCCTCCCTCGAGCGACTAGAATACACCCCCAGTGACCGCCCGAACCTGCACTTCGCTGCTGGTGACCGGAGCCGCCGGCTATCTGGGCCGCCTGCTCCTGGAGCGCCTGACGGGCACCCGGACGCTCGTCGGCCTCGACGTGCGCGAGGTGCCCGCCGCAGAGCGGCTGCCGGGCGTCGTCTACGCCACCGACGACGTACGCTCGAAGGACCTGAAAGATCTCCTGGAGCGGCACGCCGTGGACACCGTGGCCCACCTGGCCTTCGTGGTGAACGAGGTGGGCGCCGACCGTCAGCGCGAGTACGAGGTGGACGTGCTGGGCACCCGGAACGTGCTCGAGGCGTGCCTGGCCGCGGCGGTGCGCAAGATCGTCGTCACCAGCAGCGGCGCCGCCTACGGCTACCACGCGGACAACCCGGTGCCGCTGCGCGAGACCGACCCGGTGCGGGGCAACGAGGCCTTCGCGTACGCCCACCACAAGCGGCTGGTGGAGGAGATGCTGGCGCGCTGGCGCGCGGAGCACCCGGAGCTCGAGCAGCTGGTGCTGCGCCTGTGCGCGGTGCTGGGCGAGCGCACCGCGAATCTCATCACCGCGCTCTTCGAGGCGCCGTTCGTGGTGGACGTGGTGAGCAGCCGCACGGGCTTCTGCTTCGTCTCGGACCAGGACGTGGTGACGTGCCTGGTGCGGGGAATCGAGAGCGACGTCACCGGCATCTACAACGTGGCCGGCGACGGCACCGTCTCCATGCGCGAGATCGCGAAGCTCCTGGGCAAGCCCCGGATCGCCCTCCCGGCCGGCGTGCTCCGGGCGGCCTTCGGGCTGGGCCGCCGGCTCGGCGTCTCCCGCTACGGCCCGGAGCAGGTGCCCTTTCTCCAGTACCGCCCGGTGCTCTGCAACGAGAAGCTGAAGGCCGAGCTCCACGTGCCGCGCCCGAGCGAAGAGGTCTTCCGCGACTTCGTGAGGGCGCATGCGTAGCTTCGAGGACCGCGTCGTGGTGGTAACGGGCGCGGGCTCGGGCATCGGCCGGGCGGTGGCGCGCCGTTTCGCGGAGGAGGGTGCCCGGCTCGCGCTCCTGGACCGGGAGCCCGCGGGCATCGCGGCGCTGGCCGACGAGCTGAGGCGCCACGGGTCGATCGCGTTCGCCGAGACCTGCGACGTCTCCGACCCGGAGCAGGTCGCCGCGACCTTCGGCGCCGTCCAGAAGGAGCTCGGGGCCATCGACGTCCTGGTGAACAACGCGGGGATCACCCACCGGAGTCGTTTCGTGGACACGGATGCGTCCGTCTACCGGCGGGTGATGGACGTGAACCTCTTCGGGTCCCTCCACTGCACCCAGGCGGCGCTCCCATCGCTGCTGGAGCGCAAGGGCCTGGTGATCGTGCTCTCGAGCATCGCGGGCGTGGCGGCGCTGCCGGGCCGGAGCGGCTACTGCGCCAGCAAGCACGCGCTGCACGGGCTGTTCGAGACGCTGCGCTGCGAGCTCCGGGGCAGCGGCGTGCAGGTGATGCTGGTGTGCCCGGGCTTCACCGCCACCGCGATCGAGAAGCACGCCCTCGGCCCGGACGGCCGCCCGAGCGAGCGCCCGCAGTCGCGCGTAGGCCGGGAGGCGACCCCGGAAGCCGTGGCCGAGGCGATCGTGCGCGGCGCGCAGGCCGGCCGCCGGCTCGTGGTGCTCTCGCCCGCCGGACGCGCCGCGCGCCACCTGAGCCGGCTCGCTCCCGGCCTCTACGAACGCGCCATGGCGCGCCTGTTCAGGAGCGAGCTCGAAGGCGAAGATCCCCAGACCGATAGCGCTCGTTCCCGAACGCGTAGGTGAGCCCGTCGGGCGCTCGCCCGCGGATCGCCCGGCGGGCCTGCCAGGCGCAGGCACCAGTAGAGGCACGCTACTTCTTCAGTATCGCCCTATTTGGTTCTGGTCCGCGAGCACGCGCAAGTCACTCGCCGGGACGCCTCCCCCTTCCGATCGAGCCGAGCCCAAACACGACCCCACGAGTCGCCCGCCGCCTAACAAGGGCTTGCAGCTGACGGGGCACAGCGGCGCTTCAATCGACCCGTGGTAGGGTTTGGCATCGGATCACCGAGCTTCGGCTGGGCCGCAGGTGGCGGCCCCGCAGCTGAAGCGCTGGCCCGTTAGGCGGCAGCCGGTGTGAGGCGCTACGACGCGGTAGTGTGGGACTGGAACGGCACGCTACTCAATGACGTCGATCTGTGCGTAGCGGTGGTCAACGAGGTCCTCGCCGACTACCGTATTCCAACTCTATCGCGTGAGCGCTACCTCCAGATCTTCGACTTTCCCGCCCGGCTGTATTGGCAGCGTGCGGGCTTGGATCTAGACCGCGTCGAGTTCAGCAAAGTCAGCGCTCGCTTTTGTCGACTCTTCGAGAACCACCTCTCGCGGGCCAGGCTACAGCCCGGCGCCCTCGACCTCCTTCGTCTCTTGCGCAGAGCTGGCCTCCGGCAGTTCCTGATCTCCAACACCGAGTACGCCGCACTCGCGCGGATGACCGAGAGGTACGGAGTGGCTGGCTTCTTCGACGCGGTACAGGGAATGGATACAGGCCTTGCGGACGGCAAGCTCCCAGCGGCCCGCCTAATCCTCGAACGGTTCTACTTCGATCCCGCACGCGCCCTGCTCGTCGGTGACACGTCTCACGACGCCGAGGTCGCCCGAGAGCTCGGTGCCGCCTGCGTTCTGCTCTCCGCAGGTCACCAGGCACCAGGTCGACTCGAGGACCAGGGCGTCCCCGTCGTGGGCTCCTTCCGCGAGTTCACTGAGCAGTTCGCTACGACACTCGGCGTCTGAAGCGCGCGGCAGCCGCCTAACAAGGCGCTGCAGCTGACGAGCCTCAGCTCGGCTCAACGGACTCTGGTAGTCTTCTGGCACTGAGGCGCGGCGCCGGCCCGCTGGCGGTCAGCGGGCTCACAGGTGAGCGCCTGATCCGTTAGGCGGCGCGATGTCCTGGAGTAGAGCAGCCTGCGTGGCGTTCCTCACGGCAAACCTTGCGCTCATATCGGTGGCCGTGGCGCAAACGCCTCCGATCGGTGCTGGTGGACGCTTCCAAACCGATGAACTCAGCCCCGGGTGGCACCGAGGCTTTTTCAATCAGATGCGTACTGTTCCTCCCTGCTACGTATTGATGACCTTCGAGCCGCGCTCGTCGCCAGAGGAGCCTCTTCGGGTGAAACACACGATCCCGATCACAAGCCTCCAACGCTTGCAGATCACCGCCGCTCCGGGCACCTCCATGCAGGAATGGAGGGGTCTCGCCATGCCCCCGGTTCCGGAGGAGTCCTGGCAAGAAATCGAGCTGGCTCCACTTCAACCGACCGATGGTCGGTGCCGCTTCGAAGACCGGCTCAGTTCGTAGCGTCGCCGCCTAGCAAGGCGCTGCAGCTGACCGGGCCACGCCTCGTTTCAACCGTCAGCTGGTAGAATCTGGCATTGAACCTCTGGCGCTCGGTCCGGCGCCTGCGGCAGGCCCGGCAGCTGAGCGCCCGATCCGTTAGGCGGCGCGGAACCTGGAAGAACTACTCATTACGATTCTGGCCGTAGCGGCCGGGGCCGCCTTTCTGACTCGGCGCGCTATTTCCCGTTCCCTGGCGAAGCGAATCGCCGGAGTTTCCATCTGTGGGCTGTTTGCCTCGGCGCTCGGACTCGGTCTTTTCTTCGGTGTGAGTTTCTCGCCACTTCACCCCTTACTATGGGGTCCGCTTCTTATGGGCCTCCTCTTCGTCTCCCTTTGTGCGGCCCCTTTCGGGCTTCTCCCCCTCCTCGCCAGGCGCAAGCGCGCCGCCTAACACGGCGCTGCAGCTGACGAGCCACAGCGCGCTCCAATCGACCTCTGGTAGCGTCTGGCGTTGAACGTGGGCGCTTCGAGCGAGCCGCGGAGGCGCCGTGGCTCGCAGCTGAGCGCCCGATCCGTTGGGCGGCATCAGAGACTCGTGAGGGCTCCCGCAGACGTTGGCCTGGCATGTCCGACCCGGCCTCACTCGCAGACACCAACCTCGGAGGATCCGATGAGCAAAAGAGCACTGCGCCAGCTAGTTCTCTGCGCCCTCGCCGCGGCCATCTCATGGGGTGCCGCTGCTTCGTTCGCTCAATCAGGGTCCGGCTCAGTTGAGCGAAGCGGCATATCGGCAGAGCTGAAGCGCGAGGAGCTGGTCACGGGCAATCTGGTCGAGCTCAACGGAAAGTACAAGCTCCGTGTCGCATCCGTAACCTACGAAGTCGGCGGATTCATTGGCAACCACCATCACGCCGGTCCGGGATTGAGATGCGTCTTCGAGGGACAGCTGACTTATGTCCAAGAGGGCGTCTCGAGCGTGTTCGGGCCGGGCGACTGTTTCTATGAACCGGGAAACATAGACCATCACGCACGGAACGAGGGTCAAGTTCCTGTAAGACTCTTCAACTTCCAGATCCTTCCGAAGGACTGGGAAGGATCCTCGGCGATCACCGTAACTCCGGCTCAATAGAGTGAGACTCGCCGTGGGTGCCTCGGCGACCGTCGGCGGCCTGTGCCACGCAGCTGAGCGCCTGATCCGTTAGGCGGCGCGATCGATGATTGTCCGCGCCTTGGCCACTGCGTTCTTCCTCGCCATCGCGGTCGCGCAGCCCGCACGTGGCGACGAACCTCCGTCCTGGCAGCCGTTCGAGAGATGCGCCGCCAACGAGCGATTCTGTGCTCACGTGAAGCGGATCGAATGTACCTCGGCCTCTCCTTGCGAGCAGCGGTACGTGCTGCGCGTGATTGATGGCGATGGATCCGCCGTCTGGTCGTCACCCTACAACTACGATGGCTATCCGGGTGGATACCTCTCGAATGACGGCGCCTACTTCGTCTACGTGAATTTCTGGTACCACCCCTCCGATCCCGTCGTCAGCATCTACTCAAGGAAAGGAAGACGCTCCTTGCCGGGCAGCGTTTTCTCGATCCGAGAGAAAGATCTGGTACGGACGGTCTCTCATCGCGTCTGGCTCAATCAAGGGCGTGAACCGGTTCAATTCATCGACGTCGAGCGCCTCTCTATAGCCACCGTTGACGGTCGCACCCATACGATCCATCTGCCCACAGGCGGCATCTCCGCGAAGTAGGGCGCCGCGCCGCCTAACAAGGCGCTGCATCTGACCCGCGCGCTCGACCCCAGCTGTTTGGTACCGTTCGGGCGTCGGGACTCAGGTCGCCTAGCGCTGGCGGTCAGCGCCCGCGGCGCAGCTGAGCGCCCGATCCGTTAGGCAGCCCGAAAGGTTGATTGGACGTGCCGGATGCACTCTCGACAATTTCCGAGGTGGCTCTCGGACTGGCTGGCTTCAGCGGCGTTGTAGTGGTGCTGGGTAGACAGCCTGGTGCGTTCACTCAAGTGGAAGCTGGGAGGCTCGTTCTTCTGCTCCTTAGCAGCCTTGGCGCGATGTTCCTTGCCTTGCTGCCTCTGTCGCTTGCCCCCCTTGAGCTGAGTCCCGCCCTACTCTGGCGCCTCGCAGCCGCCATCCTGGTGACCTTCTGCGTCGGACACGCGCTGTTCGGCGAGACTCAAGTGAGGCTCGTTCGAAGGAACTCGCCGGAACTCTACAGCTTGACGACGCGCGCCATCTACTCCTCGATCTTTGCGGCGATCGTGGGACTCCAGCTGCTGGTGCTCGCAAGGCCCACCGACCTTGGCCCGAGCTTCTACGTCCTTGGGCTGCTCGGCCTGCTTCTGACCGCTGCTATTCAATTCGTTCGCATCCTGTTCGTACGACCACAGCGGTAGGATCGGGCTGCCTAACAAGGCGCTGCATCTGCCGTGGCACAGCGCGTTCCAATCGAGTTCTGGTAGCCTTCTGGCATCAACCTTGGGTGCCTCGGCGACCGTCGGCGGCCTGTGCCAGGCAGCTGAGCGCCCGGTCCGTTGGGCGGCGAGCCTGTGAGGCTTCCTTGGCGCAATACACCCTCAACTTCCAGTCAGAGGTAAGAGCGTCGCCAGAGCAGGCGTGGGCCTGGGCGACCTCCATAGCCGGCATCCTCACCGAGCTGCACCCCATTGCCCGAATGACGGTTCCTCGAGGCCTCACCAGCGTGCTCGACCTCGATATAGAGTTCGGGAAGCCTCTGCTCCGGACCTGGCTCCTCCTATTCGGCTTTCTTCCTGTTGATCGGATCGATTCCACCCTGATCGAACTTCATGAAGGTCGCGGCTTCGTCGAGCAATCGCCGACACTCAGCCTGCGCCTTTGGCGACATGAGCGATCCATCGAGCTCGTTCCGGGCGGTTCCAAGATTACGGACCGCCTTACGTTCGAACCCTACCTTGGCGGCCCGCTCGTCAAGTGGCTCATCTCGTGGTTGTTCCGGCACCGTCATCGTGTCCTCCGCCGTGAACTCGGAGCATTGCGCTGAGGCACTCTGCAGCTTGTGGTTCGCCGCCTTGTTAGGCGGCTCGTTGGAAGTCTACCGTTGAGACGACCGCTTCGTGTCACGGTTGTGTCGTGGTTCGCGATCATGTGGGGCGTCTTGACGCTCTACCCCAAGTTGTTCGCACTGCTGGACGCCGATGCGTACCGCAGCCTTCAGCAGGCACTCCAAGCACTTGATGCGCATGCGCTCGTCCCTCTACCGTTCTCCTTCCACGTCGGATACTCGCTGCTGGCCTCTCTGGTGCTCGTCGTGTCCGGTTGTTTCATGCTCGCGGGTAGGCCATGGGCGCGCGTCCTGTTCCTTGCGTGGTGTGTTTCGAGCTTGTTCGTTGCGGTCGCCACCTACGGCTTCGCGCCCATTCTCTTGATTCGTGTGCTCACGTTCTCGCTTCTCTTCCTCCTTCTGGTCTACGGGCCCTCCTCGCAGTTCTTCGCTGGGCGCCGGGGCCGCTAGGCGGCCGAGCGATCCTGGGCGTTGTCTCGACTAGTTCGTCATCCGGCGAGTTGCCCGCCTTGGGCTACGTGATAGCCGCCTTCCCCGCGGGACTCCTCGGCGGCTGGCTTCGCGCGAAACAGGTCCAGTGTTGCGGGGACACCGAAAGGTCGGCCCGCTAACAGGCGCTTGCAGCCGACGGGGCACAGCGGATCCCAATCGACCCGTGGGCAGGGCCTGGCACCGCAACACCGCGCTCCCGGCGGAGATCTACTTGGCAGTTCAGGTCCCCGGACGACCGCTCATACTGCCGCCGCTCTATAATATGAGGGCGAGGACCGACCCGACGAGGACGCTCGAGCGTCCCCGGGAGGTGCTCGACAGGTACCCGCCCTCCAGGCGGGAGGAGGTGATTACCGTGCCGAAGTTCATCGATGCCCATCCCATGAAACCGTTCACGGCGGAAACCCTGAACAAGTTGCAGGAGGCGCCGCCGGACGAGTTCGGGGTCACGCACCACGACATCCTGTTCAGCGAGAAGGACAACAAGATCTATTGCGTGCTGGACGCTCCGAACCTCGAAGCGATCACCAAGCATCATGCGAAGGCCGGCATCGAGTGTGACTGGGTCCAGGAAGTGAAGTCGACGCGCGGGTGACCCCGGTCCGTCTGGCGGCATCCGCCTCGATTGCCGAGGATTCATGAGCGATCCGATCGAAGCGCTGATCCTCGATCTTCTCGAGTCGCTCGCTCCCAAGGCGCGAGCCTACTCAGAAGTCATGGACGCGTGGCGTACTTCGTGCCCCCGGCTGCCCGTATGGGAAGAAGCGAGCGATCGGGGGTTCATCAGAGTACGGGGCTCGTTGGTTGCCTTGACGCCCACCGGCCGGGAGCATCTTGCCAAGCACCGCGGCCGATGAACGAGCCCTCTTCGGGGAGGAAGCCGCCTGACCAGGCGCGGCAGCCACCCGGCCCGGGTCCCCCAGGCGACCTCTGGTAGCGTTCGAGATGGAACCCGTCCCATGATCGAGTACCGCCTGGCAGAGGCGCCCGACGCAGAGGCCATCGCGCAGCTCCATGCGCGTAGCTGGCGCGAGAACTACCGGGGCTCGTTCACCGACTCGTTCCTGGATGGAGACCTGCCGGGGGAACGGCGTCGGGTGTGGCAGGAAAGGCTCGCTGCGCCTCCCGGCACCCAACTGGTCCTGCTGGCTACGGATGGCGCGAGCCTGGCAGGGTTCGTTTGCGTCTACGGCGGCCACGACCCGCATTGGGGCTCCTTCGTCGACAATCTTCACGTTGCCCGCTCCTGCAAGCGCAGCGGCATCGGGTCCTCTCTCATGAGGCAGGCCGGAGACTGGCTGAGCCTTCACTACGCCGGTCTCGGCATCTATCTATGGGTGTTGGAGGCGAATGCTTCCGCGAGACGTTTCTACGAGCATCTCGGCGCCCGCAACGCGGGCGTAGTGGTCATGGAGACCCACGGTGGGGCCGTGGTGCGCAGCTGTCGCTACACCTGGCCGAAGGCGGAGAAGCTGCTCTTCGACCCACCGCGGTAGACGGAGGAGGTTCGGATGGCCAGAGATCGCCGATCGATGCTCCGGATCGCGCTGCTCGTGTTCGGAATCGCCTTCCTCCTGGTCTACCCGCTCATGATCGTGTGGCCCTCCGGCTGGGCGTGGCAACCCAGCCAGTACGAGTACGAGCAGATGATCGTCGGCATCTACGCGACGCTGGGCGTCTTCCTGATCTGGGCCTCGCGCATGCCGGAGGCGCATCTGAGCCTGATCTGGTTCACCGTCTGGTCCAGCGTCGTGCACGGGGGCATCATGGCGGTGCAGGCGATCGTCGATCCGGCGGAACGCGGCCACCTGCCGGGAGACGTTGCGGCGCTCTTTCTCGTCGCGGTGGTGCTGGCTGCTCTCACGCCCCGCGGCGTGACGCAGCGACATCGGCTCGAAGGCGCCTGATGCGGCAAGCGCTGCCACGCGCTCTTCTCGTGCTGGGCCTCATGGCCGCCCTGGGCTGCGGCCAGGGGCAGCCGTCCTTCGCGACGCTCTCCCAGCTCCAGGAGTGGATCGAGGCGCGCAAGGGCTTCGGAACGCCGGAGTTCGAGCTGCTCGAGCTCGACGAAGCGCGGTACTACTTTGCTCGCTTCATTCCGACTTCCGGGCTCGACCACTGCCACCTCTATACGTTCCGGAAGTCGCAGGGACCCTGGCGTCTCGTGCGACATGCAACGTTTCCTGGCGGGTGCGACATCGCCATGCGCCGCGACGTCGCCAGCGGAGACATCCTCTACGTCGCCTCCGGCGGTGCCGAGCTCGACCGGCTCCGTGCGCCGTAGCCCGGGAGCGAGGGATGCTGCTGGCTGACGAGGTAGCAGCCGATATCCAGAAGACCGTTGAGTCTTGCGCCATCCCTGACGTATGGTGGACACCTGCAGGGGGCAGGGAGACGATGGCATGGCAAGGATCCTGATCACGGGGACGAGCAAGGGGATCGGCTACGACGCCACTCTGGTTCTGGCGCGGGCGGGACACGAGGTGGTCGCCACCATGCGGAACCCCGACGCCAGCGACCTGGAGAAGATCGCCACCGAGGCCAAGCTCCCGGTGAGCGTTCTCCCCATGGACGTGGACGACGACGCGTCGGTTGCGGAGCTATTCGGCCAGGTGGGCGACTCGATCGACGTCCTCGTCAACAACGCCGGAATCTTCAGCATCAATGCCGTCGAGGACGAGAGCTTCGATCGCTTCCGGCAGGTGATGGAGACCAACTACTTCGGTGCCGTGCGCTGCACGAAGCAGGTGCTTCCGGCGATGCGGAGGCGCGGCTCCGGCCGCATCGTCAACGTGACCTCGATCGCCGGGCGCGTCGCCTTCTTCGGGAGCAGCGCCTACAGCGCATCCAAGTTCGCCCTGGAGGCCTTCACCGAATCTCTGGCCCAGGAGGTGAAGGCCCACGGCATCAAGGTCGCCCTGGTGGAGCCCGGCATCATCGATACCCCGATGGCCGGCTCGAACCTGCCCCAGTACGACGAGAAGACGATCTATCCGCACGGACGACGGCTCCACGCCTTCTTCCACAACCCGGAGAAGCCGGAGGCGCCCGCCACGGTGGTCGCGGACACGATCCGCTACGTGATCGAGAGCGACGACCCGCGCCTGCGCTTCCCGGTGGGCCCCGATGCGCACTCCTTCCTGGGCTGGCGCGTGGCGCTGAGCGACGAGGACTGGGTCGGCCTCGGCGGCATCGAGCGCGACGCGGACTACTTCCAGCGGGTGTTCTTGGACACGGGGGTCGACCTGCGTCCGGAGTCCACGTGATCCCCATGAAGTCGCCCGACCTGCATCCGGAGCTGGTGAAGAGCCTGCTCGAGTCCCTGGCGAGCTGGGACCCGCGGGCCTCCGTGCCCCTGGCGCTCACCTACATGCGCGTGGGCGAGGAAGCGGCCCTGGAGGGCTTCGACGCCATGGCCCTCGCCAACCCCGTCGCCGAAGCCATGCTGAAGGATCGCTACCTGAGCCCGACGCCGGACGTCGCCCATCTGGCGACGCTTCCAGACGGCACGCTCGGCAAGGAGTTCGAGCGCTACCTGACGGACAACGGCCTCGACCCCAACCTGCTGCGCGAGTCCGCCTTCATCCAGGCCCACCACGAGCGCGGCGAAGACGTGGGCTACCTCGCCGAGCGGGGCTTCCAGCTCCACGACATGTTCCACGTGCTGACGGGATTCGACACCACGCCGCTCGGCGAGGTCCGGGTGGTCAGCTTCACGGTGGCCCAGACGCCGGCTCCCTACCCGGCCATGATCATCGCGAGCCGCCCGCTGCAGATGGTCCTCTACAAGCCGCAGCTCCTGCCGGCGGTAATGGACGCCATCACCGAGGGCTGGGCCCTCGGGCGGCGTGCCAGGCCGCTCATGGGCGTGCATTGGGAGGAGCACTGGGAGCGGCCTCTCGCCGAGCTGCGCCGGGAGTACGCTCTCGTCTGAGCGACCCGCCGTCCCGGCGGAAACTCATGCCCGCGCGCCTCGGAGGGGATACGATGCAGAGGCTCTATCTCGCGCTCGCGATCGTAGGCTTCGCGATTCCCGTGTGGTTCCTCCCCTCCACGATCCAGAACGGGAATCTCTTCCTCATGCTGAACCCGACCGAGACTCTCGAACTGACGTTCGCCAGCTATGCCAGCGCCGCCTTCACCGCAGACCTCCTCTGGGTCTTCGTGGTCTTCTGCACCTGGGTCGTCCTCGAGTCGCGAAGTCGGGGACTCAGGCACGCGTGGGCGTTCGTCGCCCTTGCGTTGTTCTTCGGGGTCTCGGGTCCGCTTCCGCTCTTCCTCTACCATCGGGAGCGCGCGACGGTGAAGACCTCGGCTGGCGGTAGACTGCAGGCCCCATGACGCTGGTGGCCCTCCTCCTCAGCCTCTTCATCGTCGCCCTGGGCGCCCTGGGCGTGGCCTCACCCTCGCGCCTCTTGGGCGTCGTGCGCGGCCTACAGACCCGCGCCGGCCTCTACTTCGCGGCAGTCTTCCGCGTGCTCCTGGGGCTCGCGCTCTTCT
The DNA here is from genome assembly GCA_041577015.1 of Myxococcota bacterium. Lineage (GTDB taxonomy): Bacteria > Myxococcota_A > UBA9160 > UBA9160 > PR03 > JBFGJV01. Next base: position 14,717 of record JBFGJV010000017.1, read on the forward strand.
TCGCCGCCCCGAGCTCTCGCGCACCGGAGCTCCTGCGCATCCTCGGTGTCTTCATCGTCGTAGCCGGTCTGGTCACGCCCTTCTTCGGCCTCGAGCGTTACCGGAAGCTGCTCGACTGGTGGTCGGCGCGGGGATCTCTCTTCGTTCGGGTCTGGGCGACCTTCGCACTCGCCTTCGGTCTCCTGCTGGCGTACGCCGTCGCTCCCTGACCGGCTGGCCGTGGCGTCGATCTCAACTTCGATTGAGTTTTGCCGAACTGCGCCAGGATCGAGCTCGTCAGTCCAACTCCTCGATACCGAGCCAGCGCAATGCGTCTTCGAGACCGCGAAAGACGCGGATCTGGATGTCCGCGTGCTCGCGGTGGACCTGATAGAGGCGCGCCATTCCGAAGGCCGCGTCGGCAGGGGCGACGAGTGCGAACTTCCCTCCCCGGCGGTTCGTGTCCGTCTCGCGGAGCTGCTCGCCCATGCGGCGCACGGCTTCCGTGGGCGCCGGGCCGCCGGTGACGTGGGTCAGATCGGCGAGCTCGTCGGAGCTGCGCGCCCGCGGATCCTTGGCGAGCGCCTCTGCATGCTGGGCCAGGTCCTCGGCCGTGACTTCGCCTTCGACCGTCGTGACGACGATGCCCCAGCGTTCAACGAAGCGGTAGTGGATGGGCATCCCAAGAAGACTGTAGAAGTCGTACGATACCGGTCAACGTAACGGGGATCGAGCCGTGGATCGCCTCAAGACCGTCGGAATCCTGGCGCTCGTCGTCCTGATGCTTCCGCTGCTCCTGGTCTACGTGGTCGCCTACCTGCTCTGGATCCTGCTCTGGGGTGCCATCCTCCGGGTCTGGTTCTGGCGCGCCCACGCCGCCCGAGGGCGCCCTGTGCTCTTCGTCTACTCCGAGAGCCCCAACTGGCGGGCGTACGTGGAGGAGAACCTTCTCCCTCGCCTGGGAGACCGCGCCGTCGTGCTGAACTGGTCGGAGCGCCGGCGCTGGCCCTCGACATCACCCTGGGAGGCGCACTTCTTCCACCGCTTCGCGGGAGATCGGCACTTCAATCCGTTGGCGCTGGTCTTCTGCGGCGCAGGCCGGATCCGCCGCGTCCGCTTCCATCGGGCCTTCCTGGACTGGAAGCACGGCAAGGACGCGACGCTTCGAGCGGCGGAGGCGGAGCTCTTCGCGCTGCTGGAGGCAGGCGCCTGAGAGGGCTCCGCTCTCGTGATCGCCATGCGCCCTGACCGTGCATCCGGCGCGTTCGCCCGGTTCGTCCTCCTCACCCTGGCGGGAGCGGCGGTGCTCCACGGCGCGCTCGTCGGCCTTGGCCTGCCCCTGTCCCTGAGGCCGTCGTCCCCGTCCCTCTACCTGTACCTGGCGGGGCTCGCAACACCGTCCCTGGCGGCGCTCCTGCTCTCGGGCAGCGGCCAACGCCGCGCCTTCCTGCGGAGCACCCTCGCGGCCCGAGGCTCCCTCGGCGCGTATGCGACTGCCATCGTCGCGCAGGCCGGGATCCTCGGCCTCGCGTGGCTGCTGCTGCTCGCGTCGGGCGCTCCGTCCAGGCCGAGCCCCTCGCTGGCGCCGGGCTTCCTTCTGCTCGCGGCGGGACAGCTCTGGGTCGTCCTCGGAGAGGAGCTGGGCTGGCGCGGCTTCGCCCTCCCACGCCTGGAGCTGCTCCTCCCGCCGCGCGGGGCAACCCTCGTCCTGGCGCTGGTCTGGGGCGTGTGGCACACGCCGATGTTCTTCGTCGCCGACTCGCTGCAGGCCGGGGCCTCACCCGGGCTCTTCGCCGCCTCGATCTTCGCCTGGTCCGCGATCCACACCGCGCTTCACCACCGCGCCAGGCCGAGCGTGCTTCCCAACCTGCTGTTCCACGGCTGCGCCAACATCACGCTGAGCCTGGGCCTCGTCCCCGGCGAGCTCGAGCCCTACCTCCTCGCCGCGTACCTTCTGGTCGGCGTGGCGGTCTGGGCCGCGCTCCGCCCGCCGGGGTGACGTCGTGGATCCGGTCCGGATCATCTTCACGTTGACGCTGCTCGCCGAGCTCCTGCTCGGCGCGGGCCTCGTGCTCACGCTGGTGCGGCCCGGCCTGCGCATCTGGCCTCCGCCCGGGCGGGACTCGTGGCAGTACCGGGGCATCTGGGCGCTGACGCTCGTCTCGAGCCTGGGCGTCGTGCTCACCGGCCTGCTCGACTGGAATCGCTGCGCCTTCGGACACTGGCTCCGGCTTCCGGTGGGCGGGGCGCTGGCGGTGGGCGGCCTGCTCCTCGCGCTCTGGGGCGTGCGCACGCTGAGCGTGCACGCGTCGCTCGGACTCGGAGGGAGGCTCGTCGAGTCCGGCCCCTATCGGTACACGCGCAACCCCCAGTACGTGGGCGACATCGCCCTCCTGCTGGGATGGGCGATCCTCTGCAACTCGCTCCTCACGTGGATGCTCTGCCTGCTCGGGATGGCGTGGTTCGCCCTCGCCCCCTTCACCGAGGAGCCTTGGCTGCGCGAGCAGCATGGGCCGCCCTACGACGCCTACCGGAGCCGCGTCCCGCGCTTCGTTTGGCGTTGAGCCTTCGATTCCGCGCGGCTCGATGCGTTCATTGCTCGTCGGTCGGATAGTGTCCTTGCAGACAGAAGACGCCGTCCTGCACCATGTAGTACGTTCGGCAGCTGATCTGACACGACTCGAACGTCCCCTCGACTGCAGGATCGATGGCTGGCGGGCCCATGGCTCCGTCGGGCCCCGTGAAGCAGCTCCCAGAGAAGAGCGACCAGCTCCGATCTGGGGCCTGTGCCTCGATGCACACCCTGAAGGTCCAGTACTCCTTCATCGCACCGTCGGACGGGCTGAAGGTTCCCATCCTCGTCGACCAGCCCCGTGTGAGCCGGATCTCACGCTGACCTTCCAGCTCGATCAAGGCCTGCAGAAAGCACCCCTGGATTGCCGCCTTCTCCTCTTGGTGCGAGCGGGGCAGGGTCGCCCCCTCGGAGAGCGTCGGACCGACGGGCGCGACGAACAGGGCCGCAACCAGGGCATTGACGACCCGCCTCCTCGTCGTCTTCGACATCCCGGACTCCTTCCTCCCCGCGATCATACTCCCGTCGCGCCCGTGCCGGGGCGACCCAGCACGCTCCCGGGTCAAGAACCCGCCGGCCCCTCCCCCCCGCGCCGCGCCAGCGCCGCCACGATCTCCCGATGCCGCGCGCGCCCGAGCGGGTAGCCGAGCGCCAGCCCCAGCGCGAGCACCAGGAAGACGGCCGGCACCGCCGTGGTGAGGACGCGGATCGTCTGGCGCACCGCCTCGCCCGGCTCCGCACCCTGCACGAAGCCTGCCGCCTCGAGCGCCACGCCCGCCAGCGCCACGCCCAACGCCCCGCCGAGCTTGCGCGTGAAGGTGAAGAAGCCGGCGTAGATGCCCTCGCGACGCTCGCCCGTGGCGAGCTCGTCCTCGTCGATCACGTCGCCCAGCATGGCCCAGGGCATGAGGTCGGTGATGCCGTAGCCGATGCCGGCCGCGATCCCAACCAGGTAGACGCTCCAGCGCGGCCACTCCGGCTGCACCATCCAGAGCACGCCCTGCACGCCGATCCACCACACCGCCCCGAACACGAACAGCACGTGCTTGTCCAAGAATTGCGACACGCGCATCCAGACCGGAAGCGAGAGCACAACGGCACCGAGCAGCAGCCCCAGCATGATGGGGTAGTCGTCCTCGCGCCCGAGCCAGTAGCTGAAGTAGAAGATGAACATGGCCCCGGCGATGTCGAGGGCGATGCGTCCGGCCAGGAAGAAGCCCACCAGGCGCCGGTAGTTGGCGTGGGCGGCCAGCCGGCGCGCCCCGGCCACGAAGCCGATCTGCGCCGGCCGCGCGAAGCCCGGCCGCTCCCAGGAGAGGCGGTGCACCAGCAGCCAGGGGAGCGCGAGCCAGACGCCGAGCACGAGGCCGGCGCCCGCGTAGCCGGGCCCGCCGCCGCCGAAGGCGTCCACCAGGAGCGGCATCGCCACCGCCGCCAGCAGCACGCCCAGGACGGCGCCGCCGCCGCGGAAGAGATTCATGGCGGTGCGCTCCTGGTAGTCGAGCGCCATCTCGGGGATCAGCGCCATGTAGGGCACCTGCACCACCGTGGAGGAGAGCGTGTGGAGCGCGTAGGCGACGGCGTAGACCGCCAGCAGCGCGCCCTGCGAGAGCCCGTCCGGCGTCTCGCTCCACAGCCACGCGAAGCTGGCGCCGAAGGGGATCGCCCCCAGCAGGAAGTAGGGGCGCCGCCGCCCGGCGTGCCAGCGCGTCACGTCCGAGAGGCGCCCCATGGCGGGATCGGTGAAGCCGTCCACGAAGCGGCCCGCCAGCACCACCACCGAGGCCAGCGCCGGGCGCAGTCCCGCCACCTCGGTCAAGAAGAACAGCAGGAACAGCGACTGCGCCGCCAGCGAGACGTTGACGGTGTGGTCGCCCAGCGCGTAGCCGAGCTTGACGCGGGTGGGGACCGGCTGGGAGGACGGGGGAGCGGGCGGCAAGCTAACGCAGCGGCGGCGCGGGCGGCTTGGTGACGCCGTCCTCCTTTTGCAGCAGCCCGCGCGCCAGCGCGATCATCGAGCCCACGTCCGACAGGCTCGCGGGCAGCACCAGCGTGCTGCTCTGGTGGGCGAGCCTCCCGAACTGCTCGATGTACTGCTCGGCGATGCGCAGCTCCATGGCGTTCTGGCCGCCCTCCTCGCGGAGCGAGGCGGCGATGCGGCGCAGGCCCTCGGCGGTGGCCGTGGCCACGGCCAGGATCGCCTCGGCCTCGCCCTGGGCCTCGTTGATCTGCTGCTGCTTGACCGCCTCGGACTCCTTGATGACGCGCTGCTTCTCGCCCTCGGCCTGGTTGATCTTGGCGTCGCGCTCGCCCTCGGAGGTGAGCACCACGGCGCGCTTCTCGCGCTCGGCGCGCATCTGCTTCTCCATGGCCGTGAGCACGTCCTGGGGCGGATTGATGTTCTTGATCTCGTAGCGGAGCACCTTCATGCCCCAGGGCTCCGAGGCCTTGTCGAGCTCCTCCACCACCGAGGCGTTGATCGCGGCGCGCTCCTCGAAGGTGCGGTCCAGGTCGATCTTGCCCACCTCGCTGCGCAGCGTGGTCTGGGCCAGCTGCACGATGGCGAAGACGTAGTCGGAGATGCCGTAGGAGGCCAGGCGCGCGTCCAGCACCTTCAGGTAGAGCACGCCGTCCACGCCCACCTGCACGTTGTCCTTGGTGATGCAGATCTGCTCGGGGATGTCGACGGCCTGCTCCTTCAGCGTGTGCCGGTAGGACGCCTTCTCCACGAAGGGAATCAGGATGTGGAAGCCGGCGTGGAGCGTGCGGCTGTACTTGCCCAGGTTCTCCACCACGAAGGCGCTCTGCTGGGGAACCACCAGGGCCGTCCGCGCGATCACGAAGATCACCAGGGCCACGATCACGAGTGCGGCGATGACGGTTTCCATGCTTCCCTCCTTGGAGCGTCAGGTCTCGCGCCGGACGTGAATCAGCAGCCCCTCCACGCGCTCCACGCGGGTGCGCGTGCCCTCCTCGAGCGGCGCCTCGCCCGCGTTGCGCGCCGTCCAGGAGGAGCCGCGCAGCTCTGCGCGTCCGGTGGCGCCGGGATCGATGCGCTCGCGCACGATGGCGACCTCCCCCACCAGGGTGGGATCCACGTCGAGGCCGCGCTGGTCGCGGAAGCGCGCGCTCAGCTGCTGGCGCGCCAGCACGAGGCTCGCCACCGAGAAGGCCGCGAAGAGCAGCCACTGCGCCCAGACGGGTGCGCCCAGGCCGGCCAGCTCGAGCGCCCCCACCAGCAGCGCCGAGATGCCCAGGAACACCAGGTAGAAGTCGGTCGGAACGAAGAGCTCCGAGCCGAGCAGCACCGCCCCCACCACGATCCATCCCCACCAGGGCATGCGCTCCCCTCCGTTCGGCCGACCGAGCCGGCATTATGCGCGATCCGTGCGGCCCGGGCCCCCGCAGCAGGCCGCAAAAGCCCCGGCCGCGGCCGGCCGATCCTCAGGAAATGGACCGAAGCCTGCGCCTAGCCGGCTGGGGGAATCTCCTGCTCTACGGGGCCCTGGCGCTGGCGCCCCTGGTCGGGGCCGCCTGGCTGCGCCCGGAGGCGCTGGTGCCGTTGGTGCCGGCCGCACTGGTGTGCGCGGTCGCGGCCGCGGCGGGCTGGGCGCTGCTGCGCGGCCAGGCCTGGGCGCGCCCGGCGCTGTGGGGCGTCTCCATCGCGGGGCTGCTGCTGGTGCCGGTGGGAACGGCGCTGGGCATCTACACGCTCTGGGCGCTGCACAGGAGCTGGGTGCCCGGCACGCGCGCGGCTCCCTACCACGCCGCCGGCCTGGCCGGGCCGGTGCTGCTGTTCGTGCTCCCCTACCTGCACACCATGGTCTACTTCACCTCCGCCGCGGAGCGCGAGGAGAGCGTGGCGCGCCACCGGCACGACGCCTACGCCTTCGTGGAGACGTTCCTGGAGGACCAGCGCCACCTGTCCGGGCTCGGCGTGTTCGAGCCCACCGCCCGCGAGCGCGACGCCGGCCCGTTCCTGAACGCTCGCGTGCCCCGCCTCGGCGAGCCACCGGCCGAGGAGGTGGAGCACTTCCCCATCGCCCGGCTCCCGCACGAGGCGCGGCTCCGGCTGCGCGGCGACCGGCTCCCCGACTACGCCGCCGTGGAGATGATGCAGGTGGGGCTCGACTTCCGCTGGATGACGGCGCTCCTGGCCTACGACCACTGGCAGTGGGAGGCACCGGATCTGCCGGTGCCCGAGCGGCTGACGCAGTTCACCGACTATCCGATGCCCGACTTCATGGAGCTGCGCGCCTGGGCGCGCCTGCGCCTGGAGTCGGCGCTCGACGAGCCCGAGCCGATCCTCACCCTGGGCGAGGTGCGCCACCTGGCCGGACTCGTCTACTCCACCCATACGCTGGTGGGCGCGCTCGTGGCGGTGGAGATGCTGGACGACGAGCGGCGGGTGGTGGAGGCGTGGCGCGCCGCCAACCCGAAGGCCGAGCTCCGCTGGACGTCTCTCACCGAGGACGACGTGGCCCGGGCGCGGCGGGCGATCTGGGGCTTCCGCGGCTACGTGCACCTGCACACGGACCCCGAGCTGATGCAGCTCGTCCTGGCCGACCCGGCCATCCAGCTCGGCCGCTGCGCGGCGCTCAACGAGGAGATCCCCCTGGCCGCCGCCCTGCGCCCGCTGGTCGAGTCGCGCTACGCCGGCCAGCTGGCCCAGCTCGACGCCGTGCTGCAGCTCGACGCCAGGCGCTGCGCCGGGGCGGGAGCCGCCGCCTACTGGGAGCGCGGCCGCCTGGCCTGGAACGAGCGCACCGAGGACGAGCGTCGCGAGCTCCTGGGCGAGAGCGCCTGGCTGCACCTCCCGGGCATCCGCTCGGCATTCGCGCGCTTCCTGCTGGCGGTGGCCACGCCCGACGCGTTCCGGCGCTACCGTGAGGCCGAGGCGGCGTGAACGAGTTCTCCTACCCGATCCTCGCCGTGGTCTTCGTCGGAATGGGCCTGTACATGCGCCGGGAGGGCGCACGCCTGCAGGACCGGGTCGAGCGCAGCGTCACCTGGCCCACGGTGAAGGGCGAGATCACGCGCTCGGAGGTCGTGAGGTCGAGCCGCGGCGGCAAGCGGGGGCTCGAGCCGCGCATCGAGTTCGCCTACACGGTGGACGACCGGCGCTGGGAGGCCAAGACGCCCGTGCTCGGCATCTGGCTCTGGTCCGGCGACGGCCGGGCCATCTGCGAGCGCTATCCGCTGGGAGCCACGGTGGACGTGACCTACGACCCCATGGATCCCTCCGTGGCGTTCCTGGAGCGGGGCCGCACCGACCCGCGCATCATGCAAGGGCTGGCTGCGGCGGCCTTCGTCGCCGCCGGGGTGTTCCTGGTGCTGGCCGCGCGCTTCTTCCTCGGCTGAGCGGGTCGAGGGGGGCTGAGCCAGTGAGTCCAACGGCCCAGCCCGGTCGCGCAGCAGCATGGCGCGCGAACCCGCGCCGTTGACAGCGGGGCCAGCACGGAAATATGCTCGCACTCGACTGGGAATGTCCGGCGAAGCTCCGAAACAGCGCCGCAAGCTCTCCGCCATCCTGATGGTGGACGTCGCCGACTACAGCCGCATGATGGGTGCGGATGAGGAGGCTACGGGTGGTCTCATCGGGGAGTTCCACCTTCGCGTAAAGAGTCTGATCGAGGCTCACGAGGGGCGTGTGGTCGATACGGCCGGCGACTCCGTTTTCGGCGAGTTCGATAGTGTCGTCAACGCCGTCCGCTGCGCGCAGCTCGTCCAGGACCGCCAGGCCACGGAGAACAAGAGGCAGCCGCGCGAGCGGCGCTTCGAGGCGCGAATCGGCGTCCACCTGGGGGACGTTGTCGTGGAAGACTACCGGGTCTACGGAGACGGCGTGAACATCGCCGCACGCTTGGAGCAGCTCGCCGAACCCGGGGGAATCTGGATCTCCGAGGCCGTCTTCCAGCAGGTGCGCTCCAAGCTGGATCTCGCGTTCGAAGACATGGGCATGCGCGAGCTGAAGAACATCCAGTACCCCATCCGCCTGTACCGGGTGGCGGCCAAGGTCCCGCGTCCCGATCGGGCGTCAACCGAACCACCGGAGATCCCTGCTAGCCGCGGGGATCGGAGCCGGTTGGTCTGGATCGACAAGCTGCGCGAGACGCCCATCATCATGATGCTCAGCGTGGGAGCGGTGTTACTCGTGAGTCCGATTTTCCTGTTCCCGACAGGCGGGGTATTTCCGACCGGGGGAGGCGTTCTCATCGGCCTCGCGCTCGGCTCGGTCTGGAGCGAAGCGAGTGGACGCCCGGGCAACTTCCTGATCGCACTTGGGGCCGGGATCGCCGCCGGAGCAGCGTTCACCAACTGGAGCGGCGTCACCAACGGTATGTTCATCCTCGGCGGCCTCGTCGTCGCGGCAGTCGGGCTCGGCCGGAACCTCTCCAGGACCCGGCAGAGCGCCCGCAGCCCGGAGTAGTCGCCTGTCGGTCCTCAGGATCCGTCCCGCACCCGCCTCGCCCTCCCCCCGGATCCGATAATCTTCCGGCTCCGTGGGCGATTTCGAGCGCGACACCGCCGTCGAGCCGATCGGGGACGGCCGCTACCGCGCCGCGCTCGATCCCTCCTGGTCGCTCTGGGGTCCCGCCGGCGGCTACGTCTCCGCCATCGCGCTGCGTGCGGCCCTGGCCGCCAGCCGCTTCGACCGCCCCGCCAGCTACGCCTGCCAGTACCTCTCCTTCGCCCGCTTCGACGCGGTCGAGCTCGACGTCACCACGCTCCGCGCCGGGAGGCGCACCGAGGCGCTGCGCGTCGAGATGCGCCAGAAGGAGCGGCCGATCCTGGAGGCGCACGTCTGGACGCGCGGGGAGGCCGAGGGGCTCGAGCACGACCACACCCGGATGCCCGACGCGCCGCCCGCGGAGGCGCTCCGGAGCCTGAGCGAGCAGACCGGCCAGGCGCGCTACGACCAGGGCTTCTTCGCCAACTTCGAGCGCCGCGCCGCCGAATGGCCCGCTGGCGATGACGTCACCGGCGAGCCGGTGCTCGCCAGCTGGTGCCGCTTCCGTCCCCGCGCCCGCGGCAGCGACCCGTGCGCCGACGCGGTGCGCGCCGTGATCCTGCTCGACACCTACACCTGGCCGGCGGTCTACGGCGTCCATCCCCACCGCGAGCCCCTGCCGTGGATCGCGCCCAACCTGGACCTGCACGTGCGCTTCCACGCCAGCGCTGCCGCGCACGACTGGCTCTTCTGCGAGGGGCGCGCCGAGCTGGCGGCCGAGGGCGTGATCGGCACCCACGGCAGCGTCTGGACCCCGGAGCGCGAGCTGGTGGCCTTCGCCTCGAGCCAGCTCCTGTGCCGGCCGCGCCCCGCGGAGTCGTAGGCCGCCTCAACCCAGGAAGCGGTACGTGTCTTCCAGCGCCCGGCGCACGTCGCCCTCGATGATGGCGTCGCCGTGGGCGATCACGGCGCGCTCCGCATCGAAGCCGAGCAGGCGGTCGATGCTGCGGCGCGTGGCCTTCTTGTCGCGGAACAGCAGGCGGATGATCGGGCTCAGGCCGATCCGGCCGTGGATGCCCGAGAGCCTCAGGTAGACGCGCGTGGGCCAGTGGGGGGAGGTCTGGAAGTTCTCGGTGAGGTCGGCGCTCACGATGCTGCGCGAGGGGACGTGCACGAAGGCCGTCTCGCCGAGCAGGCAGCCCTCGATGGGCACGGGCACCAGCTCGCCGTCGAAGCCGTCGTCTCCGAGGGATTCCAGCTCCTGGTGGATGGTGAGGTCGGTGCGCTTCTTGCGCAGCTTCGCCGGCCCGTACACTCGCGCCTCCGGGTAGGCCTCCGCGAGCGGTTTGGCGAAGAGGTGGTGGTAGAGGTTCGGGCAGACGATGTGTCGCACCGGCCCGAGGGCGTCCAGCTCGCTCCGCAGCGCCTCGTCCATCCGGAGCGGCGAGTGCACCCAGACGTCCCCGTTCGCAAGCCGCACGGCGGTCATGCGGGTGCCGAGGCGCAGTCCCAGGGTGCGGAAGTCGGGGTCGTGGGCGACCCAGAGGTCCTTGGCGATGGCGGTCAGCATGGCGCCTCCGTCCCTTCACGCTAGAGCCGCTCGGCGGCTGCGTCCACGTCTTGCGCCCCAAGCCTCTCCCCGCCCCTGCTAGGCTGGCCCCATGGACCGCCACACCTTCCGCAAGGCCGTCGAGGCGCACCGCCTCGAGGACATGATCGCCTGCTTCCGCGACGACGCGCGGCTCAATAGCCCGGTCTCCTTCAAGCCCTTCGAGGGGCGCCCGGCGATCGCGGGGCTGCTCACCATCCTGACCGAGGTGTTCGAGGACTTCCGCTACACGGACGAGCTCGAGGCCGGCGACGGCACGCTCGCGCTCGTCTTCCGCGCGCGCGTGGGCGAGCGCGAGGTGGAGGGGCTCGACCTGATCCGCTTCGACGAGTCCGGGCGCATCCGGGACTTCACGGTGATGGTGCGCCCGCGCTCGGCGCTGGAGGCGCTGCTCCAGGCGGTGGCGCCGCGGCTCGCGGCGGCGCAGGCCGGGGGCGCGTCGGGCTGAGGCGAGGCCCGGGCGTCAGGTGGCCAGCACGCGCTCCGGGTCGAGCGCACGCACGAAGGCTCCAAAGGCGTCGAGCCACCCC
>JBFGJV010000018.1:0-25592 GCA_041577015.1 Myxococcota bacterium
CACCCGGTAGCCCAGGCGCTCGAGCATCAGGGTCGCCACTTCACGCACGTCGCGCTCGTCGTCCACCACCAGAACCGTGCCCCCCGTCACGACCGCCTGCGCGGGCTGGGGAGCCGGGGTCGACGACGCCTCGTGCGCGGAGGGCGGGAAGACCACGGTGAAGCTCGTGCCGCACCCGGCCTGGCTCGCCACGTGGATGGCGCCGCGGTGCGAGCGGACGATGCCGAGCACGACGGCGAGACCCAGGCCGCGCCCCACGAACTTGGTGCTGTAGAAAGGATCGAAGATGCGTCGCCGGGTCTCCTCGTCCATGCCCGGGCCGTCGTCCGAGACGCGCAGGTAGACGTGCTCCCCGCTCGCGAGGGTCTCGCCCAGATGGGCGACCTCGCGGAAGGCGTCGTCCACGGAGAGGGCACCGGTCTCGAGCCGTACGGCGCCCACCCGATCGCCCACGGCCTCCGAGGCGTTCAAGATCAGGTTCATCACCAGCTGGCGAAGCTGGGTGGGGTCGCCCTCGACGCACGGAAGGTCCGCGGCCAGCTCCAGCTCGAGCGAGAGCTTTCTCGAGATGGAGACGCGCAGCAGGTCGGCCATCTCCTCCACGAGCTTGGCCAGGTCCAGCACGCGCAGGGCGGGCGTGCCGCGTCCGGCATAGGTGAAGAGCTGACCCGTGAGCTCGGCGGCACGCTTGCCGGCAGCCAGCACCCGTTCCAGGCGGGCCCGGGCCGGGGCCCCGTCGGGAAGGTCGAGCATGGCGAGCTGCGCGTTGCCGAGCACCGCGGTGAGCAGGTTGTTGAAGTCGTGGGCCACGCCGCCCGCCAGCAGGCCCAGGCTCTCGAGCTTCTGGGTCTCGCGCAGCTGCTCCTCTAGGCGGCGGCGGAACTCCTCCGCCCGTTGGCGCTCGGTCACGTCCCGCGCCACGACCACGGCGCGAGCCTCGCCCTCCGCGGTCTCGTAGCAGCGCGCGCGCGCCTCCACGTGGCGCCAGCTGCCGTTCCGGTGTCGCAGCCGGGTCACGAACTCGACCGGCGTGCGCGTGCTGAACAGCTGAGCCAGCTCGCTCGTCACCACCGCGCGGTCCTCGGGATGGGGGAACCCGGCACAGTCCCGGCCGAGGAAACGCTCGCTGTCCAGGCCGAGCACGTCGCGATGGCTCGGGCTCACGTAGAGCAGACGCCGCTCCTGGTCGATCTCGATGATCAGGTCGTTCGCGTTCTCCGTGAGGGCGCGATGTCGCGTCTCGCTGCGCCGCAGGGCACGTAGCTGGCGGCGGATCAGGCGCACCGCCGGCTCCAGCACGGCGAGGCCCACCACCACCAGCACCAGCACGCTCGCCAGCAGGAACAGCAGGCCGATGCGCTCCAGCCGGATCACGCGCTCCAACGCGAGCTGCTCGTAGCGCGAGACGATCGCGTCCATGCGCTCGAGGTAGGCCGGCTCGTGGGCCAGGATGCGCGCGACCTGCAGGTCCAGGTGCGCGGAATCCGGGGCGGTCACCGCCTCGGGTCGCGCCAGCAGCTGGAGCGCGGCATCGCGGATCACCTGGAAGTCGGGCTGCAGGTCCTCGAAGGCCGCCTCCAGCCACGCGCCCTGCGGAGCCGGGATGCCGCGCGCGGGATCCCCGAAGCGGAGGGCTTCGTGGGCGTTCTTCCAGGCTTCCACGCTCTCGCGGAGCTCGGCCACCGCCTGCCGGCGGGCGCGAAGCTCCGGCGCGTGGCGCAGGGTTAGGGCATCCTTCGCGACGCGCTGGCTCAGCATGCGCTGTCGGCCTGCCAGATTCAGTGTCGGCGCGTCGCCCTCGAGCGCGGCCGCCGGCGTGCGCATGACCGCGGCGGCCGCGAGGATCAGGACGGCGACGAGAGCCAGCGCGAAGAGGTAGCGGTGACGGAGGCGGCGGGCAGGGTTCGCCGCGTCCGGATCGGCCGGCGGGACGTTGCTCACCACGTGCGCCTCACCCGAGTCGGAGGCCATGCACCAGAATATCACCCGTCGCGCGACAACGTCCCGAAAACGGGAGGCTTTTCGCCCCCGGGGAAGGTCGCCTAGCCGACATCGGCCAGCGCCAGCCGGGCGCCCCAGCGCCGACGTACCGCCCTTGCCAGCGCCGGTGCGCGACGCAGGCCGGGATCGCGCCGCACCGTCCCCAGCGCCGCCTCGCGTGCCACCGAGACCAGCCGCGCGTCGCGCACCAGGTCGGCCAGGCGCAGGTCCGGGAGCCGGCCACTCTGGCGGGTGCCCAGGAACTCACCGGGTCCGCGGATGCGCAGGTCCGCGTCGGCGATCTCGAAGCCGTCCCCGGTCTCGAGCAGCGCGCGCAGGCGGGCCTCGCTGTCCTCGGTGGACGCTCGCGCGACCAGCAGACACGTCCCCGGGCGCTCGCCGCGCCCGACGCGCCCTCGGAGCTGGTGCAGCTGCGCCAGCCCGAAACGCTCGGCGTGCTCCACGACCATCAGCGTCGCGTTGGGCACGTCCACGCCCACCTCGATCACCGTGGTCGAGACGAGGATGTGGGTCTCGCCACGCTCGAAGCGGGCCATGGCCGCGGCGCGCTCCGTGGCGTCCAGCCGGCCGTGGACGAGGTCCACGCGCGCCCGCGGAAAGGCGCGCCGGATGCGCTCCGCCGACTCCGTGGCCGCCCGCAGGTCGCTCTTCTCGGACTCCTCCACCAGGGGATAGACCACGTACACCTGCTCACCGCGCTCGAGCGTGCGCCGGATCTCGTGCACCACGCGAGCGCCCTCGCCCGTGCGGAGCAGGTCCGTGGTCACCGGGCTGCGTCCCGGGGGAAGCTCGTCCAGGACCGAGAGGTCCAGCTCGCCGTAGACGGTGAGCGCCAGCGTGCGCGGGATCGGCGTGGCCGTCATCACCAGCACGTGGGGCGAGAGGCCGCCGCGCGTCTTCTCGGCGAGCGCGGCGCGCTGGAGCACGCCGAAGCGGTGCTGCTCGTCCACCACGGCCAGGGCCAGGCTGGCGAACCCCACCTCGTCCTGGATCAGGGCGTGCGTGCCCACCAGCAGGTCCACGGCGCCCTCCCGCGCCGCGCGGCGGACCGCCTCGGCCTCCGCGCGAGGTAGCGAGGACGTGAGCCGCGCGATCTCGAGCGCGGTGGTCTCGCCGCCGGACTCGCTCAGCCGGCGCAGCGTGCGCTCGTGCTGCTCCGCGAGCAGCTCCGTGGGCGCCATCAACGCGGTCTGGTGACCGCTCTCGGCCACGGTCACCGCGGCCAGGAAGGCCACCGCCGTCTTCCCGCTCCCCACATCCCCCTGGAGCAGCCGGTTCATGGGGTGGGGACGCGCCAGGTCCGCATGCACCTCGCTCACCACACGACGCTGGGCGCGGGTCAGCCGAAAGGGAAGCGCGTCGGGGGCGGTGCGGGTACGGGGTCCGCCCACCGGAAGCGCGATGCCCGGCTCCGCCACGCGCGCCGCCCGTCGCAGCGCCAGGCCGAGCTCGAGCAGGAACAGCTCCTCCAGCACCAGCCGCTCGTGGGCCGGCGTGTCGCGCCGCGCCAGCGCCGCGACGTCCGCCTCGGGGCCGGGAAGGTGGATGCGGCGCAGCGCCTCGGCCGGCTCCGGCAGCGCGCGTTCGCGCACCAGCGTGGCCGGGAGCACGGCCTCCACGAGGTCCGCGTACTCCTGCACCGCCCGCTGCACGTAGCGCCGCAGCGCCCGCGGCGGGATCCCCTCCGTGGCGGGGTAGTCCGGGACCACCTGGCGCAGCGCCTCCAGGTCCAGCTCCTCGGGATCCGCATCGTCGTCGAGGCGCTCGAGCTCCGGATGCATCAGCTCCTTGGCGAAGCGGTAGCGGCGCACGTCGCCGGTCACCAGCAGCGTGGCGCCCTTGGGCAGCTGCTGCGCCAGGCTCTCGCCACCGTGAAACCACTTGAGCTGGATGCTGCCGGTCTCGTCTCCCACGAGCACCTGTAGGATGCGACGGAAGCGACCGCCGCGGCCGCGCGCCGAGACCAGCTCCAGGCCCTGGACACGCGCCACGAAGGTCGCCCGGCGTCCCACCTCCAGCTCCCCCACCTTCTGTAGCGCGCGGCGGTCGTCGTAACGGCTCGGCAGATGGAACAGCAAGTCCGACACGGTGCGCAGACCGCGCCGCGCCAGCGTCTCCGCGCGGCGCGGTCCGACGCCGGGAATCGCCGTGACGGAGCGCTCCAGGGCCGTCTCGGCCCAGGCCGGCTCGGCCAGCGGCCCCAGCCACGCGAGCGCGCGCCGTACCGCGTCCACGCGCTCCACACCCTGGCGGGGTCGCTCGAAGCGGCCCGCCACCCGCTCGAGGACGAGGCGTGCGTCGCGCGGAAGCGCCTGGCGGCTGGCGCGCCGCGCGGCCTCGTGGACCGAGCTCTCCAGGTCGCGCACGCGGTCGGCATGCGCGAAGTCGTCCCGGGCCGCGAAGCGCAGCGGAGCCATCACCGCCTCCAGCGCCTTCGCGAACGGGGAGGGGTCCACGCGCCCGCCTAGCCGCCCGACGCGTCCCCGGTCCGGGCGTGGATCTCCTGGAGCGTGCGCACGCCGATGGACTCCTGACGCAGCGCCCGGATCGCACCCACGGCCGCGAGCGTCCCGGACACGGTGGTGAAGTACGGGAGCCCCCGCATCAGCGCTGCGCGCCGGATCGAGGCGGAGTCCCGCACCGCCCGGGGCTCGGGCTCGACGGTGTTCACCACCACGTCCACCTCGCCCTTCTCGATGCGATCCACCACGTGGGGCGACCCCTCCCCCACCTTGACGACGACCTCCGCCCGCACCCCCGCGTCGGCCAGATCGCGGGCGGTGCCCGGCGTGGCCAGCACCCGGAAGCCCAGCTCCGCCAGCTCGCGGATGGCCGCGGCGATGCGGGGTCGGTCCGCACGCCGCACGGAGACCAGCACGCTGCCCTCCTGGGGCAGGCTGGCACCCACCTCGATCTGCGCCTTGGCGTAGGCGCGTCCGAAGTCCGAATCGATCCCCATGACCTCGCCGGTGCTCTTCATCTCGGGTCCGAGCAGGGTGTCCACCCCCGTGAACTTGACGAACGGGAAGACGGCCTCCTTCACCGAGTAGTGCCTGGGCCAGATCTCCCGGGTGAAGCCCACCTCCTCCAGGGTGCGACCGCCCATCACGAGCGCCGCCAGCTTGGCGAGCGGCACGCCGATGGCCTTGGAGACGAAGGGCACCGTGCGGGAGGCGCGCGGATTCACCTCCAGCACGTAGACCGAGCCGTCCTTCACCGCGTACTGCACGTTCATGAGACCGCGAACGCCGAGCTCGAGCGCCAGGCGCCGGCTCGCATCCATGATCTCGTCCACGACCTCTCGCGCCAGCGACCAGGGCGGGATCGAGCAGGCGCTGTCTCCCGAGTGCACGCCTGCCTCTTCGATGTGCTCCATCACGCCGCCGATCACGACACGCTGCCCGTCCGAGATGCAGTCCACGTCCACCTCGGTGGCATCCGCCAGGAATCGGTCCACCAGCACGGGATGCTCCGGCGAGGCGCGCACCGCGAAGCGCATGTAGTCGCGCAGGGCGGCGGGATCCTGGACGATCTCCATGGCACGCCCACCGAGCACGTAGGAGGGCCGCACCAGGACCGGGTAGCCGATGCGTTCCGCCACCGCCTCCGCCTCCTTCAGGCTGCGCGCCACGCCACCGGGCGGCCGCCGCAGGGCGAGCTTCTCCAGCAGCGCGTCGAAGCGCTCCCGATCCTCGGCGCGGTCGATGGCGTCTGGCGGCGTGCCCAGGATCGGAACGCCCGCCCGCTCCAGGGGAACGGCCAGGCGCAGCGGGGTCTGTCCGCCGAACTGCACGATCACGCCCTCGGGCTGCTCCCGGTGCACGACCTCGAGTACGTCCTCCAGCGTGAGAGGCTCGAAGTAGAGCCGATCGCTGGTGTCGTAGTCGGTGGACACGGTCTCGGGGTTGCAATTGACCATGATGGTCTCAAAGCCGGCCTCGCGCAGCGCGAACACCGCATGCACACAGCAGTAGTCGAACTCGATGCCCTGACCGATCCGGTTCGGCCCCCCGCCCAGGATCACGATCTTGCGCCGCTCCGACGGCCGCGCCTCGCACTCGTCCTCGTAGGTGGAGTAGAGGTACGGCGTGTGGGCCTCGAACTCGGCGCCGCAGGTGTCCACGCGCTTGTAGACCGGCCGCACGCCCAGCTCGTGACGCAGCGTCCGCACCGAACCCTCGTCCATGCCCCAGAGCTGCGCCAGGCGTCGGTCCGAGAACCCGAGCTGCTTGGCGGGCCGCAGCGCCTGGCGCCGCTCCCCGGGCGAGAGCCGCGCCAGGCTCGCCTCCGCCTCCACCAGCTCGGCGAGGTTGCGCAAGAACCAGGGGTCGATGGCGGAGCGCCGGTGCAGCTCCTCGAGGGAGACGCCCCGGCGCATGGCCTCGGCCAGCGCCCAGGGGCGGCCGGGGCGCGGAACCTCGATCTGGGCCCAGAGCGCCGCCCGTCCCTCGTCTCCCTCCGGCACCGCCGGCGGCTCCAGGCCGAAGTGGCCCACCTCCAGCGAGCGGATCGCCTTGTGCAGGCTCTCCTTGAAGGTACGTCCGATGCCCATCACCTCGCCCACGGATTTCATCTGGGTAGTGAGCCTGGAGTCCGTGTGGGGGAACTTCTCGAACGTGAAGCGCGGCACCTTCGTGACCACGTAGTCGATGGTGGGCTCGAAGCTGGCGGGCGTCTCGCGCGTGATGTCGTTGCGGATCTCGTCCAGCGTGTAGCCCACGGCCAGCTTCGCGGCGATCTTGGCGATGGGAAAGCCCGTGGCCTTGGAGGCCAGCGCCGAGGAGCGGGAGACGCGGGGGTTCATCTCCACCACCACCAGCTCCCCGGTCTCGGGATGGACGGCGAACTGGATGTTGGAGCCTCCCGTGTCCACGCCGATCTCGCGAATGATGGCGATCGCGGCATCGCGCATCACCTGGTATTCCTTGTCGGTCAAGGTCTGGGCGGGCGCCACGGTGATCGAGTCGCCGGTGTGGACGCCCATCGGGTCGAAGTTCTCGATCGAGCAGACGATCACGACGTTGTCCGCACCGTCGCGCATCACCTCGAGCTCGAACTCCTTCCAGCCGAGCACGCTCTGCTCCACCAGCACCTCGTGGCGCGGGGACTGCTCGAGCCCCCAGCGCACCACCTGGTCGAACTCCCCGGCGTCGAGCGCCACCCCGGCGCCGGTCCCGCCCAGGGTGAAGCTCGGGCGCACGATGGCGGGCAGCCCCACCTCCGAGAGCAGCGCGCGCGCCTCGTCCAGAGAGCGCACGTAGCCGGAGGCGGGCAGGCGCAGCCCGATGCGCCGCATGGACTCGCGGAAACGGTCGCGGTCCTCGGCCTTGAGGATCGCGTCCAGGCTCGCGCCGATCAGCTCCACGCCGTGGCGCTCGAGCACGCCCCCCTCGGCCAGGGCCACGGCCAGGTTCAGGGCGGTCTGGCCGCCGATCGTCGGCAACAGCACGTCGGGTCGCTCGCGCTCGATGATCTTCTCGAGCACGTCCACCGTCATGGGCTCCACGTAGGTGCGGTCCGCGGTCTCCGGGTCCGTCATGATGGTGGCCGGGTTCGAGTTGACGAGGACGACCTGGTAGCCCTCCTCGCGCAGCGCCTTGCAGGCCTGGGTCCCCGAGTAGTCGAATTCGCAGGCCTGGCCGATCACGATGGGGCCGGACCCGATCACGAGGATGCTCCGGATGTCGTCGCGACGGGGCACGCCTAGCGCCCCCGCGCCACGTCGAGGCCGGTGACCGGCTCGCCGCGCTTGTGGCGGAGCGTCATCTCCCGGAAGCGGCCGAAGAAGTAGCCGGCGTCGTGCGGCCCCGGGGAAGCCTCGGGGTGGTACTGGACCGAGAAGAGCGGCTTCTCCGCGTGGGCGAGGCCCTCCACGGTGCCGTCGTTCAGGTTCACGTGCGTGATCTCCACCGGTTCGCCCGCGGCTCGCAGGGAGTCGGCGTCCACCGCGTAGCCGTGGTTCTCGGCGCAGATCGCCACCTTGCGCGTGGTGAGGTCCTGGCCGGGCTGGTTCCCCCCGTGGTGCCCGAACTTGAGCTTGCGCGTGCGCCCGCCCAGGGAGAGCCCGAGGATCTGGTGACCGAGACAGATCCCGAACACCGGCAGCCGTTCGGCGAGCTCGCGCACCACGGGCCGCACGCCCTGGACCGCCGCCGGGTCGCCCGGCCCGTTGGAGAGGAAGACCGCGTCGGGTCGTCGCGCCAGCGTCTCGGCGGCGGACGTGCCAGCCGGCACCACGGTCACCTGGAAGCCGTGGTCCACCAGCATGCGCAGGATGTTGCGCTTGACGCCGAAGTCGTAGGCCACCAGCCGCAGCGGAGGGTCGGCGCGGCCGGGACGCGGCAGCTGGCCCGCGACGCCCTCCCAGCCGCCCTCGGCCCAGGTGTAGGGCGCGTCGCAGGTGACCGCGGCGACCAGGTCCCGTCCGTCCAGGGGCGGCGCCTCCCGCGCCAGCGTGACGAGCTCGCCCTCCTCCTGGCGGGCAGGATCGGTGGAGAGCACGCCGTTCTGGAAGCCTCCCTCGCGGATGCGGCGGACCAGCGCGCGCGTGTCCACGCCCGCCAGCCCCGGAATGCCGTGCCGTCCCAGGTAGTCGTCCAGGGGCGCCGAGGCGCGCCAGTTGCTGGGCTCGCGGAAGATCTCCTTCACCACGAAGCCGGAGAGGTACGGACGGGCGGACTCCTCGTCCTCGGGATTCGTGCCCACGTTGCCGATCTGCGTGTAGGTCATCACGACGATCTGCCCGGCGTACGAAGGATCCGTCACGATCTCCTGGTAGCCGGTCAGGCTGGTGTTGAAGCACACCTCGCCGGTGGCGACCGTCTGCGCCCCGAAGGCCGTCCCGCGGTAGACGCAGCCGTCCGCCAGGGCCAACGCGGCGGGACGCGACGGAAGCAGCGCTCCGGTCACGGCAGCAGCACGCCGCGGTCCACCTGGTACACCAGCCGCCCGCCGACGACGGTGGCGACGACGCAACCGGTGAGCTCCTGGCCGGCCCAGGGCGAGTTGCGGCTCTTGGACCACCCCTTGGCCGGGTCGTAGCGCCAGCGCCGCTCCGGGTCGATGACCACCACGTCTGCGGGGCCGCCCTGGGCCAGCGTCCCGCCCGGCAGGGCGAGGATGCGGGCGGGATTGGTGGAGAGGCGCCGCACCCACTCGAGCGGCGCGAGGTCGCCGGCCCGAACCAGATCGAGCGTGACGCCCACGGCGGTCTCCAGGCCGATCACCCCGGGCGGGGCCGCGGTGAACTCCACGTCCTTCTCGTGCACGGCGTGGGGCGCGTGATCGGTGGCGATCGCGTCCAGCGTGCCGTCCGCGAGCGCCTCCCGGCAGGCCCGCACGTCGGCTTCCGAGCGCAGTGGCGGCGCCATCTTCGTGTTGGTGTCGTAGCCCAGCGTGGCCGCGTCGGTGAGCGTCAGGTGGTGGGGCGTCACCTCGGCAGTGACGTGCACCCCCCGCTCCCGGGCGCGGCGGATGGCCTCCACCGCGCCCGCCGAGGAGACGTGCGCCACGTGCAGGTGGGCGCCGGCGAGCTCCGCGAGCACCAGGTCCCGAGACACCTGGATCGTCTCCGCCGCCGCCGGGTTGGCGGGAAGCCCCAGGCGCGTGGACGCCGGTCCCTCGTTGACCACGCCGTCGCCCACCAGGGTGCGGTCCTCGGCGTGGGTGACGATGGGCCGGCTCACCAGGCGCGAGTACTCCAGCACGCGGCGCATCACGCGGGAGTCCATGATCGTCTTGCCGTCGTCGCTGAAGGCGACGGCTCCCGCCTCCACGAGCCCGGCCATCTCCGACATGACCTTGCCGGCCAGGCCCTGGGTCGCCGCCGCGATGGGATGCACCCGCACCGGCGACTCCTGTCGGGCGCGATCGAGAATGTAGTCCGTCACGGAGGGGTCGTCGTTGACGGGGTCCGTGTTGGCCATGCAGACGACGGCGCTGAAGCCGCCCGCGGCGGCCGCGCGACCGCCGGAGGCGATGTCCTCCTTGTACTCGGCGCCGGGCTCCCGCAGGTGCGTGTGCAGATCGACGAGGCCGGGCGCCACCCAGCAGCCCGAGGCGTCGAGGCCCGTGGCGTCCTCCACGCGCAGGGAGGGCTCGACAGCGGCGATCCGACCGTCCTCCAGCAGGAGGTCGGCGATCTCGTCGCGCCCGGTGCTGGGATCGAGCACGCGGCCGCCGTGGATCCAGAGACGCCGGCTCGTCGCCACGCCCTAGCCTTCCCGGTGCGGCGGGCGTCGACCCGCGAAGAGGTAGAGCACCGCCATGCGCACCGCGACGCCGTTGCGCACCTGGTCGAGGATCACGCTGGGCCGTTCGTCGGCGAGGTCGTGAGCCAGCTCGACACCCCGGTTGACCGGACCGGGATGCATCACGATCACGTCGTCCTTGGCGTAGCGCAGCTTTTCCCGGTCCACGCCGAAGGTGGCGGCGTACTCGCGGATGCTGGGGAAGAAGGCGCCCTGCAGACGCTCCTGCTGGATGCGCAGCACCATCACCACGTCGGCGCCGTCCAGGGCCTCGCGCAGCGAGCTGAAGGCCTTGACGCCCAGAACCTCGACGCAGGCGGGCAGCATGGTAGGCGGGGCCGCCAGCCGCACCTCGGCACCCATCTTGGTGAAGCCGTAGAGGTTCGAGCGGGCCACGCGCGAGTGGACGATGTCCCCCACGATCGTCACGGTGAGGCCGTCGAGCCGGCCCTTCTCCTCCCACACCGTGAAGAGGTCCAGCAGCGCCTGGGTGGGATGCTCGTGGGCGCCGTCTCCGGCGTTGATGACGGGGGCCTCGAGCGCGTCCGCGAGCCGCTTGGGCACGCCCGCCACGGCGTGCCGGACCACGACCGCATCCGGGTCCATGGCGTCCAGCGTCTTGGCCGTGTCCACGATCGTCTCCGCCTTCTTCAGGCTCGAGCCGGAGACCGAGAAGTTCACCACGTCCGCCGAGAGCCGCTTGCCGGCGATCTCGAAGCTGGTGCGCGTACGCGTGGAGGGCTCGAAGAACAGGTTGACGAGCGTCCGTCCGCGCAGCGTGGGCACCTTCTTCACGTCCCGACGGCCCACCTCCTGCATGTGGGTGGCGGTCTCCAGGATGCGCTCGATGTCGGAGCGCTCCAGATCCTCCATGGCCAGCAGGTCCCTGCCGATCACGTCTCGTTCCCCCCCTCGCCGGGCAGGATCACCACCTCGAGCGGACCCTCCAGGTCGCCTTGCACCCCACGCAGCACGACGCGGTCACCACTCTGCGTCGGAATGTTCTTGCCCACGTAATCGATCTTGATGGGAAGCTCCCGGTGACCGCGGTCCACCAGGCCCACGACCTGTACGATGCGCGGGCGCCCGAAGTCCATCAGCGCGTCCATGGCGGATCGCACCGTTCGCCCGGTGTTGACCACGTCGTCCACCAGGACCACCGCGTGGTCGTCCACGGCCGAGGGCATCTCGGTGCGGCGCAGGGGAGGACGTTCGCCGCGCCCCAACAGATCGTCCCGGTACAGCGTGGTGTCCAGGATGCCCACGGGCACGTCGAGGTCGGCGACCTCGCGCAGGTTGGCCGCGATGCGCCGCGCCAGCGGAACGCCGCCGTTGGGGATCGCCACCAGGTAGAGCCGGTCCAGGGAGTCGTTGCGCTCGACGATCTCGTGGGCGATGCGCATCAGCGCGCGGCGGATCGCCGTCTCCTCGAGCACCACGTGAGCGGCGGCCGGCGGGACGGCGACGGCGCGCGGCGGCTGCAGCGTCGCGCCCTCGGAATCGGGAGGGATGGATCCGTGGCTCAAGGATGCACCTTTGTCCGCCTCGCCGGACGGACTTAAAAGGCCCAGACCATGGAAGGATACCCGGCGGCCCGGGCCGGCGCCAACACCGGCCCGGCCTCAGGGGCCTGCTGCCTCGAGCCCGCGCCCGCAGCCGATGCGGTCGCCGAGCCGCCCCCACCGCATGCGTTGGGTCAGGTTCTCCCACCAGGTCAGGGGGTTGAGCAGCGCGCCCCAGGTCCCGTTCCAGTCCCAGGACCAGTAGAGCAGGAAGGCCGGCCCCTTGAGCTCGGCCCGCCGGACCGTGCCCCAGGTGCGGCTGTCGTTGGAGTGATCGCGGTTGTCGCCCATCACGAAGTAGCGCCCCGGCTCCACCACGAAGCGGGCTTCGGGGCCCGGCCGCCGGGGATCGTCCAGCACGGCGTGGACACAGCCGTTCACCTCCGCCACCCGGACCGCGAGCTCCCGATTTGCCTCGTCCCGCATGGTTCGCCCCGTCTCGCGCTCGGAAACGCGCTCGCCGTTCAGCCATACGCCGCTGTTGCGCACCTCGATCTCGTCGCCGGGCAGCCCCACGATCCGCTTCACGAAGCGGTCCCGGGGCAGATCGCGACGCCGGTCCGCCGGCCGCACCGAGCGATCCGGCCCCAGCGCGGTGGGATCCCGGGCGACCGTGAAGACCACGACGTCTCCGCGCTGCGGATCGCGGCGGGCGGGCAGGCGGGCGTCGGTGAAGGGGATCTTGATGCCGTAGACGAACTTGTTGACGAACAGGTGGTCCCCGATCAGCAGGGTGGGCAGCATGGAGCCCGAAGGGATGCGGTAGGGCTCGATCACGAAGGAGCGGATCGCGAAGGCGAGCGCCAGAGCCAGCACCAGCCAGCCGAATTCCTCCCAGAGTCGCGGCAGGCCGGTGCGCTTCGCCGGGGCCTGGCTCGGCTGCTCCGCGCTGCGTGCCGCGCCGGTGCTCACTCGCCCTCCAGCTTGAGCGCCGCGAGGAACGCCTCCTGGGGGATCTCCACCGACCCCACCCGCTTCATGCGCCGCTTGCCCTCCTTCTGGCGCTCCAGGAGCTTGCGCTTTCGGGTGATGTCTCCGCCGTAGCACTTGGCCGTGACGTTCTTGCGCAGCGCCTTCACGGTGGTCCGGGCGATGACGCGGGACCCCACCGCGGCCTGGAGGGCCACCTCGAACATCTGGCGCGGAATGTGCTCCTTGAGCTTGCGCACCAGCTCCGAGCCGCGCCCATAGGCCTTGTCCCGATGCACGATCAGGGACAGCGCGTCCACCGGCTGCCCGTTCACCAGGATGTCGAGCTTCACCAGCTCGGCCGGTCGGTACCCGATCAGGTCGTAGTCGAAGGAGCCGTAGCCCCGCGTCACACTCTTGATCCGGTCGTGGAAGTCGGCCACCACCTCGGCGAGCGGCAGCTCGTAGCGCAGCTGGACGCGCGCGCCGTGCACCGACATGTCCCGCTGCACGCCGCGTCGCTCCTGGCAGAGCGCCAGGACCGGGCCCAGCCGCTCCGAGGGCACGTGGATCGTGGCCAGGATGAAGGGCTCCTCGATGCGGTCGATCTCGCCCGTGGGCGGCAGGGCCGCGGGGCTGTCGATCTCCAGCTCTCCGCCCGCGGCGAGCACCACCCGGTAGCGGACGGTGGGCGACGTGGTGATGAGCGCCACGCCGTACTCGCGCTCCAGGCGCTCCTGGATGATCTCCGCGTGCAGGAAGCCCAGGAAGCCGCAACGGAAGCCGAAGCCCAGCGCGGCGCTGGTCTCCGGCTCGTAGCGGAAGGAGGCGTCGTTGAGACGCAGCTTCTCCAGCGCGGTCTTGAGCGCCCCGTAGTCGTCGGCCTCCACGGGGTAGAGCCCCGCGAACACCATGGGCTTGACCTCCCGGAAGCCCGGGAGGGGCTCGGGCGCCGGCCGCCGGGTCTCCGTCACGGTGTCGCCCACGCGAATCTCGTCCAGATTCTTGATGCCGGCGATCAGCATGCCCACCTCGCCGGCTTCCAGCGCTTCCACCCGACGCGGATGGGGATCGATCAGGTCGAGCTCCTGGACCTCGTGCTCGGTCCGGCGGGCCATCAGCCGGATCTCGGCGCCGCGCACCAGCCGGCCATCGACCACGCGCACCAGCATCACGACGCCCACGTAGGGGTCGAACCAGGAGTCGAACACCAGGGCCCGCGTCGGCGCCTGAGGATCTCCCCGGGGCGGCGGCACCCGCGCCACGATCCGCTCCAGCAGCTCCTTCACGCCGGTGCCTTCCTTGGCCGAGACGGGGAGCACGTCGGTCGCGTCGAGGCCGATCACGTCCTCGACCTCCTGGGCGACGCCCTCCGGGTCCGCCGCAGGCAGGTCGATCTTGTTCACCACCGGGATCAGCTCGAGGCCCGCGTCCAGGGCGAGGTAGGCGTTGGCCAGGGTCTGCGCCTCGATGCCCTGGGAGGCGTCCACCACCAGCACCGCCCCCTCGCAGGCATGCAGTGCCCGCGAAACCTCGTACGAGAAGTCCACGTGACCGGGGGTGTCGATCAGGTTGAGCACGTACTCGACGCCGTCGGCACCGCGGTGGCGCATCCGGGCCGTCTGGGCCTTGATCGTGATGCCGCGCTCCCGCTCCAGATCCATCTTGTCCAGGAACTGGGCGCGTCGCTCCCGGGCGCTCAACGACTGCGTGGCGTCCAGGAGCCGGTCCGCCAGCGTGCTCTTGCCGTGATCGACGTGCGCAATGATGCAGAAGTTGCGGATCCGGGCCTGGTCGGTCACGCGGAGTCCCGCTCGCGCCGCTCCGTTCGCTGGAGCGCCTCGACGAAGTAGTCTCGCGTCCGCTCCAGGCCCTGCTCGATCGGGACGCGCGGCTCCCAGCCGAGGACGCGCCGCGCCAGTCCGATGTCCGGTCGCCGCACCTTGGGATCGTCGGGAGGCAGCGGGCGGAACGCGATCTCGCTGCGGCTCTCGGTGATCTCGACCACCCGGCGCGCCATCTCGAGCAGGCTCATCTCCTCCGGGTTGCCGATGTTCACGGGCCCGACGTACTCGCTGTTGAGCAGGCGCCAGATGCCCTCGATCAGGTCGTCCACGTAGCAGAAGGAACGGGTCTGGGAGCCATCGCCGTAGACGGTGAGCGGCTCGCCTCGGATGGCCTGGCTGAAGAAGGTGGGTATGGCGCGCCCGTCGTCCAGCTGCATGCGCGGGCCGAAGGTGTTGAAGATGCGTACGATGCGGACGTCCACGCCATGGTGCCGGTGGTAGGCCATCGTCATCGCCTCGGCGAAGCGCTTGGCCTCGTCGTAGACGCCCCGGACCCCGATCGGGTTCACGTGGCCCCAGTAGCTCTCCGGCTGCGGATTCACCTCCGGGTCGCCGTAGCACTCCGAGGTGCTGGCCAGCAGGAAGCGTGCCCCCTTCGCCTTGGCCAGGCCGAGCGCCTTGTGGGTGCCCAGGGAGCCCACCTTGAGGATCTGGATGGGGAGTCGCTCGAAGTCGGCGGGGCTCGCCGGCGAGGCGAAGTGGAGCACCGCGTCGAGCTCTCCAGCCACGTAGAGGTAGTTGGTGACGTCGTAGTGCTCGAAGGCGAAACGCGGGTGACCCAGCAGCGCCTCGACGTTCTCCATGTGGCCGGTGAGGAGGTTGTCGAAGGCGAGCACCTCCGCGCCCTCCTCGATCAGGCGGCGGCACAGGTGCGAGCCCAGGAACCCCGCCCCCCCCGTGACCAGGATGCGGCGCAGGCGCCGGCTCATCGTCCCTCCTCGCTGACGATCCAGGTGGGGAGGCGCCGCTCGGCCAGTCCCTCCGCGACGCGCTCCGCCTCCGCGCGAGACGCGAAGGGGCCCACGCGAACCCGCCAGCGGGCGGCTCCCGTCTCCCCGGGGGCGAGGTACACCGAAACTCCCGTCTCCGCCAGCGAGCGGGCCAGCTCCTCGGCCGCGCCCCGGTCGGCAAAGGCGCCCACCTGGATGCCATGCCCCGACCGCCCCGCATCCACCCGCAGACGCTCCGGAGCCTCCGCCGCCGGAGGCTCGGCCTCGACCACCGCGGGCGCCGCCCCCGGCGCGCCGCTCGCCTCCGCCTCGCCGTCCTCCAGCGGGACGCTCACCGTCCGGCCCGCGGCGTGATCGAACAAGAGCGACGGCTCCTCCAGCACCACGCCCGCCACCACGCCGAGCCCGAAGCCCGCAGCCGTGAGCGCCGCGAGCCCCAGGACGAGCCCGACCCAGCTCGCCGCGCGCCGCGGCTCTCCCCTGGCGCGGGATCTCGCGGCAGGCGCCGTCACATGCGCTCCGGCGCCGAGACGCCCAGGAGACCCAGGCCGTTGGCCAGCACGGTCCGCACCGCCCGGGCCAGGCCCAGCCGCGCCGCCGTGAGGGCCGGCTCGTCCGTCAGCACGCGATGCCGTACGCCGTCCTGCAGGTACGGATTCCAGAGGCCGGCGACCTCGCGCAGGTAGTAGGCCACGTGGTGGGGCTCGCGCTGGGCCGCCGCGGCGGCCACGACGTCGGGAAACTCGGCGAGCTTCTTCACCAGCTGGAGCTCCTCTGGGAGCACCAGGGGCTCCGGGTCCAGGGCACCCACCTCGGGGAGCGCGAC
Source organism: Myxococcota bacterium (assembly GCA_041577015.1). Taxonomy (GTDB): domain Bacteria; phylum Myxococcota_A; class UBA9160; order UBA9160; family PR03; genus JBFGJV01. Next base: position 16,345 of record JBFGJV010000018.1, read on the forward strand.
GCCCTGCTCCGCCGCCTTGCGCTCGATGCCCGAGGTGCGCGCGTGGGCGTATTGCACGTAGAAGGCCGGGTTCTTCTTCCAGTCCATCTCCGTGGCGAGCTCCAGGTCGAAGTCGAGATGGGCGTCGGCCTTGCGCTGGATCATGAAGAAGCGGAATACGTCCACGCCCACCTCGTCCAGCAGCTCGTCCACTGTCACGTAGGTCGCTCGCCGCGTGGACTGCTTCACCTGATGGCCCCCGCGCGTGAGCGTCACGAACTGGTGCATCACCAGCTCGATGCGATCGCGATCGCATCCCAGAGCCGCCGCCGCCTCGCGCACGAAGGGGAACTGCTCGATGTGGTCCGCGCCCTGCACGTCCACCACGCGCTCGAAGCCGCGCCGGAACTTCTCCCGGTGGTAGGCGATGTCCGGAAGCAGGTAGGTGGGCTCGCCGCTGCTCTTCACCAGCACGCGGTCGCGGTCCAGGCCCAGGGCGGAGGCGCGCAGCCAGACCGCCCCGTCCTTCTCGTACAGCAGGTCCTTGGCACGCAGGTCCGCGAGGGTCGCCTCCACCCGACCGGTCTCGTAGAGCGTCGTCTCGTTACTGTAGACGTCGAAGGCGATGTCGAGCTGCGCCAGCGTGTGGCGGATGTTCTCGAAGATGCGCGCCTCCGCCTCGCGCCGGAAGGCGCCTTCCGCGGGCTCGTCCACGAGCGCCTCGCCGTGCTTGTCCACCAGCTCGGTGGCGATCTCCGCCACGTACTCGCCCTGGTAGCCGTCGCGTGGAAAGGCCACCGGCAGGCCGCCCACCTCGTCCGCCCAGCCCGCTTCCGGGTCGGCCAGACAGTGGGCCGGCGGCGATGCGGCGCGTCCGAGCCGCTCCAGGTAGCGCGCCTTCACGGACTGGCCGAGGACGCGCATCTGCCGTCCGCCGTCGTTGAAGTAGTACTCCCGCGTCACCTGGGCCCCGGTGGCCTCGAGCAGCCTTGCGATGCAGTCGCCCAGCACGCCCTGGCGGCCGTGCCCCAGGGTGAGGGGACCGGTGGGATTCGCGGACACGAACTCCACCTGGATCCGCTCGCTCGCTCCCGGGCAGCGGCCGAACACGGCTCCGGCGCCGAGGATCTCCAGCAGCACCTCCCGCCAGCGCGCGTCCGCCACCCACAAGTTGACGAAGCCGGGACCCGCCACTTCGGCGCGTGCCAGCAGGCCCTCGGCATTCCCGAGCGCCTCCACCAGGCGGCCGGCGATCTCGCGCGGCGAGCGCCGCAGGCGCCGGCTCAACAGCATCGCGGCGTTGCAGGCGAAGTCCCCGTGCTCCGGCTGGCGCGAGCTCTCGATCGCGAACGCGGGCGGCGCCCCGGCCTCTCCCGCCTCCGCAAGCAGCGTCGAGACGGCGGCGGCGATCCGCTCGTGGAGCCTCCGCTTCATGCCGAAGGAGCATCCCCCCGGCCCACCCCGGCGTCAAGGAAGCCCGGACGAATTGGCGACTCGGGAGGGCATGCGCACCAGGACCTCGCCGGGGCGCACCCAGTCCAGGTCCTCGCGGATCGCACGCTCCACGGCGAAGGGATCCGCCTGCAGGGACTTGCGCTCGGCCGCGAGCCGGGCCAGGCGGGCTTCGGCGTCGGCGATGCGTGCCTCGGCCTCCGACAGCTCCAGGTGCAACCGCCACCAGGTACGCAGGCCCGCGTCGGGGTCCGTCCAGGCCACGAGCGCCGCCGCGGCCAGCGCCGCGAAGAACCCCAGGACATCGCGCACCGCCACCCCCCGACGAGCCAGCGCGCCGGACCGTAGCTCTCCACGCGGGAGGCCGCCAAGCGCCGACGGCTCAGGAGGCGCCCCCGCCCGCCTCGAGGAGGCGTCGAACACGCGCTTCGTACACCGGGGCATCCCACTCTCGCGGACCGACGTACTTGAAGACGATGCGACCGCGACGATCGATCAGAAACGACTCGGGATAGCCGGTGGTCTGGTAGCGACGCGAGACCCGGGCGTCGGGGTCGTGCAGGATGGCAAAGCTGAGCGCGAGCCTGGTCCGGAACGCTTCCACGGCCTCGGCGTCCTCGTCCACCGACACGGCGAGCAGCTCGAACTCGGTGTCGCCCAGCCGCCGATGGAGCCGCTCCATCGCCGGCATCTCGTCCTCGCAGGGCTTGCACCAGGTGGCCCAGAAATTGAGCAGCACGACGCGCCCGCGCAGCTCCGAGAGCCGGCGGACCCCACCCTCCCCCAGCACCGGGAGCTGGAAGTCCGGAGCGTCGTGGCCGGGGCCCACGGGAGCCGCCGGACGCTCGCCCTCCAGCTGGAGGAACGCCGCCGCCCCCCGCCCGACGGCCAGTGCGACGAGGAGCCCGCCCCGGCCCCGCGCGGGTCGGCTCAGGAGGAGCCCTTGCGTCCGGACGTCTTGCGTCCCGACGTCTTGCGCGCGCCGCCACCCTTGCGAGTCTTCGCCGGGGCCTCCTCGGAAGCCTTTGCGGCCCCCGCGCGGCGCCGCCCGCCGCGCCCGCCGGCCTTCTCGGCCTCGGCGGCCTCCGCCCGGGCGCGTCGGCGCCGCGGCGCAGCCTTCTCGGCCTTCTCTTCGGGCTTCGGCGAGGTCTTACGCTTGCGCCCCCGACCGCCGCCCGAAGGCCGGGGCACCGGGGCTTGCTGGGCCTCCACCAGCTCCACCAGCGAGAGCGGCGCGGCGTCACCCACGCGACGGCGCGACTTCACGATCCGCGTGTAGCCGCCCGGCCGCTCCCGGTAACGCTCCGCCAGATCGCCGAAGAGCTTGGCCGTGACGTCCTTGCTGCGCACCACGCGCAGCGCGCGGCGGCGCGCATGCAGCGTCCCTCGTTTGCCGAGCGTGATCATGCGCTCCGCGAGGCGGCGCAGCTCCTTGGCCTTGCCGTCCGTGGTCTCGATGCGTTCGTGCTCCAGCAACGACGTCACCAGATTGCGATACATCGCGCGACGGTGGGAGCTCGTGCGACCGAGCTTCGACGCCAGCCTGCGGTGCCGCATCGATCAGGCCTCGCGCTGCTCGCGCATGCGATCGAGATCCTTGCGCTCGGGAAGGTTCTCGACGCTCATGCCCAGGGATAGTCCCATCGACGTCAGCAGCTCCTTGATCTCGTTGAGGGACTTGCGGCCGAAGTTCTTGGTCTTGAGCATCTCGCTCTCGGTCCGCTGCACCAACTCGCCGATGTAGCGGATGTTGGCGTTCTGCAGGCAGTTGGCCGATCGCACCGAGAGCTCCAGCTCGTCGACGGGGCGGAAGAGGTTGGCGTTCAGCGACTCCGGCTCCTCGGCGCTGGGCAGCGGCGCCTCCGCCGGCTCCTCGAAGTTGATGAAGATGCTGAGCTGGTCCTTGAGGATCTTGGCCGCGTAGGCGACGGCATCCGCGGGCGCCAGCGTCCCGTCGGTCCACACCTCGAGATTCAGGCGATCGAAATCGGTTTCCCGACCCACACGCGCCGGGGTGACCGAATAGTTCACCTTTCGCACCGGCGAGAAGATCGAGTCGATCGGGATGGTCCCGATGGGCATCTCCTCGGTCTTGTTCTTCTCGGCGGGGACGTACCCCTTGCCCGTGCCCACCGTGAGCTCGACCTCGAGGTTCGCTTCCCCGGAGAGCGTGGCGATCCGGTGCTCCGGGTTCAGCACCTCGATCGCGGAATCCTCGCTGCCGAGGTCCGCCGCCGTCAGCACGCCCTCGCCCTTCTTCTGCACCCGTAGCGTCCGCGGACCCTCGGCGTGCATGCGGAGGCGGACCTCCTTGAGGTTCAGGATGATGTCGCTGACGTCCTCGATCACGCCGGGGACCGTGGAGAACTCGTGGAGCACGCCGTCGATGCGGACGGACGTGATCGCCGCCCCCTGCAGCGAGGAGAGCAGCACGCGCCGAAGCGCGTTTCCGAGCGTGACCCCGAAGCCGCGCTCCAGCGGCTCGCACCAGAAGCGCCCGTGGGCCGGCGTCTGTTCCTCCTCTTCGAACTCGAGCCGCCGCGGCCGAATCAACGCGCGCCAGTTCTTGACGATGAGCTCCTGTTGCATGGGCGTCGCCCCCCCGTTGGTCGGGTGCCCCTCCCCCTAGCGGGAGTAGAGCTCCACGATCAGCTGTTCCTGGATCGGCATGGTGATGTCCTCCCGGGTGGGAAGGGCCTTCACCACGCCCTCGAAGCGGTCCTTGTCGAGCTCGAGCCAGCCGGGAATGCTGCGGCGCTCGATCGTGTCCAGCGCGCCCACGATCCGCGCCACCTCCCGCGAGCTCTCCAGCAGCGTGACGCGCATGCCGGGCCGGGTCACGTACGACGGCACGTCGACGCGTCGCCCGTCCACCCGGAAGTGGCCGTGGCGGACGAGCTGTCTCGCCTCCGAGCGGGACGTGGCAAAACCCATGCGGAACACCACGTTGTCGAGACGGCGCTCCAGCAGGGCCAGCAGGTTCTCACCGGCACGCCCCTTCATGCGACTGGCGGCCGACATCGTGCGCCGGAACTGGTTCTCCTGGAGGCCGTACATCCGCTTGACCTTCTGCTTCTCCCGAAGCTGGAGGCCGTAGTCGGAGATCCGCATGCGCCCCTGCCCGTGTTGACCGGGCGGGTAGTTGCGCCGCTCGACCGCACACTTCTCGCTGAAGCAGCGGTCTCCCTTCAGGAAGAGCTTGGTCTGCTCGCGCCGGCACAAGCGACAGACCGCCTCCGTGTAACGCGCCATCGCCGCCCCCTCAGACCCGCCGCCGCTTGGGCGGACGACAGCCGTTGTGCGGGATCGGGGTCACGTCCCGGATCATCGTGATGCGCAGCCCCGCGGCCTGCAGCGCGCGCAGGGCCGATTCCCGCCCCGCGCCCGGCCCCTTCACGTAGACGCCGATCGATCGCACACCGTGCTCCATGGCCTTCTTGGCACAGGCCTCCGCCGCCACCTGGGCCGCGAAGGGCGTCGACTTGCGCGAGCCCTTGAAGCCCGATTGCCCCGACGTGGACCACGCCAAGGCGTTGCCCGCGGCGTCCGTGATCGTGATCATCGTATTGTTGAAAGTGGACTGGACGTGGGCCACGCCCGTCGCCACGTTCTTCTTGACCTTTTTCTTGGCTCCCTTCGCCATGGCTCCATCACTTCTTGGTCGGCGGCTTCTTCCGGCCGGCGACAGTCTTGCGCGGACCCTTGCGCGTCCTCGCGTTGGTGTGAGTACGTTGGCCGCGAACCGGAAGGCCGCGCCGATGCCGGAGGCCCCGATAACAGCCGATGTCCATCAAGAGCTTTACGTTCTGGGACACCTCGCGACGCAGGTCGCCCTCGACCTTGTGTTCCTTCTCGATGATCTCACGCAGACGGATCACCTCGCCCTCGCCGAGCTGGTCCGTCTTGGTGCTGGCGTCCACGTCCGCCTTCTCGCAGAGCCTCCGGGCCGCGCTGCGCCCGATCCCGTGAATGTAGGTGAGCGCCACCTCGAGGCGTTTCTGACGCGGCAGATCGATGCCGGCGATGCGTGCCATGCGCGCTCCTCAGCCCTGTCGCTGCTTGTGTTTGGGGTTGTCGCAGATGACCCGCACGACGCCCCGCCGCTTGATGATTCGACACTTCTCACACATCTTCTTGACCGATGCGCGAACCTTCACATCGACTCCCTCCGCCGCCTCAGTGCGAGCCCGGCACCGTCGTCAGCACCTCGGGCCCTTCCTCGGTGATGAGCACGGTGTGCTCGAAGTGCGCGGACAGAGAGCCGTCCGCGGTCACCGCCGTCCACTGATCCTCCAGGATGCGCACGTCCGCGCCCCCCGCCGTCACCATGGGCTCGATGGCGAACACCATCCCGGCGCGCAGGCGCGGGCCGCGTCCCGCGGGACCGAAGTTGGGGATCTGGGGCGGCTCGTGGAGCTTGCGCCCGATCCCGTGGCCCACGAACTGTCGCACCACCGAGAAACCGCGCCCCTCCGCGTGGGTCTGCACCGCGTGGCCGATGTCGGAGAGGCGCCGACCCGGAACCATCTGCTGGATGCCCTCGTAGAGCGCCTCCCGGGTCGTCTCCAGCAGGCGCCGGGCGGTCTCCCCGGGCTGTCCGATCGGGATCGTCACCGCCGAATCGCCGTGGAAGCCGTCCACGTGGACGCCGAAATCCAGGCTGAGCAGGTCACCCTCCTTGAGCTGCCGCGGCCCCGGAAGGCCGTGCACCACCTCCTCGTTGAGCGAGATGCACACCACGGCCGGGTACTTGGGCAGTCCATGGGGCCCGTAGCCCTCGAAGGAGGAGGTCACGCCCCGGCGGCCGATGGAGGCCCGCGCCCGCTGCTCTACCTCGTGGGTCGTGACGCCCGGCCGCGCCATCTCGCGCAGCTCGAGCAGGATCTCCGCCACGTGGCGCGACGCCTCACGCATGGTGTCGATCTCGCGCCGCGTCTTGATGGGAATGGATTCGCCGTACATCGTTCAACCGTCCAGGGCGGCGGCGATGCGCTTCGCCACCTCCTCCACGCTCCCCAGGCCCTCTACTTCGGCGAGGACGCCTCGCTCGCGGTAGTAGTCCAGGAGCGGCTCGGTCTGGTCGCGATACACCCGCATCCGGGTACGGATGGTTCCTTCGTTGTCGTCGGTGCGCCCTTCGATGCGCGCCCGCTTGAGCAGCCGCTCCACGAGCACGTCCTCGTCCACCAGGATGGCCACGCAACGCTCGAGCCGGGCCCCGAGCCGCTCCAGCAGCTCGTCGAGCGCCTCCGCCTGGGCGCGCGTGCGCGGAAAGCCGTCCAGGATGAAGCCGGACTCCGCGTCGGGCTCCCCCAGCCGCTCTTCCGCGACGCCGATCACGACCGGATCCGGCACCAGCTCTCCCCGCTCCATGAAGGCGCGCGCCTGGCGCCCCACCGGCGTCCCGGCAGCCACGGCCGCGCGCAGCATGTCTCCGGTGGAGATCTGCGGAATCCCCAGGCGGTCGATCAGCAGCGCCGCCTGCGTGCCCTTGCCGGCCCCGGGCGGGCCCAGCAGCAGCATGCGCCGCGCGCTCATCTTCCGAGCCTCCCGCGGGTGCGCGTGCCGCGGACGAAGCCCTCGTACTGACGCGAGACCAGGTGCGCCTCCATCTGGCCGATGGTGTCGAGGGCCACGCCCACCACGATCAGCAGCGCCGTGCCGCCGAAGAAGAAGGGCACCTGCATCTGGTTCGAGAGCAGTACGGGCATCAGGCACACGATCGAGACGTAGATCGCGCCGATCAGGGTGAGGCGTCCAAGAATCCGATCGATGAAGTCCGCCGTGCGCCGGCCCGGGCGGATGCCCGGGATGTAGCCCCCGAAGCGCTTGATGTTCTCGGCCACGTCCACGGGATTGATCACGATGGCGGTGTAGAAGAAGCAGAAGAAGATGATGAGACCCACGTACACGACGTTGTAGAGCAGCCCGCCGAAGCTCAGGTGGTCCTGGATGAACTCCTGGAGCGCGGCGGACTCCACGAACTGGCCCACCGTCAGGGGGAACATCAGGATGGAAGAGGCGAAGATCGGCGGGATCACGCCGGCCGTGTTGACCCGCAGGGGGAAATAGCTCATGCCGCCCTGCATGACCCGGCGGCCCACCACGCGTCGCGCGTGCTGGATGGGGATCCGCCGCTGGGCGCGCTCGAAGAAGACCACTGCTCCGGTCACGGCGACCACGAAGGCCACCAGCAGGATCGCCCCCAACAGCGTGAACTGGTCCGTGCGCACCATCTCCCACAGCGAAGCCAGGGCAGACGGCAGGCTGACGATGATGCTGGCAAAGATCAGCAGCGAGATCCCGTTGCCGATGCCCCGCTCCGTGATCTGCTCGCCGAGCCACATGATGAACACCGTGCCCGTGGTCAGCGTGACCATGAACATGAAACGGAAGCCCCAGCCCGAGTTCAGCACGGCGCCTTCCCCGAACTGGCCGCGCTCCAGCGCCATGGCCAGCAGGAAGCTCTGGAACAGGGCCAGCCCCACCGTGGCGTAACGGGTCCACTGGTTGATCTTCTTGCGACCCTGCTCTCCTTCCTTCTGGAGCTGCTCGATCTGCGGCACGACCACCGTGAGGAGCTGGAAGATGATCGAGGCGCTGATGTAGGGCATGATGCCCAGGGCGAAGATGGAGAGCTGCTCCAGGGCCCCGCCCGAGAACAGGTTGAACAGGCCGAACATCGTCCCGCCCATCTGCTCGAAGAAATCCCGGATCACCTCGGGATTGATGCCCGGCGTGACGATGTGCGCGCCCACGCGATACACGGCGAGCATCGCGAAGGTGAACAGGATCCGGCGCTGCAGCTCCGGAACCCTGCCGATGTTCTGGATGCCACCGGTCAAGCCGTGATCTCCACGCTTCCGCCGGCCGCCTCGATCTTCTTCCGCGCGGCGGCGCTCACCCGATGCACCTTCACCGTCAGGCGGGCGGGTGCCTCCCCCTCGGCCAGCAGCTTCACCGGCTGCCGGGAGCCCCGCACCAAACCGCGCTCGGCCAGCGCCGCCACGTCCACGGTGGAGCCCTCGTCGAAGCCCGCGAGCGAGCCCACGTTCACGATCTGGACGCGAACCCGGGTGCGGCTGCGGAAGCCGCGCTTGGGCAGTCGCCGCGCCAGCGGCATCTGTCCGCCCTCGAAATAGATCGGCACCTCCCGGCCGGCGGAGCGCTTGCCCTGCCCCTTGACGCCGCGACCCGCCGTCTTGCCCACGCCGGAGCCGGGACCGCGTCCGACGCGCTTCGGCGCGCGCCGGGCGCCGGGACGCGGTGCGAGACGATCGAGCATGGTCAGCCCTCCACCCGAACGAGGTGGCGCACCTTGACCAGCATGCCGCGCACCGCGGGCCGATCCTCGACCTCCACGGTCTGATTCAGGCGACGAAAGCCCAGTCCTCGCAGCGTCGCGCGCTGGCGGCGGTCGTATCCGATGGCGCTGCGCACCCAGGTGACGCGAAGCTTGCCCTGACTCACGACGCCCGCCCCAGCTGCTCGCGACGCTCCTCCGGATCGCGCAGCTCCTCGAGCGCCACCATCGTGGCGCGCACGACGTTGTGGGCGTTGTTGGTGCCCAGGCTCTTGGTGAGCACGTCCTGCACCCCGGCCGATTCGAGGACGGCCCGCACGCCGCCTCCCGCGATCACGCCAGTTCCGGGGGACGCCGGCCGCAGCAGGACGACCCCGGCCCCGAAGCGGCCCACGATCTCGTGGGGCAGCGTGCCCTTCACCAGGGGCACGCGCAGCAGGCCCTTGCGGGCCCGCTCCACGCCCTTGCGGATCGCCTCGGGCACCTCGCTCGCCTTGCCCAGGCCCACGCCGAC